>JBBECD010000119.1:0-26716 GCA_040881995.1 Planctomycetaceae bacterium
GGAAACTCCCAATCCCCACAAGGACTTAAACACGCCAAAAAGATTTGCCACACCCTTGGACATCAATACCCCAGCTTCAATTGCAAAAGATCCTCGGGCGAATGCAGGTCGTCCGTAAAAAAATCGTTTTGCAGTTTGGTGACTGGATCATCGGGCGCGGCGTCTGTTTCTTCATTCATCACGCCCGGCATGAGGGATTGCGACATCGACAACTCGCGATCAAACGGCAGGATGCGAAAGACGCGGTGACGCGAACGATCGAACAGCGGGTATCGCAGCCGGTCGTAATACCATTGTCTCCATGCATACAACCCGCCGCCGGGATACGGCCCCGCGTAAAGACTGGGAGAACTGAGCATTCGCCGTTCGCGACGGGGGGGACTTTCGCGATATGCCGGCTGACGGTACGACGAGCGATAACGCAGCGCCGACCGGTAAGGCGAAGGATGTGGCTCAGCCCCCGCCGCGATCGCGGCGTGACAGAGTAAAACGGCGATCGCCCATCGGAAAAGACTCATGACGGAACTCTGAAGATAATTCGAAAGCGTATGCCATCTGCAGCAGGCTCAAACCTGGACTCCCACTTTTTGCATCAACTGATTTCGTATAACGACTGCGTTTTCACAATCGCCGAACTGTCGGGGAACGTGTGAAACGTGTGCACCAGCAGTCCGCCGTAAACCGACTCGGCATTCATCACGCTGATGGCGCCCGGCATAAATCGATGCACCGGCGGAAAATGATACGCGAGCTGCGCCTTCCGCGAATCGGCGAGCAGTTCTTCATTGACGTGCAGAAAGATGTCCTGTTCGAGTTGTTCGACCTGAAAGCTCACTTGGTATCGCAGCCCGGCGATCACATCGACCGTTTCGTTCCGCTGACCGCGAAGCCGGCGTTCGAGGCAGTGAAAATGATGCGGCAGCGGTTGCCGTTCGGTGGCGGTCATTTCGGTGAGAACCTGATTTCCGTATCGAAACGTCACCAGGTGGCCCACGTCGCAAATTCTTAGATCCGCCGACCATCGGTTCGTCACCAACTTCGTTGTCACGAACGTGCGAAACAACTCGGGGTGCACCGGACGCCGGTAAACATGAAAGACCAGGTCGGCGACGCTCGACCGGGCGGAGGGAATAGTCATGAGCAGATGCCACGATAAAAAATTGACAACGGGAAATAAGATATTTCCAATTGTAACCCGGCCGCGCGACGAATGAAAAGCATTGAAATTCCCAATCTGCGCGGGAATTTTTTTCGCCGATTTTCAGGCTTGCTTTTCGTCGCTCGCAAGGGTATCGGCCCGTGTGCGATGCAATTTCACACCCGCCCGACCCGCAAACGAATATCGTACACGCATACGGATTCGATAGCGAAGTTTCCAGCGCGATCGGAAGCGAAGCTTCAAAGCCCCGCGTTCCCATGTGGAACCCTGAGCACGAAAAAGCCCTCTCACTTCGCTTTGGGCTACAATACCCTCATCCTTCATCCCTCGATTTCACGGCCCCGTGACCTTCACCGACAACCCCTCAAATTTATTGTCGACGAGCTGAATGTCCCGCGTCTCTTTCCCCACGCGGATGCCGACTCGCTGCATCGGGTCTCGGGTTTCTTTGATCTCGTTTCCGGAGATGATCACCGATTCGGTCTCTCCCTGCACGTCGACGGCGATTCCGGCTTCGGGACCGCTGTTGATGATGCGGTTTTTCTCCAGCCGGTTGCGATGCGGCGCGAAGGCTTTGCCTCGCTCGGGACGGAACAAGACGCCCACTTCGCCGCTGTTCAGAATTTCGTTTTCGCGAATCAAATTGTTCGTGTCGCGATGACCGATCGACACCCCGTACTTGTTGCCGTCGGCGACGTTGTTTTCCGCGAGGCCGTATTTCACCCCCCAGCAGAAAAAGATGCCGATGTTGTTGCGTTCGAGTTTGTTGCCGCGAATCAACGGGCGCTGCGAACCCGAACCGGGATGCAGGCCGAGATCGGCGTTGTCGTGCGAGTGACAATTCTCGACGACGACGTCGTGACAGATCTGCCAACTGATGCCGTCGCCGTTGTAATTCCGCGCGGTCACTTCGCGCATGTTGATTCGCCGGCAATCTTGCAAGAAGATACATCCGGCGTAGTTGCCGTCGAGGTGTTCGTTCTGCTCGCGGTTTCCGTCGAGCGTCAGGTTCTCGATCGCGACGTTCTCGATTTCCTCGCCGGTCAGCAAAGGAAACAGAGCATTTGCCGACGAATTCCCCATCTGCCAGTAATTCTCGCGCAGCGGCTTGTCGAGTTTGAACCGCTTCCCCGACCGCGCAACGAGCGTGCGCTTCAGATACTGCATCGAACCGTTGTGTGGATTTTTCGTGATTAGGCAAACGCCGTCGCCGAGTTGGAAACCCTTGTCGTCTTCCAGCGTGATTTCCTGATCGTACCAGTCGGAATCGACGGCGAGTTTCGCCGCGTGCGACGGTTCTTTGATGAGAATCGAATCGAGACCGCTGCCGATGATGCGCACTCCCGATTTAAGGAAGACCGAATTCCGCAGCTTGTATGTTCCGGGGAGAATCTGCACCGTCCCGCCGCCGAAACCGGCGACGTAATTCACCGCGGCCTGGAGCACCTTTTCGCTGTCACCGACAAGATCACCCTTTTTCGGGCTGACGGTGATCGTCATTCGTTCGTCCCAAGCGGGTTCGACGGCGTCGTCCCCCGACGTGGCCCGCGGTTCGAGCACGGGAGGCCGGTCGTCGTTCTCATTTCGCTCGGCGCCGCGAGCAACGTGACTCCAACCATAGAGCGAGAACGCAGCGGCGGCCGTCCCCAAAAAACCCCGGCGGCTGAACGATGGACGTGACATGTTTTGCTCCTGAATCGTGATCGGCCTGTTTGAAGCTGATAATTTGACGAGTTCGGCAATGCGAGTGACTTATGGATTTTCGGACCATTGTTTATGATAATGAGTCTTCGCGGTGAGCTGTACCATCATTCGACTCGAATTTGAAGGATTTTTCGCACCGATGACATTCTACCCGATTCAATTCCGACTGTTTCTGCGCTCGACTTCTTTCGCCGTCTCGGCATCAATATTGATTGTTCTTGCGACGTCTACGGCCCGCGCCCAAGACGAAAAACCCGAATGGAAAGCCGGTTCTGCCGCCGTTGTGATCACGCCGAGCGAACCGACGTGGATGGCGGGTTACGCTTCGCGCGATAAACCGGCGGAAGGGAAATTTCACGATCTGTACGCGAAGGCGCTGGTTCTGGAAGACCAGCTCGGCACTCGCATGGTGATGATCACGCTCGATCTCATCGGCGTGCCGCGGTCTGTGCGCGAAAACGTCGAACTGCGAGCGATGGAGGAATTCAAACTCGCTCCCGCGTCGCTGCTATTGAATGCCTCGCACACGCACAGCGGGCCGGAACTCCGCTCGCGGTATCTGCTGCTGCGGCATCGCGACGCCAAGTGGATCGCGCTCGCCGACGCGTACTCGGCGGATCTGGAAGACAAATTGATCGCGCTCATCGGGCAGGCGATCGAAAACCTGGCACCGGCAAATTTGTATTATTCGCACGGCCGCGCGGGGATTTCGATGAATCGGCGGCTGCCGACTCCCGGCGGCGTGCAGAACAGCCCGTATCCCGACGGCCCCGTCGATCAGGATGTTCCCGTGCTCATCGTGGAATCGCCCGAGAAAGAATTAAAGACGGTCGTCTTCGGTTATGCCTGTCATAACACGACGCTCGGACTCTATCAGTATTGCGGCGATTACGCCGGTTATGCGCAGGAATATCTCGAAGCCGAACATCCCGGCACGGTCGCCATGTTCATGATGGGCTGCGGCGGCGACCAGAACCCGTATCCCCGCAGCACGAAGGAATGGGCCGAACGTCACGGCCGGGCGCTTGCCAACGCGACCGAAGCGGCGATTCAGGCGCATCGCAAGGCGGTGCACGGGCCGCTTAAAACCGCCTACGATTTCGCCGATCTGGAGTTCGCATCGCCCGCGAGCCGCGAGCAGCTTGAAAAGGATAAGGAAGGTACGAACATTTACGTCCGCTTACACGCCGAGACGCTGCTCGATGAACTGGCGACGTCGGGGGAAATCAACACGCATTATTCGTATCCGGTGCAGATCGTGAAGTTCGGCAACGAGATTTTGATGATCGCCCTCGCCGGTGAAGTCGTCGTCGATTATTCGCTGGAACTCAAGAAACGCTTCGGCAACACGAACGTGTGGGTCGCCGGTTATTCGAACGACGTCTTCGGATACGTCCCCAGCCTTCGCGTGCTGCGCGAGGGAGGCTACGAAGGGGGCGGCTCGATGCTCTACACGTCCCTTCCGGGCCCATTCGCCGAGACGGTCGAGCAGAGAATTCTCGAAAAGGTCGATGAACTCGTGCAGGAAGTGAATGCGCGATAAATGACGAAATCCGAATGTCGAATCAATGACGAAGCACGAATGACCGAATGATTGCCGTTGCTTGGACATTCCGACATTCGTCATTCGGATTTGATTCGTCATACGAGCTTCGACATTCGTCATTACCTTCAAAAAATCCTGGCCATCGTGCCGCCGTCGACGGTGATGTGTTCGCCGGTGATGTAACTGCCGGCGTCGCTCGCAAGCAAGAGCGCCGTGCCGGCGAGTTCGCGCGGTTCGCCCCAGCGGCCCAGCGCGGTTCGTTTTGCGAACGATTGTTTCTGTTCGGCGGTCAGCACGCTGCCGGGGAGGTCGGTTAGAAACGGCCCCGGGCAAATGCAATTCGACGTGACGCCGAATGGCCCGAGATCGATGGCTTCCGCCCGGCACATGCCGATGAGGGCGGCCTTCGTCGCCGAATATGCATTACGCCCTTCTTTGGATCCGAGCGCCATAATCGACGAGATGTGAATGATCCGGCCCCATTTCCGCGCTTTCATCTGCGGCACGATGGCGCGGGCTAACGCCATGCACGAACTGAGATTCAATTCGAGGATGCGGTCCCAGTTCTCGTCGGTGATCTGATCGGTGAGTTCGGGAATGTTCGAACCGGCGTTGTTGACGAGAACGTCGATCGCACCGAACGCCGCGACGGCCTCCTTCGCGAGCCGAGCCGATTCGGAGCGCTGACTCAAATCGGCGACGATCGATTTCACCTTGGCGGACGTGCCGTCGGCAATCTCCTTCGCGGCGGCGGCGAGTTCGCCTTCATGCCGGCTGACGATGACGATATTCGCCCCCGCTTCGGCGAAGCCGCGCGCCATCGCCTTGCCGAGCCCCTTGCTGCCGCCGGTGACGAGTGCGGTCCGTCCTGATAAATCGAAGAGCGTATTTTTCATGGTGTCGGTTCCTGGGGTTGAAGTGCGTTTGGTGATGAATCGTATTGTGCCACGGCGAGAGGTGGAAGAAAAGGATGAGGGATGAGTCAGAATCGCGCCAACACATTTTCCCCTCGTTCCCATGCTCCGCTTGGGAACGCAAGGTCTTCGAAGCTCCGCTTCGGCAAGCCTTCGTGTCGCGGTTAACTGTTACAAGAGAAACGAATCGGTTTGGCTCGGGCTGGCGTGCGGTTACGGAGTTGAGTTATTCTATGGACCATCTGGGAAGTCTTCTCCACACCGTGAAATCATCGTCGTATCCAGCGAGGTAAAATTATGTCCCCATCGACCCGAAGAGAATTCATCCGGAACTGTCTCGTTGCCGGCGGTTCCACTTTCGTCGGTCCGCAGCTCCTCTCCAGCTTGCTGCCGTGCGCAACATTTGCCGCCGACGAAAAACCCGGCTCAAAGATGAAATACGGACTCGTGACCTACCTGTGGGGACAAGATTGGGACTTGCCGATGCTGATCGCCAACTGCGAAGCCTCCGGCGTGCTCGGTGTCGAACTTCGCACGACGCACGCCCACGGCGTCGAACCGTCGCTGAACGCCGAGCAGCGCAAAGACGTCAAGAAACGCTTCGCCGACAGCAGCGTCACGAACGTCGGCATCGGCAGCAACGAACGCTACGACAGCCCCGATCCCGCGGTCGTTGAAAAAGCGATCGTGGCGACGAAGGAGTTTCTGATTCTCAGCCACGACGTCGGCACGACCGGCGTGAAGGTCAAGCCCGACCGCTTCTACGATGACGTGCCGCGCGAAAAGACGATCGCGCAAATCGGTGCTTCGCTCAACACGCTCGGCAAGTTCGCCGCCGATCTCGATCAGCAAGTGCGGCTCGAAGTGCACGGGCAGGCGGCGGCGCCGCCGATCATTCGGCAGATTATGGATATCGCCGATCATCCGAACGTCGCCGTCTGCTGGAATTCCAACCCGACCGATCTCGAAGGAGACGGCCTCGAAGCGAATTTCAATCTGCTGAAAGACCGCTTCGGCGCGACGTGTCACGTGCATCAGTTCGACGATCCGACGTATCCCTATGCCGAACTGATGGCGCTGCTCGTGAAGATGGATTACGACGGCTGGCTGCTGCTCGAAGCGGGCGACGCGCCGGAAGACCGCGTCGCCGGGCTGAAGCATCAGCTCGAATTGTTCCACGAACTCCGCGAGCAGGCTCAATCGGCCTGACAGGGTACACGCTCCTCTCGGGGAAAACCCGCTTTTATTCTCTCGCCGCAATCGATAAAGTGTGCGGCTACGGAATCGTTGTTCCGCCGAGAGTCGTTCATATTTTATTCATTTTCGTCGTGAGTCGTCGGCCATGATCGTCAGTTGGAACTGGTTGAAACAATACATCGACATCACCGAAGACGTGGCGGTCGTCGCCGATCGGTTAACGATGTCGGGGCTTAATCTCGAAGAGTATCACGACGTCGGCAACGACCTCGCGATCGACCTCGAAGTCACCAGCAATCGGGCCGATTGCCTCGGGCATCTCGGCATCGCCCGCGAGGTCGGTGCGCTGTTCGGCCGGCCGCTCAAAAAGCCGGCGGCACAACCGCAGGACAAAGGGGGCGCCGTTAACGATCTCACGTCGGTCGCGATCGAATGTCCCGAATTTTGTCCGCGATACATTGCCCGCGTCATCAAAGGCGTGAAAATCGGACCAAGCCCGGCATGGCTCGTCGAACGGCTCGAAACCGTCGGTCTGACGTCGATCAATAACATCGTCGACATCACCAATTATGTGCTGATGGAATGCGGCCAGCCGCTGCATGCCTTCGATTACGATAAGTTGAACGAACATCGCATCGTCGTCCGCCGGGCGAAGCCGGGCGAGAAAATCATGGCGATCAATCAGAAAGAATACTCGCTCGACGAGTCGATGTGCGTGATCGCCGATGCGGACCGGCCGGTGGCCATCGGCGGCGTGATGGGAGGACTCGCCACCGAAATCGGCTCCGGCACCGTCAACGTCTTGATCGAAGCGGCGGAGTTCACGCCGCTCTCGATCCGCAGCACCGCCCGGAAATTGAACTTGCACAGCGATTCGTCGTATCGGTTCGAACGGGGGGTCGATCCCGCCGGTATCGATTGGGCGAGCCGGCGCTGCTGTGAACTGATTTTTGAAATCGCCGGCGGGGAATTGTGCAGCGGCTCGATTTCAACCGGGCGAACGGAGCAAGACGCTCAGCAGCGCCAGTCGATCATGCTGCGATTCGCCCAATTCAAGCGGGTGCTCGGCATCGAAATTCCCACGGACGAAGTGTTGCACATCTTAAAGGCGCTCGGCGCGGTGCAACAGGGACCGGTCGCCGACGACCGCGTCGAGTTCTTGCCGCCGACGTGGCGTCGCGACCTGACGCGTGAGATCGACCTGATTGAAGAAGCCGCCCGCATTTACGGTTATCATCACATCCCCGAAGACGTCGATGTGCCGCTCACAATATCCGCTCGTCCGTTGCGCGACCGCGTGCTCGAACGGGTGCGTCATGTGCTGACGGCCGCCGGGGCGTACGAAGCGGTGACGTTGACGTTCATCAGCGCCGATCAGGCGAAGCTCTTCACGCCGCGGGGCGAGATTCCCGCACTTTCGGTCGATCATTCGTCGCGGCGGCACGAGAACGTGTTGCGGCCGACGTTGATTCCAAGTCTGCTGCACTGTCTCCGCGACAACCAGCGTCAAGGGTCGCATGGCGTTCAATTATTCGAAACGGCCCGCGTGTATCTCTCGGCCGATCGCCGACAACCCGAGCGCGTCACCGAACCGTTTATGCTCGGCTTCGTCAGCGGGAAATCATTCGGCGAGGTGAAAGGAATCCTGAATGCGGTGGTGCAGTCGGTCCATCGCGCGAAGACGATCGACGTCCGCCGCAGTTCGATTCCGCAGTTCGCCGATGAAAAGGGCGCCGAACTTCTCATCGACGGCCAGTTGTGGGGCTGGATGGGGGAACTGTCGCGCGAAGCGGCCGAAAGCGTCGACCTCAAAGAGACGGTCACCGTCGCCGAGGTCGATTTCTCGCTGCTCGAATCGCTCGCCGAGTTGCATCCCACGTATGTGCCGCTGGCGACGTTCCCCAGCATTTCGCGGGATCTCAATTTCATTCTCGATCCCGGGGTGACGTGGGAGCAGTTGTCGGCGACGGTCGCCTCCGCCGCCGGTCCGTTTCGCGAAGCCGTCGCGTTCGGCGGCCAGTATCGGGGTCCGCAGATTCCCGCCGGGAAAAAGTCGTACGTGGTGAATATCACGTACCGCGCGGCGGACCGCACGCTCACCAGCGAAGAGATCGACGCGGCACAGGGGGCCGTGGTTTCTGCTTGTACACGGCAATGGGGGGCCGTCTTGCGAGCCTGACGGGGCGGGATGACGAAGTAGACGAGTTTGATCCGCGGATGCTTTCATGTTCGACGTCCTCAAAGAATGGATCGACGGCCATCGGCAACTGATCGCCATGCTGGCGGTCTCATCCCTCGTCGTGGGGGTGGGATCGTTGATTGCGATTCCCTGGATCATCATCCGCCTCCCCGCCGATTATTTTGTCGGCTCGGAGAAACCGATGACGTCCTGGCGGATCGAACATCCCGGCTGGCGAGTTGCGGCGCTCGCTCTCAAGAACGTGTTGGGGATCGTCTTTTTTTTCGCCGGCATCGCCTTGTTGGTGTTCCCCGGTCAAGGAGTGCTGACGATGCTCATCGGTTTAATGATGTTGAATTTTCCCGGCAAGCGCCGGCTGGAGCGCTGGATCGTAAATCGGCCGCGCATATTCAAGGCCCTGAATTGGATTCGCCATCGCGCCGATCGTCCGTCGCTGGTGCTTGACGAGACAAGGCGGCTCACGAGCGTCAAATGATTCTGCGCTCGGCACCACCCTAAAAGAAGTGCCACCCCAAAGAAAACGCTCCGCTGCGGAAGCCCTTCGCGTCGCGGCTAAACCAATTTATCTGGCTCTTGTCTCTTGTCCCTCGTCTCTCGACTCATCGGGCGTGCGTCCTTCGTTCGCGTAAAATCGTTCGAGGTCTTGTTTCGACCGGGGGGCGAGTGCATGGCCGGTCTCGCGATAGACCTGCTCGCGGTAGGTCAAAAACCAGACGTCCCAGAGGACGTGAGGTTCGAACGCCAGCAAACTTGGGACCGCCCGTTCGGCCGGGAGAAATCGCGACACATTGACCGACATGCGCATGCGGTCGTCTTCGTAGGCCTTCACGGCGAACGGCTCGCTCATGGCTTTCATGATCCGCCCGGCGGCGGCGGGTTCGGCTTCGGCCAACTCATCGGCCAGTTCGATGGCGGGCGAGATCATCATCGTCATCCCCCACGGGTCGGTCTTCAAATTTTCGAGCAGGCGTTCGAGAGACGCAATCGCCGCGGCTGACTGCCCCTGCTGCCAATACCAGACGACCAGCAGGCCGAGCGCTTCGTTCGGCTGATGAATTTCGAGTTCGCGCAGCAGCGGCTCGGCGTTATTGTGGTCGAGGGCCGTTTTGGCGTGGGCGAGAAATTCCAGTTCGAGCAGCGATTGCGGCCCCATTTTGTTGGGCCACAGTCTCCAGGCGTTGTCGTATTTTTGCAGGCTTCTCGCGTCCCAGGCGACGTTGTATTGAGACAGGTAATTGTTGAGCGCGCGATACTGCCGCGAGTGCTGACGGAGCACGACGTCGTCGTGGGGGAGTTCGTGTCCCAGCAGCGCGGAATTGAGCAGCCGCTCGAGTTCCACCTGCGCCCAGTCGATGCCTTCGATACCCGAGCGGTGTTGTTCTTCCTGCTCCCAGGCAGTCCGCCGCAGATCATCGATGCGAAAGTCGGTCCGCTGCCCGACCGTGCGCGCGAAGCCGTATTCGATCGCGTTCAGATTGTCGGTGTTAATCGTGCCGCGTTTTGCGAATTCTTCGACCGATCGATTCCCCGCAACGTAATGGGAGAGCACCGACTCGACCGTCTGCGCGTGCCATGCATGGAGCAGGGCCGAGCGAAGATTCACTTCGGCGTCGATCCGCTGCCGCAGTCCCTCGGCGGAGAGAGCAGGGGGGGCCTCGCCGCAGACGAACAGCAAGTCGCGCGTCTGCGTCTGCCAGA
Source organism: Planctomycetaceae bacterium (assembly GCA_040881995.1). Taxonomy (GTDB): domain Bacteria; phylum Planctomycetota; class Planctomycetia; order Planctomycetales; family Planctomycetaceae; genus JAQCEJ01. Next base: position 10,419 of record JBBECD010000119.1, read on the forward strand.
CTTCGACGTGAGTGAAGACCGATTGAAGCGTTCGGCAGATCGTGGCGACCGTCCGGGTGTCGATCTCGTAGCCTTGCACCCATTGCAACAGCAATCCGCCGGGCCGCAGCCGCGACTGTGCGGCGCGATAAAACTCGGTCGTAAACAGATTCGAAACTCCCGCGCGGTAAGGATTCGACGGTTCCGAGGCGATCACGTCGTAAGTTTCGTCCGTCGTCAGCAGCACCTCGCGGGCATCGTTGTACAACCGGCGGACGCGCGGATTTTGCAGCACGTGATGATTCACCGGACCGCACAGCCGGGCCATCTCATCGACCGCCGGTTCGAGTTCGACGACGTCGAGCCGTTTTACCTGCGACGTCGCGGCGAGCCAGCCGGCCGATTCGCCGGTCCCCAGCCCGATAACCATCGCCTGCTCGGCATCGGGATTAAGAATGGTCCCCATTACGCCGAGCATGATCTGCGTGCCGGAATCTTCCAGCGCGTTGCCGTCCGACTTGCCGTTGACCATGAACGAAAAACTGTTGGTGACAACGATGCCGACTCCCGCTTCGAGCCCGTCGGTTTCGGAGAAGATCCGCCGCCGCTGCATATTCGTCCAACTTTGCAGCTCGTTTTTTCCGGTGCCGGGAAGCCGAAACCGTCCCGCGCCAATCGAACTGTGCCGCCAGACGGCGGTCGGACCGGGAGAGGCGAGCAGCACGCTCACGAGCAACAGCACGGCCGCCAAGCCGCCGACGGTCGCTAAGCGCGGCCGTCGTTTCCAATGCAGAAAACCGGCGCACAGGCCCCACGCCGTCAGAAGTGCGACTACCGATTTCCATGTTCCCGACGCCGAAAGCTGCGGCAGGAGAATGAATCCGCCGGCGAGCGACCCGGCGATCGCGCCAACGGTGTTAGCGGCGTAAATCCCGCCGATTTGCCGGCCGAGCCGGCTGCGGCCGCGTCCCATCAGCGAGACGAGAATCGGAAACTGCACGCCGCTGACGATCGCCGCCGGAAAGACCACCATGCCGGTCACCGCCAGCCAGCCGAGCACGAGCGAAGAAAACTGGTCGGCGGGCCGGCCGCGCCACATCGCCGTCAGCACGGCGATGTCGTCTCCCCACACAAACGGCACGAGCAGAGAGATCGCTTCCAACAGGCACGTCAACGAAAAATGCCACAGCGAAGGAGCCCGCGTGCGAAACCAGAGCGGATAGATCAATCCGCCGATGCCGATCCCCGCCAGCGCCGTCGCCAGAATGATGCCGAACGTGTACGTCGTCCCTCCCAACAACGGCCCCAACATGCGGAACCAGACCAGCTCCATCACGAAGAAGGAAAACCCGACGCACGCCGCGGACGAGAGCAAGAACCCCGCCGAGACCGGCTCGTCGTGCAATGTCGCATTCGCCGAGTCTAACGGAACAGCAGGAGCGGCGTCGACCACGAGAGGAACCTCGGCGACCGCAACGACGGCCGTCGAACTTTCCGACGTGTTTTCGCTGCTCGCGATCGGCGCAGGAACAATCGCGTCCCGCGGTTGAAACCGGGACCAGACCGCCGCCCAGACGGCGATGAGCAGATTGACGCCGCATGCGACCCATAGCGTTTTTTGCGAGCCCCAATGTTCGAGCAGCCAGAAGGTGCTGATCATCGTGCCGAAGACGGCCCCCAGCGTGTTCCATCCGTAGATCCAGCCGACGTGCCGCCGCGTGCTGTCGCCGACCGACGTTATCGCCTTTCCGGCGGCGGGAAGCGTGCCCCCCATCAAGAACGTCGGCACGAGCAGCACGATGGTGGCAAGCAGCAACCGGTAAGCCGTCGCCCCAAACACGCCGAGCGCGGTTTGGCCTCCGCTGGCGATGTACACGCCGCGAACGATTTCGATCAGCCACGGACTCGTCGCCACGCAAACCGCAATCGCGGCTTCGAGCAGCCCGTACAACAACAGCGGCGAACGGTGACGATCGGCCCGCGGCCCGATCACAGCGTTGCCGAGCCCGAGGCCTCCCATAAATATTGCCAATACTGCGGCGACGGCGGGAGACGAACCGCCGAACACCAGCCGAAATTCGCGAAACCAGACGGTCTGATAAATCAGCGCGCACATGCCTGAAAAAAAGAGCAACGCCCCCAGATGAGCCGCCCACAGCCAATCTCGAAATGCCAGCTTCACAATCGTCCTTTTTCTGCCGTTCGCGTTCTTCCCGCCGCATTGCGACTGGACTTTCTCCGCACGCATTTAGAATGTATTGTATTCACCACGCCCGTCGAAGACTCCGAGCGTGCCACCCGATTCGACCCCGCCAGTTTAACGGAAACCGATGGAAACTTCCCTCCGCGACGAATTTCAATCGACCCCAGCCGCTGCTACGGACGGACTGCCTCCTCCCATGGCCCAGCCGGCAAGCGTGCCGTTTCCGTCGTTCGTCAAGAAATCTCAGCCGCTGCAATACGGTAAGCTGACGTTGAAAACGCGGTATCTGCTGGCTCCGTTGGCGGGATATACCAATCTGCCGTTTCGACGCATCGTCCGCGCTCTGGGAGGCGTGGGACTGGCGACCACCGATCTCGTGAACGCGCGCGGGCTGCTTTCGGAGAATCCCGGATCGACATTTCTGATTTCCACCGCTCCGGACGATTCGCCTCTCTCCGTGCAGATTTTCGGCAACGAACCGTCGATTATGGCCGAGGCGGCCCGATACCTCGAATCCCGCGGTTACGCCTCGATCGACATCAACATGGGCTGCCCCGTCGATCGGATCACCAAAGGGGGGGCCGGCGCGAGCATGATGTGCCGTACCGATCAAACCATCGGTCTCGTGCAGCACGTCGTCGAATCCGTAAAAATCCCCGTGACCGTCAAAATGCGGCTCGGATGGGATGAAACGCAGCACACGGCTCCCAAGTTCGCCCGCGAGTTCGAACAGGCCGGCGTTGCGGCGATCACGATTCACGGACGCACGCGGGCGCAAGGGTTTTCGGGTTCCGTCGATCGTGAAGGAATCCGACGGGTCGTCGAAGCCGTCGATCGCATTCCCGTCATCGGCAACGGCGACGTTCGCAGCATCGCCGATGCCGAGCGGATGTTTCGCGAAACCGGTTGCCGGGGGATCGCCATCGGCCGCGGTGCGCTTGCCAACCCCTGGTTTTTCCGTCAATTGCACGAGTGGGAAGCGAGCGGCCTGGTCTCACCCTCCGGGGGGTTCGACGATCGGCTTACGTTGCTGCATCGACAGTTTCTGCATCTCGAAGAATTGCTCGGCGCGCACAAGGCGGTCAGTTCGTTCCGCAAGATGGGACACTGGTACTTGAAGTCGATGCGCGTCCGCTCGGCAATGCGGCATCAGTTTCAGATGTCGAAGACCAAACCCGAGCTGCTCGCCGCGCTCGAAGTCATCCGGCAGACCGGCCCCGCGAACGGCGACCGTTGCGGCACGCTGGACGACATGCACATCCCCGTGCCGACGGGACCGAACGAACGGTGGTGAAAGGGTCGAGGGTCCAGCGTCCAGGGCCAGAATTTCGATGATGTGGGTTTAGTTCATCACGCCTTATTTGTTTTGTCGATGCCTTCCTTCTGGCTCTCGACCCTGGACCCTCGACTCTCCGTCACATCTCCTCCTGTTCCGCGGCGGCGAGCGCGTGGTCGACTTCGATGCGGAGCTTGTCGATCTTGCGTTTGTCGGCTTTGAGAACGGTGATGCGGAGATTGTTCCAGACGACTTTTTCACCCGTCACCGGCACGCGTCCCACCCGCGCGGTGACGAACCCGCCGACCGTGTCGAAGTCGCCGTCATCGGGAAGGTCGTAGTCGTAGCGGTCGTTGAGATCGTCGATGCGCACGCGGGCGTCGACTTCCATCGTGTCGGGGCCGAGTTCGACGATCTGGCTCGGCTCGCCGATTTCGTCGTATTCGTCGCCGATTTCGCCGACGATTTCTTCGAGAATGTCTTCGAGCGTCACCAGTCCCGCCACGCCGCCGTATTCGTCGAGGACGATCGCCAGGTGAATGTGTTCGCGTTTCATCGTTTCCAGCAGATTGTCGATCGGCGTCGTCTCGGGAACGTAATATGGTTCGCGGACGATCTCCTTGAGCCGCGGCGGTTCGGCCGTCCCCGCTCCGTTCTTGCCCGGCGAACCCTGTTCGTGCAGCGTCTTGAGCAAATCTTTCGTGTACAAAATGCCGATGATGTCGTCGGTGGACTGCCCGATGACCGGAACCCGCGAATGGGCGGCGTCGATGAACAGCCGCCGCGCCTCGTCCAGCGACGTCTGCTCGGAAATGCAGAACATGTCGGTTCGCGGCGTCATGATGGTCGCCACGTCGTGTTCGCCGAGGTCCATCACGCGGTGAATCATCGTGCGGGCTTCCGATTCGAGAACCCCTTCGGTATGTCCCTCGTCGATCACCGTGCGAATTTCTTCGTCGAGGCTCTCGGCGTCGTTGTCTTTCGGCTCTTCGAGGCCGACGAGACGATGCAGCACTTTATCGACGTAACGGCTGGCAGAGAGGACTCCGCCGAACATCCACACCAGCGTGGAGAGCGCCGGCCAGAGCCGGAAAATCAAATTCTCACCGGCAACGCGGGCCATCGTCCACGGCCCGATCACCCAGATCGCCGCACTGAAAAACGTAAAAGCAATGACGCGGAGCGACCACGTCGAGACGAGATTCGCGGCTTCCCCGGCGCCGGCGTCGTCGTGCAGCACGCGGAGGAGGATCACCATGTTCGTCGCCGAAATGCAGAGAACGAGCAGACCTTCGCAGATCAGCAAGGCGTCGTCGGAGCGGCGCAGAATCTGACTGAAGCGGTCTTTGCGATTGCGGGCAGTGCTGATTTCTTCGAGCCGGCTGTACGAAAAGCCTCGCAGGCTGTAACAGATCCACGACAGCAAAAAGCCGATGGCCGACAACACCGCTGCGCTCCACAGCAGCATTCCGTTTGACATCCGAAGATCCTTAGAGACTCTAACACAACCGGTTGTGCTTGTTATTTACGTCGCAAATCTGACTGAAAATCGTCAAGCACAGAGGTTGTGTTAGAATGATTTAATAATTCACGAGTCTAAGACGGCCGCCATGCATCATCGTTTTCTGAAAACATCAACGGACTCAACGCGCACAAACCCGTTGTGTTGGAGTGCTTCACTCCGATTCCGATGGAGACGCGTCCGGCGCAACCGGAGCCTCCGTTATTGTGGTCTCCCGCGGCGACAAGTTCCAGCGCTTGAGCACGTCCCGTTCGCGCGAACGCATTAATTTTCGTTCAGCGTCCGATTGATCGTCGTACCCACATAAATGTAGCAAACCGTGTACAATGTACAACACGAGTTCGTCGCGGGCGGTCCAGCCGTATTTTTCGGCGGTTTCGACGGCCATTTCGGCACTGACGATCAGTTCGCCGTCGATCTTTTTGCCGGACCCGCGGGGACGTGTTGCGGATTCATCGGGCGGGCCGTCAACGCCGCCTTCTTCCGACGCTTCGACGTCGAGCAGGAAACTCAGCACGTCGGTCGGGGAATCGTGACAGAGATACCGCTGATTGAGATCCCAGATCGTGCCGTTGTCGACGATGGCGAGGCTGATATCCGCCTCGGCGACTTTTTCGTCGTGCAACACTTGGCGCATGATCGTCTTCACGTCCGACGGTTTGACCGAAAGCAGCGTCTGTTGATCGGAGATGTCGATGTGGTACTTGCCGGCCGTCATGTTATCCTGTAGCGCTCCGCTGCGCAAAGCCTTCGCGTCGCGGTTATTGAGTCTCACATTAATAATGTCACAACTCTCGATTGACGAAACAGCCTTTCTCTTCCGGCCCAAAGGGCCAGCCGTTCACCTAGCCAGGGGCGAAGCCCCTGGGGAACGTCACGATAAAATCTTATCGGCCCAACGGGCCAACAATTCGAAATCGTGCGGTGTCGAATGGCCGGCCTTTCAGGCCTCTGGAAATAGAATCGGCGAGATTCCCAGGCCCTGCGGACCTGGCTAAAAGAATGGCCGCCCCTTTGGGGCTGAAGAGACGACGTCCATTGTTTGATATGCGAATGATGAACGCATACGGGTAGACATCGCCAAACCTGATTTTGTGACATGATTAATGTGAGACTCAATAACCTTCGACGCACCGACTTTGCCCTTCTGGCTCTTGTCTCTTGACTCTTGTCTCATCTCACGCCGTCTTCTGCTCGGGGTATTTGATGCGGCCGTGATAAATGCCGATCAGCGACTTGGTCAGCGCTTCTTCGATGATGTGAATTTCACTGAGCGTCAGCGAGCATTCGTCGAACTGGCCGTCGAGCAGGCGTTTCATCGTGATCTCGTGAACCAGATTCTCGATCCGCCGCGGGGCGGGATCGCTGAGCGTGCGGCTGGCCCCTTCGACCGCGTCGGCGAGCATGAGCACGCCCGCTTCGCGCGTCTGCGGTTTCGGTCCCGGATAACGGAACGACGACTCTTCCACCGGTCCGAACCGGTCGGGCTGCTGATCGGCCTGTTTCGAGGCCTCGTGATAGAAATATTCGACCAGCGTCGTGCCGTGATGCTGCTCGATGAAATCGATCAGCCGTTCGGGGAGGTCGTACTGCCGCGCGAGGTTCGCGCCGTCTTTGACGTGTCCGATGATGATCAGCGTGCTCATCGCCGGGGCGAGATGTTCGTGCCGGCTTCCCGTGCCGGTCGCCATGTTTTCGACGAAGTAATGCGGTTTGAGCATCTTGCCGATGTCGTGAAAATACGCCGCGACGCGCACGAGCAGGCCGTTCGCTCCAATGCGGTCGGCCGCCGTCTCGCCGATCGAGGCGACGGTCATCGAGTGATTGTACGTCCCCGGCGCGCGGCGGACGAGTTCCTGCAACAGCGGATGCGACACCGTGCTGATTTCGAGCAGGCTGAGGTCGGTCACCACGCCGAACGTCGATTCGATAAACGGCAGGCTGCCGGAGACGAGAACGCCGGCGGCGAGACAGAAGGCCGCTCCGCGGAAACTATGCCAGAGCAGCGTGCTGTCGGAGAAAATCTCCGCCAACGTCTGGCTTTCGACGGCGCCGATGCCGCTGGCGACGGCGAAATACACGACCCCGGTCCAAAAACCGATCTTAATAATCGACGACCGCGACGACACGCGCGACAGCGACAACACCGCCGCCCCGGCGACGCTCATCAGCACCACCAATTCTCCGAGATCCAGCCGCGTGGAAAGCGTGAGAATGAGCGCGAGCGTGAATGCCGCCACCATGGCGAAAATCTGATCGTAGACGATCGTCATCACCATCACGATCGCCAGATACGGCACCACCTCGGCCCGCCAGGGATCGAACGACAACCAGCGTCCCGCGGCGACCGTGACCAACATCGCCGACAGATACAAAGCGAGCCTGAGCGTACTGTGAAACAACTGGGGCTGATTGTGATACAGATGATAGCCGTTCATCACACCCAGCACGAGAAACATCAGCGCGACCAGAGCGAGGCGGAGATACCGTTGATAGAGCGGGATCTGAGCTTCGGCCGCCTGGTATTCGAGATTGAGCAGCTCCAGCGTATTCTCGTCGACGATTTTCCCCGGCGGGACGAGAATCGTGCCGGCTTCGAAGACGTCGAGCACGTCGCCGACGTTTTCGCGGGCTACGCGGCGGGCGGTCATCGTCGCCGCGGCGTTGTGTTTCAGCGTGCTCGGTGCGCGATTGAGCAGCCAACTGATGAGTTGCGGTCGGAGTTCGAGCAAGTCGGGATACGACAGCCAGGTCTGACCGAGGCTGCCGTTGTCGCGCAACTGTTCGACGAGTTGAACTTCGCGGGCGGTGCCGACCCAGTCGTTTTTCCGACTCGCCTTCCCCGCCACTCGCACCGGGTCGGTCGGCTTGATCTGGTTGTTGGAGAGTTCGTTGAAATCGGCGATGCCGGTTTTCGTCAGCGGCGCGATGAATTTCTCGAAGCTCGAAATCAAGTTGCCGATCGCTTCGTCGGAGACCCCTTGCGGATCGGTCACCGACGCTTTTAATTTTTCCCACGAGAGCTGAATGTCTTTGGCCTGCGGCGCTTGCACGCCGGGGGCCTGCCGATCGTCCTGGACCAGCCCGAATGCGATGCGATTGTTAATCGACAATTCATCGGGACTTTGCGCGCGGGCTACTTCCCGCAAGCTGTCCTCCAGTTCGGTCGCCAGTTTGGCGAGCGGCGACGGATCGTGTTGAAAGATAAAGGGAACTTCCTTTTCTTTCTCGGCTTTCATCCGCTGCGTTTCGAACTGATTCACCCGGTCGAACGTCGTCTTGGAAACGATGCCGTGCGGCGGATGATCTCCCAGCCGATACAAAAACGGGCTCCGCCAGGCGTCGACGGCCGTCAGCATCAGGATCAGCGCGACGGTGCAGGTCGCCAGACGCAGAATCACGCTTTCGTCGCGAAAGATATCCCCCAGCCGTTGGCGAAACGTCGGTGCGACCTTAAGGGTGACCGTGCGGGTGGATTTCTGTTTTTTCTGGAACAAAGACATGGGCGTTCTGTGTTAACCCGCAGAAAAACCTGGATTCGTTGGGTCTCTCTCCCCGTTCATGTTCGCCGATTCCGCCGCGATTTTTCTGCGGGAGAATCCGAATTTATTTCCCGATCGAACGGCTTCCCGTAGCAGAGGGATGAACCTGATCTTCTTCGTCGTACGCTTTGACGATGTCCGCCACCAGCCGGTGACGCACGATGTCTTTCGTGGTCAGGTTGACGATGCCGACCCCTTCGATGGTTTTCAGGCGTCCGACGGCATCGGTCAAGCCGCAGGTGACGTGAGCGGGAAGATCGATTTGCGTTGTGTCTCCCGTGACCACGATGCGGGAATCGATTCCCATGCGCGTGAGGAACATCTTCATCTGCGTCACGGTTGTATTTTGGGCTTCGTCGAGAATGATGAACGTGCTGTTGAGCGTGCGCCCCCGCATGAACGCGAGCGGCACGATCTCGATCACGTCGTTTTCCATGTAGCGTTTCACCTGTTCGAAGCTGAGAATATCGTTGAGGGCGTCGAGCAACGGCCGTAAGTACGGGTTGACCTTCGAGAGCATATCGCCCGGCAGGAATCCGAGCTTTTCGCCCGCTTCCACCGCCGGCCGCACGAGCACGATTTTTTTCACCTGTTCCTGCCGCAAGGCGTTGATGGCCATCGCCACGGCGAGGTAGGTTTTGCCGCTGCCGGCGGGGCCGGTGCAGATCACCAATTCGTGATCGCGAATCGCTTGCACGTACTGCGATTGACCGTTGGTCCGCGGGTGAACGACCTTGGCGTTCTGATAAAGATGGATCGCCGCCGGGTATTGTCCCGCGGGTGCCGCGAGACGGTCTCCGTTGCCCTCTCGTCCGGTTCCCAGCACACGGTGCAGTTCGCTCTCTTCGAGATGACCCCGTTTGTGGAGAATGCTGCGCAGCTCATCGAGCACTTGCAGGCCGCGCTTGATATTGCTGTCTTCGCCATGCAGGCGGATTTCGTCGCCTCGAATGACGATCTCAACGCCAACTGCATCGCGCACTTGTCGCAGGTATTGATCTTTCGCTCCGAAGAGCGATCGAATCTCATCCGCATCGGTAAATGATATACTGGCTTCGGACATACTTTCGCGACTTAGTGACTCTAACAGGGCCGGTTGTGCTTGTTAAAAACCGCTCCAATTTTGCAGACAACGGTTTCGCACAGAGGTCGTGTAAGAATCAATGAGGGGTAATCCAGTCCGTTGATGGGTTCGAGTTCACAACCGGGAAGTCGAGCAAACTTCCGTCGGGACATCGATCTCGACGATGGCCATGATGGGATGTCGGTCTTCGTTGCCGGAAACCTGTTTCTCAAAAGACTGTATGCAGGTTTCGAGCATCGTGCTCACGATCACTATTCTACTTCTGTAATCGGGCGTAAGAAAGGATCTGAATCGCGAATCGAGAAAATTTCACAACTTGTGCATTGGGCAAAGGGAATTGCCGCCTCAATTGCGAATTCCGCCTAAATTGCCTCGCAGGTTCGCCTTAGGAGTTACCCAATTCGGCGACGAGCACCCGCAGAAACGGTTCCACGTCGGTTACCAATCCCACCGTCTGGAACGTCCCCCGGTCGGCCAGTTTGGTGACCGTCGCCGGATTGATGTCCACGCAGACCACTTTCACCGAAGCTGGAAGCAGGTTGCCGACGGCGATGGAATGCAGCGTGGTGGCGATCATCAGGCAGAAAGTCACCCCTTGAACCAGCTCTCGCATTTTCCGCTGCGCTTCGATGACGTCGGTCACCACGTCGGGAAGGGGGCCGTCGTCGCGAATGCTGCCTGCGAGCAGATAGGGCACGTCGTGTTTCACGCATTCATACATGATTCCCGAAGTCAGCAAGCCTTCTTCGACGACGTTCCGAATTCCGCCATGCCGGCGGACGCGATTGACCGTCCGCAAATGATGTTCGTGTCCTTCTTCGGTCGAGCCGCCATGTTCCATCGAGATGCCGAGACTGGTGCCGTACCACGATTGTTCGATGTCGTGCGTCGCCAGGGCGTTTCCGGCAAACAACACATCGACAAACCCGTTGCGAATGAGCTGGCTGAAGAGTTCGCTGCTGCCGGTGTGCACGACCGCCGGCCCCGCCACCACGAGTATTTTCCCGTTGCCGTCGCGCGACCGCCGCATATGACCGGCGATTTCGCGGACGGTGACTCCCTTGGGCTTTTCGCTGGAGACGGTGCTGTTCATAAAACTGAAGGCATCGTGCCCTTCGGTTTTGCGTTCGAGCGGAAAGACCCGCGTCCCCAATCGACCGACGACGATCGAATCGCCCCGCTTGACGTCGGTCATTGGAATGCACGCCGCGGTGTTGGACTCGAGATCGACCTTAATGCCGCAGTCCATTTCCTGCAAATGGACCGGCATCCAATGCCCGTCGCGCCGGATTTCGGTCTCCTGGTTGGTCGTGCAATAAAAGCCTTCGGGAAAGGCCCCGTCGAGATCGGCGGGAACAAGCTCGCAGTCCTGTTGATGCACCGGCATCGCTCCGTGTTGGCCGACGCGCGAGAGAATCTGTTCGAGGAGTTCGGCCGAGTCTGCACCGATCTTCAGACGGACATAGCTCGGATCGTGCCGGCGCGAACCGACCTTCATCTCGCAGATTTCGAAGGTTCCGCCGAGGGTGATGACCTCGTCGAGAATTTTCGGGAAAATCAAGCTGTCGATGATGTGGCCTTGCAACTCGACTTCTTCGGTATGACGCGACGAGAGTTCCCCCTTTCGCTCGCCCGCCGCCGGAGTCGCTTTCACCGTCGATTGCTCGGGATGTTGCTCGTGTCCTTCGTGGTTCATCGCGTCGTCCTTCCGTGTGATCGCAAGATTCGGGCGTTGCGTCCCCATTGTACGTCAGTCGATCGGGCTCTTCAACAGGCTTTATAGACCGGGCAATTCGCCTATTTTTTCGCCTTTTACAAATCACCGTTCGTATTCTCTCGACAAAAAATCATAAACGGGAAAATCGAGTTGAGAAGCCGGAAAAATCGGATAAGATGAAACCACATGCTGAAATTCACTTCAAACGTGCCTGGGAGCGCCGTTTCAGCTTTTTTCGCGATACCACGTTGATGATCCGCACGGGAATTTTGGGGCTTGGCACCCATTGGGACGATCGATACGGTCCAGTGCTCAAATCACTGCGACAGAGGATGAACGTGCGCGCCGTCTACAACTGCGTCACCAACCGCGCCGAGCAGATCGCCTCGGAGATGGGGGCCAACGTGGTGCAGGGGATTCGCTCGCTCATGGAGCGGTCGGACATTCAAGCCGTCCTCTGGATCGATCCCGCCTGGCATGGCATTTATCCTTTACAAGCGGCGCTCAGTTACGGCAAGCCGATCTTTCTCGGCGGCTCGATTCAGGCACCGCTCGCCGATTGGAAATCGCTTTACACCACCGTGCAGTCGCAGGGGCTGACTGTCATTCCCGAACTCAGCCGGCGCTACACTCCGGCCACGTCGCGATTGCACGAGCTGATGGCGACGAAGCTCGGCAAGCCGCAGCACATTTCCATCCAGTTGACGCCGTCGCTTCACGATGCCGGCGATTCGCCTCATTTCGCCATCGGCACCGACAGGCTGATGAACCTGATGGACTGGTGCCGGTACGTCATGCGGGCTCGTCCCGCGAAACTCCATTACGTGACGGCGATGGACGCCGCACAGCACGAATGGGAATCGGCGATCGAGATCGAATTTCATCAGCGGACCCCCGCCGCCTCGCCCCCGGTCGCGGAATTGACGCTCGCGAAAACTCCGCTCGAACCCTCGGAATGCCCGCCGGGACAATCGGCCGGGATGATCACCGAACCGGTCCGCATCGACATTCGCTGCGAACAGGGCCGGGCGACGATCATCGATCCGGTGACCATCACCTGGGAAGCGAACTGCGAACCGGTCGCCGAATGCCTGAAGACCGAGCGAACCGATCTGGAAGTCATGCTCGACTTATTCTGCCGGCGGGTCGTCGGCGGATTAATCCCGGTCGCCGACCTCGGTGACATCTGCCGCAGCCTGACAATGGTCGACGCCGTCCGCCGCAGCTACGAAACCCGCCAGTCGATCGTCCTCAACGGCGAACTTTGATTAATTGATAATGGATAATTGACAGTTGACAATGCAAAACAGACGCGAGAGCTTTTGTCTTTTCATTGTCAATTATCAATTATCCATTATTTCCCCAGCGTTTGACCATTTCGTGTTTCACGCCGAGTTGATCGCAGATGCGGGCGACGACGAAATCGACGAGGTCGTGCAGACTGAGCGGGTTGTGATAAAACCCCGGCATCGCCGGGAGCACGACGACTCCCGCATCGGCGAGGCGTTTCATGTTGTCGAGCTGAATGCTGCTTAAGGGGGTCTCGCGCGGCACGACGATCAGTTTGCGGCGTTCTTTGAGATGCACGTCGGCCGCGCGATGAATCAGATTTTGCGACATGCCGTTGGCCAGGCTGCCCAGAGTTCCCATCGAACAGGGACAGATCACCATCCCTGCGGTGAGAAACGATCCGCTGGCGATTCCCGCCGAGAAATCCTGATAATGACGGTACGTCAATGTCCCCGGGTGCGATTCCGCTTCGCTGAGGACGGAACTCACGACGTGCTCGCTGTGCGGATGATTTCGCCGTAGTCGGCCGAGCACGCTGTCCTCCGAGACTTCGCTGTCGTCGGGAAGAATCTGGTGGGGAGCGAACGCATTCAGATCGACATTGAGCCCGAGTTCGTGCTTCAACACCTGCACTCCGGCGGGACTGATCGTGAGATGCACGTGATATCCCGCATGCAGCAGCACGTCGAGCAGCCGCACGGCATAAATCGACCCGCTGGCACCGGTGATGGCAAGGACGATATTTTTCATCGACGGTTCTCGATTTCATTAGACCACTGAATCACGCCGCGGACATAGAAATTCAGAAATTCCTCTATTCTGTCTTCATCATCTGCGCTTCTCTGCGAAAATCTGCGGACAAAATTCAATCCCCTCGGAGGACTATCCGCGGATTTTCGTAGACGGACGCAGATTCAAACCCGATCACGGTTTCTGACCGACGTATAACGTCGCGATGCCGAACGTCAGCGGTTTCCATTTCACCTCGACAAAACCGGTCTGGCGCAGCAACTCGGCGAGGGCTTCTCCCTGTGGAAATTCGCTGACCGACTGCGGTAGATAATTGTAGGCCGACGATTGGTTTCTCGCTAACAGTTGACCGATTCGCGGCAGAATATATCGAAAATAAAAGCGATACATCCCGCGGATGAGCGGATTGCCGGGCATCGAAAATTCGAGAATGGCGATGCGTCCCCGCGGACAACAGACGCGGAACATCTCGTCGAGCCCCTTGCGAGTGGTGGTGACGTTGCGCAGTCCGAAGGCGACCGAGACGATCTGAAAGGTATCATCGCTGAACGGGAGTTGCTGCGTATCGGCTTCGAAAAAATGCAACGGAGCATTTTGATCGGTAGCCTGCTGCGCCAGCGGCGCTGCTTTCTCGCGGGCAATCACCAGCATCTCGTGCGTGAAGTCGCTGCCGATGACCGGTATCTTTTTCTCTGCGGCGTTCCAGTAGGCCAGCGCGAGATCTCCCGTTCCCGTACAGACGTCGAGAATCGGTTGCGACATCACCGGAGGAACCGCCCGCACCGTCCGCCAGCGCCAGTAATAGTCGACGCCGCCCGAGAGAAAATGATTCAGAAAGTCGTATCGCGGCGAGATTTCCCCGAACATCCTGCGGATGCGCGTCTCGGACTTATCGACCTGAACGTCGGACATGTTTTATGTGATCCCGCAGAAAACCAGGTGGCATGTTGAACATTTTTTCGTAAAGCGCTCCGCTGCGCAAAGCCTCCGCGTCGCGGCTAACCGAAGAATCTGATTTTCTGACTCATCTCTCACCCCTCATCCCTCGACTTACCGTTTCCCTAAAAATCCGACCAGCGCTCCGTCACCCTTTGCACCATCTGCGGGTCCATCTCCGTTGTCGGCGGAACCGGGATGCCGCTTCCTTCCGCCTTCCAGCGGCGTGTCGCGTCGATACCCATTTTTTGTCCGACTCCCAACACGGCGACTGCATGATCCCATTCGTCGAGCGGACCGTCGACGATTATCGTATCGCGGCGGGGATTGACCATTGACCCGACCGTCTCCCAGACTTCGTTTTCGTCGTGCACGTCGACGTCGTCATCGACCACGACGATAAACTTCGCATGAACGGTGGGATGCAAACTCCAGATTCCCTGTATCGCCTTGTGTGCTTGATCGGGAAATTCGTTGCGGATTTTCACGAACAGGTAATGGCGAAAGCGGCCGGAGCGCGGGAAATGCCAATCGATTATCTCGGGCAGAAACAGCCGGGCGAACGATAACACGATTCGCTCGTTGGCCTTGCCGATCCAGTAGTCTTCGTGCCCCCTGCCGCCGTGAATCATGACCGGGAAAAAGGGATTCGAACGCTGCGTCACCGCGGAAACGAGCAGCGTCGGAAACGGCATCGGCGGATTGACCATCCCGGTCTCGTTGACGAGAAACCCGCCGTTGATGCCGAGAGACGGCGCGGCATCCCCCTCGGTGCTCAGGTCCAGAAAACCCTCGAGAATAATTTCAGCACCGGCGGGAACTTCGAGATTATGCGTGCGGCATTTTACGAGTTCGACCGACCGGCCGCGCAGATAGCCGGCCCAGACATAAGGGTCGACCCCTTCCGGCAGCGGCGCAGCCGATAAGTAAGTCAACAGAGGATCGCCTCCCAAGACGACGGCGATCGGCATCTGCCGTTGTTGACGATGATACTCCGCCGCCCACCGGCTCCCCTGATGCGACCGCGGCCAATAGACGCGCAGCCGATCTTCGGACAACACTTCCAGCGACGTGCTGCAAATGCGCCGCTGATTCGTCTCGGGATGCAAATAACAGATTTGTCCGGAAGTGATCGATCGCCCCGATTCCTGAGGCCAGAGATGCGGGATCGGCAACCGCGTCAGATCGCAATCGCGGCCGATGTGCACGACGTGCTGACACGCCGCCGTGCGAACCGTCACCGGCTGCGTGCGCAGCATCTCCGACCAATGCGGCAGCCAGCGCGTCATATCCCACCAGCTTCGCGGGGGATCGGGGGACAGCCGGCCGATCAGCCGATGACCGGCCGCATCGAACGATTCCGCCCGCAAGACTCGGCGAAGCCGCCGTTCGGCTCCGAGCAAATTGGTAACGATCGGCATGTTCGAGCCACGGACGTTTTCAAAGACGATCGCCGGCCCGCCGTCGTCCGCGCGGCAAAGCCGTTGCGTGACTTCGGTGAGTTCCAGTGCGGGATCGACCTCCGCCGCAATGCGGACGAGGTCTCCCTGGTCCTGCAACCAGGCAAGATAATCGGCCAGATGATCCCAGGATATGTTCACGAATAACCCTTAATATCCACAATTTTCCGGCGGATTCACCATTTCCAAGTGAGAACCGCAATTGCCACCAGATCGTAACGAGACGAGAAAGGAATCGAAAGAGTTAACATCACCAGGTCTACAAGCCCGAAGCGCATTACCCTGTATTCAGGCCTGGCAAGGCCGTAACAACGTAGCCTCGGGCAACGCCCGAGGTCGCGAAGAAGTACTCCGTTTCCCCGGGCGTTGCCCGGGGCTACATTGTCGTGCCCCTTCCGGGGCGGAAGAATTGCATCACCCCCGGCAAACAGCGCAACTTCAAAAAGCGCAAGCGAGGGTTCTTATCCCTTCTCCCTCCGTACCTGTATAGCGTCCGACAGTGCTATTCGGCGACCAGGCGGAGGCGGGCGGCTAGGGAC
>JBBECD010000120.1:0-26703 GCA_040881995.1 Planctomycetaceae bacterium
GCCCCAAACTCGCCAGCTTAAAACCAGAAGAAAACAAAAGCTGACATGCACCCACGTAGAACTGCTCGGCGTCGCTGCGGTTTAAAAGCGTATTCTGCACCGCCGATCCGTACCAGAACCGGAAGTAGGCGACCTGCACGCTGAGGTTGGGGCTGAAGTCGTAGTTGGCCAAGAGGTCCAGTTCGTCACCGACCTTGTTTCCCGCGCGGGTCACTCCGATCGGTGCGCCGGTGACCGTCTAAATGAAATCGTTGTCGGTTGCCAAGTCGATGAAATGATACGCCCCCTGCAACTTTTTCGTCGGCTTGAGCGTCACCTTGGCATTGATGTCGCTGATATTCTGCCGGGCGACGTTGTCGATCAGTCCCAGATAAGCATGCGCCAGCGGGAAAAGTTGTTGAAACGTGTTCGATTCGTTGTCGGTTGCATCGTGATCTCCCGAAGCCCAGTCGTAACGAGCCCGAAACAGACACCGATCCTGATCGCGCGCCAAGATCGAGCGTCGGCCGCATTCAAAATCCGTCGAACAGCACGTGTTACTGCAGGTCAAAATCGGCCGTGTTGGTGCCCGGCTTCACTTCGAACTTCAGCCCGCTGTCGGGGGTGCCGTATTCAGGGGGGATATCATTCTTGGGTTCTACGCGGGATATGGGTTCATCGGGGCCCGCCGTTGGCACTTCATCGCGGGCGATAATGGTCACGTCATTCGGACCAACAACCCCCTTGAGCGTATATGTCCCATCCGGTTGGATTTCGCCGACGATGATCGAGCCGTTGGGAGGCTGAAACATCACCTTCCCTCGTTTCAGCGCTTCGCCATTGTAAGTGACTTTACCGGCGACATCGGCGTATTCGCGGACCGGCGTGTCGTCGCCCCCGCAGCCGCTGAACGATCCCAGCAACAGACCGACGAAGAGTACGCTCGCCCAACTCTGAACAACACATGTACGCATGAGTGATTTCCTCGTCAAGATAAAACGTCAACGGTGCAAACGCGAATGAAATAAGGGGAAAGCCGGGCTTCAAGGAAAGCCCGGCTTTCGTAGACATTGACGAATAAACGCTGAGGCGTTCGCTCGGATTCTGCCGAATCAAGACCGCGAATTAGAATTCGCCAAGTATTTGGGCATCGGAGATGTCGGCGAGATTGTAGTAGGTGTTGAGATTAATATTCTCGCTGAGGAAACGGACAGCGCCGTCACCCATCAGAACGTGAATTCCGCCCGCGTGCTCGCTTTTCAGCGATTGTTGGTTTCCCTCCGTTTCCACCGCCGAGCCGCCGGCGCCCCAACCATTGCGCCAGTAAAGATTCGGAGCGTATCGGATCGTTTTAACCCCATGCCAAGTTACAGCGGGAGTAGAATCAGTACCACCCATATAAAAGCCAAACCATGGTTGCCCATTTATTCTATCGTTCGCCGACGCCTCGGTCTGCTTGTTGCCGTTAACGCCCTTCGCGCGGCCCGAATACTCACCCATGACCATGGAGTTTGATGTCCCGTCGAGGAAATCGGCGAGGCGTTTGCTGCGGTTCTTGTAGAACGCGCCGCCTTGGGACGTGCTGCCAGCGGGCATCGCCGCGGCCCTGACGCTCCCGGCAATTCCGACGTAGTGCGTCACCGTCTGGTCAAAAAAGTCTGCGGCGGTCGAATACTCCCAGAAGGTCTTCGTGGTTGATGAAGGGCAGATGTACGTCGGGAAGGGAGCCTTGGAGTTCATGACGGATTCATGTGCCGGATCGAGCGACGAAAAATACCACGCATAACCCGGAATCGACCAGTTCAATCGGTTATATGCGTTCGCCTGATCGAGGTAAGGAAGAAGATCGGCGTACATGGCGTGTCCGCTTCTTCCGTCGCTCACATACGCAGCGCAGGGGATACAAGATGTAACACCCGGAGGGAATACTTTGAAGGCGTCGTGGTAGTTGTGCAGCGCCAGGCCGAGCTGCTTCATGTTGTTGATGCATTGCGACCGGCGAGCTGCTTCGCGCGCCTGTTGCACGGCGGGCAACAGCAACGCAATTAGAACGGCAATAATGGCAATCACCACCAGCAGTTCAATCAGCGTGAATGCCATTCTTCGACTGCGGATAACACGGGACCGACTCATGGCAAACTCCTCTCAATCGTGAAATGTAGAACAAACTCTAATAAAAGAGGACCACTCGTGCTGAAACAATCTTTAAAATGAACCGAACGCAAGAACTGCGGCGGATAAGATCGATTGAAAATGATGTTGATGAGGGAAAAGTGTATTTGGACTGCAAACTGCGCTGGGACAGATTTTTTGATGACTGTCCGGACACATTTCTCAATTTCGTTGAGTATTTCATAAAGTCGTGAAATTGTCAAATTAATTCGTAAATAAAACAAAGTTTTTAGAAACTCGAGCCGCCGAAGACTTCGGATAAACGCCCGACCAGCAAGCCGCTTGGCTGCAAACCCGCTCCGATTGTCCGAAATTCGAAATTCGAGGCAAACCGATCGCTGGTCTTGAAGTCCTCACTCAAACATGCGAGAGTGTCGAGTGTTCTCAAATTCGCATCGAATTCGCCAATCGATGGTGGAGCATGACTTTCCAAAGCCGCGCCGTTCGCCGTCGAATCGTTTGGCTGTTGTTGCCGGCGATCATCGTGGCGTTCGCGTTCGTCTGGTTCTCGCGGCCTTCGGTCGAGCACTGCCTGCGAGAGGCACGGCGGGCGTTGGCCAAGGGGGACACGTCCGCCGCCGAAGAGTGGTCGCGGAAAGCCCTGGCTCGCAATGCATCGAGTACCGCGGGGGCCTGGATCGCGGGTGAAGCCTGCCAGCAATCGAAACGGAATGAAGAGGCACTCGCTTACTTCAGGAGAATTCCCTTGGATGCTCCTGAAGCTTTGGGTGCGCGGCTTGCGTCCGGGGAATTGCTGCTGACGCATTTTCATCACCTCCGCGAGGCCGAGGAGGAATACCGACAAGCGTTCGAATTGGATCCGCACAATCGCGCCGCAAATGCAGCGCTCGCTTATATTCTGGGCCTTTCGGCTCGCGTCCGAGAGGCAGTTCCTTTTCGCCTGGAATTAATCCGCCAGAATCAGCACGGGCCGCATCACCTGATTCTCCTTGCCAAAGGCGATGACGCGTCCGAGAATCCTCAGCAACTGAAACCGTTTCTCGCTGCCGTGCCGAACGATCCGCTGGCGCGTCTGGGGCAGGCGTATCTGCAGCTCGATCAACAGCGGTATGCGGAGGCTGAGGCGCTTCTTGAGTCGCTGGCTCGCGAGAGATCTAATGATCTGGAGGTACAGAGTCGACGCGGGAGACGACTGGCTGAATCTGGTTCTGCGGAGTTTCTCCGTTGGAATGCCGAACTGCCGGCGACTGCGGAAACGCATCCCGAAGTCTGGTCCGCGCGGGGCCAATGGGCGGCAGACCACGCCGAGCCGCGCGTGGCGATCCGCTGTTTTTGGGAGGTTTTACTGCGCGATCCCAATCACGTGCGGGCCAACTATCGGTTAGGACAACTCCTTCAAAATGAAGGGGAGCCCTCGATCGCGGCACCTTTTGTGGAGCGCTCTCGGCTGTTGACCGATTACGTCATCGCCGTCGAGCAAGCCTATCTCGGCAGCGACTTAAGGCCCGTGCGACAAGCGGCACAGCTCTCCGAAGAATTGGCGCTGTTTTGGGAGTCGCTCGGCTGGTATCAACTCGTGATACGTTACTTGCCCGATGGGGAACCCGGCGAGCTAGAGGCGTGGGCCGTGCAAGGGGAATCGCGTCTTCTGGCGCGAACGGTCGGCCTGAAATTGGAACGCACTCCTGCGGAATTCAACCCGGCCCGCCAGGTCGACCTCTCGCATTACCCGTTACCGGATTGGACGGCGACCACACAAACTGCGCCGCTGCAACACGCGACGTCGGTGGAGGAGAGCTCCATTCACTTCAAGGATTTGGCCGGTGAACTGCGGATCGATTTCCAGTACTTTGACGGAGTGCCTCGTGACCAGCAGACACACCGCATGTACGAATTCTCGGGTGGCGGCGCGGCGGCGATCGACTACGACAATGATGGATGGACCGACATCTATATGACGCAAGGCTCCGACTGGCCCCCCGCCCCCTCTCAAACCCGCGATCTGGATCGCATCTACCGAAACCTCGGCGAGAAGTTCGTGGACGTGACGGAGCAAGCCGGAATCCGCGAGGGGGGGTTCAGCCAGGGGGTGGCGGCGGGTGATTATGACGGCGACGGCTTCTGCGATCTCTACGTCGGCAACATCGGTCCGAATACCTTTTTCCGCAATAACGGCGATGGCACGTTCACTGAAATCACTGATGCCGCCGGCACGGCTGGAAATCAATGGACCACCAGTTGCCTCATCGCTGACCTGAACGGGGATCGCCTGCCCGATTTGTATCTTGTCAATTATCTTACCGGACCGGATGTTTACGACCGGACATGTCCCGAGCCGGACGGCCGTCCCCGCTCCTGCACGCCTCCCAATTTCAATGCGAGCCAGGACCAACTGTTTGTCAATCGAGGCGACGGTACGTTTCGCAACGTGACCTCGATTTCGGGAATCGAAGTTGCGAACGGGAAAGGGCTCGGAATCGTCGCTGCAGATTTCGACTCCTCCGGCCGGTTGAGTCTGTTTGTCGCGAATGATACTGTTCCGAATTTCTTCTTTGTCAACCAGGCGGCGGCTGGGGGCTCTGAGCTTCAATTCACTGAGCAGGCCATGGCCTCCGGGCTGGCGGTCGACGCCGACGGTCAATCGCAGGCCTGCATGGGAGTCGCCGCCGGCGATGCGGATGGCGACGGCCGACTCGATTTGTTCGTGACCAATTTTTTCAACCAGTTCAATACGCTCTATCGGCAACAGGAGTCGGGCCTGTTTGCCGATGAATCGCGTGCCGCGGGATTGGCCCAGCCCAGCTTAAAACAACTCGGGTTCGGCACGCAATTCGTCGATGGCGAACTCGACGGTCTGCCGGACCTGATCGTGGTCAATGGCGACGTGGACGATTTCACCCACACCGGCCGGCCTTACGCGATGCTGCCCCAGTATTTCCGTAATCTCGGAGGCGGCCGGTTCTCCGAGGTCGCCGGTGAGGCCGCGGGCCTCTATTTCACGAAGGCCTATCTCGGGCGAGGCATGGCGCGGATCGATTGGGATCGAGATGGCCGCGAAGACGTCATCGTCTCACACCTGGATGCTACGGCGGCCCTCGTGACCAACCGCACCGCCCACGTCGGAAACTTCCTGCAACTGCGCCTGGTTGGAACGGCGTCGGAGCGAATGGCGATCGGCACGACCGTGACCCTGGAGGCGGGTGGACGAACGTGGGTCAAGCAATTGACGGCTGGTGACGGTTATCAAGCCAGCAACGAGCGGATGTTGACCTTTGGGCTCGGAAATGCGACAGCGGTTGACAGGATCGTCATTCAATGGCCCGCCGGCACCAGCCAGGAATTCACGGCCATTGACGTGAATCAAACTCTCATAGGCATCGAAGGAAATCCGATGCTCGTTCCGATACGTGTCGACCGGTGAGCTATCCGAAGGAGCGTTATTCGCCAGACCCGGGTTTCCTTGCGAGTCTTCTTTCAGTTTGTTGCAACACCAGTGACCCTCGCCTAAACTGGCGGGCGATGCACTCGATTTCCGCGCAGTTCACGCCGGCGATCGCTTTCCAAGTGCCGCACGAGTGTCGCTCTCTTTGAAAGACGCCGTCACATGAAGCACGTTATCGGCATCGTCGCATTTTTGTTGTTCGCTCGTTTCCTTTCGGCCGCGGAACCGATCGACGTCGGCTCGCGGCGGCAACTGTTCGTCGACGGCTATCTCATCAAACGCATCGATGCTGTGCGGCAGGTCTTGCATCAACCGGTGCGGCGCGATGCGGCCATCAAACCCGAACACCCGTGGGAACAGAACGGCGTGTCGTACATGGTCGCCTTCAAGGATGGCGATCGCTTCCGCGCCTGGTATCGCGCCGATAACTCCACGATCGAAAGCGATTCCGTCCCGCTGACCGCCTATGCCGAGAGTGTCGACGGCATTCACTGGACCAAACCGAGCCTCGGCATCGTCGAGTTTAACGGCTCAAAAGAGAACAATCTTGTGTGGGCGGGTGAGGCGATTAACCTCGCGCCGTTTCGTGATGACAATCCGAACTGTGATCCTCAGGAACGGTATAAGGCTATAGCGCGCACCGCCGATCTGTGCGCCCTCGTGTCGCCCGACGGCCTGCATTGGAAGCTGATTGACGAGAACCCCATCTCGACCGACCGGCCGTTCGATTCGCACAACATCGGGTTCTGGGACGATGTCACACAGCAATACGTCGCTTACACCCGCGGCATTCGCAGCGACGGAAAGATCGGCCGGGGCATGGAAGACGATTTTATGGGAGGCGTACGCTGGATCCGGAGGACGACCTCCAAAGATTTCCGAAACTGGACTCCCCTCGAGCCGATCGACACCGGCGATGCACCGAGCGAAGAGTTTTACACGAATTCGACGATGCGTTACGAACGGGCCCCCGATTATCTGCTGATGTTTCCTTCGCGATTCGCCTCGGCGCGCGAACCGAAACCCGGCTGGAAATTCGGCAAAGGGGTCGACGATATTGCTTTCCTCTCCAGCCGCGACGGCGTTCACTTCGATCGCACATTTATGGAAGCATTCATTCGCCCCGGTCTTGATGAAGGAAACTGGCACGAACGTTCGCTGTACATGGAACGCGCAATTCTGCAAACCTCGCCGAACGAACTTTCGCTGTACTGCATGCAGAACTGGCGGCTGCCGAGCGTGAACATCAGCCGTTACACGTTGCGTCCGGACGGCTTCGTGTCGATCGAAGGACCGTACGAAGGGGGCGAACTGGTCACGAAACCACTCATCTTTGAGGGTAAAGAACTGCGATTGAACTTTGCGACCTCCGCCGTCGGAGCCGTGCGCGTCGAGATTCAAACTATTGACGGTTCGCCGATCGACGGGTTTGCGCTAACCGACATGCCGGAGATCTACGGCGATAAGCTCGATCACCCCGTATCGTGGACCGGTGGATCAGATCTCTCCGCGCTCGCGGGAAAACCAATTCGCTTGCGATTCGTGCTGCATGATGCAAACCTGTACGCATTCAGATTTCAGCCGTAAGCATCTTCATCATCTGCTTGACAGGTAGTGGCAAGTCGCGATTCGGCAAAGGTTTGTATCAGTGGTCGCTACTGGACTCGAACCCGTCCGCTATGCCTAGCGGAAAAGCGGCGATCGAGCCGGCGCGCCGCAATTTTGTCTCAGATTCTGCATCCGACCCGGCCGATTTGCTCCCCTCTCACGGCTCGCCTCATCCCCCCGCCGACGGCGAAACCGCTCCCCCGTCCGATCCCCTCTGGCGTCGCCTGGCTTCGCTGTGGCCGCGTTGCGATGAACCGACGCGACGGGAATTGCTCCGGCTCGCCGAGAACGCGGTAGGCGCGAAATTAGACGATTGCCGTTCGCCAGTCGATTCCCCCCTCTGACCGATCCCCCCGCCGACCCTTTCCGGCGAGAGGGGACGCATGGTGGATTTGTCTTCGCACGTTCGATTTTTCTTCGAAAGAAAGGTGGAAACCGCATGTCGACGCAAACGAAATGCGAGAAGGTGCAAGCGGCGGCGGATCGGCTGCGATCGTCGGAACGGGGCCGGGCGGCTCTGGCGGCGCTGGTCGAGTGGATTGACGAGCACGGGGCCGGGCTGGATTGGATGAATCAAGCCGACGTTTTCACGGTGATCGGCGCTGCCTGGGGGCCGTTCTCAGGGACGGCGCGGGATCTGATGAGAGGGGGTGAAGCATGAACAACGCCAGAATCTACACGCTCCCTGCACTGGTCGGGCATGACCACGAACGGCACATCGGCGAAATCGTCGTCTCCGTCGACGCCGGCAATCTGATCGCCGCGGCGAGCGGGCAACCGCTGATCGTCGAGCCGGGCGGCGAGTTGAAGGGCCGGGGACGTCTCGACGGCGAATCGTACGCCGTGAAGGCCGCCGACTGGTCGCATCCCGTGAACGTCGAAACCGCTCCCCCGTCCGATCCCCTCTGGCGGCGCCTGGCTTCGCTGTGGCCGCGTTGCGATGAGCGGGCTCGACGGGAATTACTCCGGCTCGCCGAGGACGCGGCACAACGCAAGCCAGACGCTTGGCGAATTGACATCAGGAAACCGAAACCAGTGAGCACGGGATAGGGATTGCAACTCGACAAGGCGGCTGTTTCATCGCTTTCCCGTGATCTTTTATCTGAAACCTGACCCATCGAAACAGGGGCGAACCAATGTTATTAGAGGGCAAACCAGAAGACAAAAGAGACGTTAAGACCGTTGCCGATTTGTGGGAATTGTTTCATACAGAATACGCGTTGCCTCGCTATCGAAACGCCGACGGCCGGCCGAACGCCGAGGTAGATTGTTTTCGGTCGCTGGCACGCTTGCTGGTCGCGAATTTCGGTAATGTGCCGGTCGACAAGTTCCGGGCGTTGGCGCTTCGCGAACTCCGCAAGGAAATGATTGCGGCGGGCTGGTCGCGAAAGTGGATCAATAAACAGGTCGGTCGGGTGCGATTGATGTTCCGGGTCGGTGCCAGTCTCGAACTGGTCGACCCCGAAACGGTCGCTTCACTGAAAACCCTTCCGGCACTAATGCCGTTCGAGTCGAATGCGAGAGAGACAGAACCGCGGAAGGGCGTCACGGCCGCTGACTTGAAGGCAGTCCGGGCCGTCATGCCGCAAGGGCATCGAGACATCTTCGATTTGCTGTTGTTAACCGGCGCACGTCCCGGAGAGATTTTGGGGCTTACGACGGGGCTCATCGAGCGGGAAGGCGACGTCTGGCGTTCGGACTTGAAAAACCATAAAAACATGCGACGTGGGAAGTCGCGGGTACTTTTCTTTTCGGCACCCGCGCAAGCGATCTTGTGGAAATACTTAACCCTCGACCCCGATCAATACCTCTTCTCGATGAGGCCATCCAGTTTTTCGGGAGCGCTGAAACGGCATTGTCTCAAGGCCGGCGTCCCGCACTTCGTGCCGCATCAACTGAGGCACACCGTGGCCACCATTTTAGCCGACGATCTGGGCTTGGAGGCCGCACAACGAGTTTTGGGACATTCCGAACTCGCCATGTCGGCCCATTATTCACTGGGGGCCGAAAAGCAGGCGAAACTCGCCGTCGCTCACTTGCAGCATGAATTCACGGCGAATGTCGATTCAGAGGACGTGGGCGAACGCGTCAACGAGGGCGCAGACGCGCGACGTCAGCGGCGAAGGCGATGGAACGGAGAAGACGGGCTTTGGATATTCAATACGTAGCCTGGACTTGCTCGCCATGACTCAACCAGTGTCCGCAAACCAGACGCAGAAGGGGGACGTGATGTCCAGACCGCGACGGATGAGAACAATTGCGGAACTGAAGGCCGAGGCCGATCGGCTGCGATCGAGCGAAAGGGGCCGGGCCGCATTGCGAGCGATCGCCGACCTGGTCGAAGCGGGTGAGTGGCTCGACCATGCGAGCAAGACCGCCTGCGCGTTGCTGCTGCAAGGGGCCTGGCTGGAGTTGACGCCCGGCACGATTATCGACTTGTGCCGAGAGGCGATCGGCGACGACCCGTTCGACGCGGGGGAAAGTCTGGTCTGACCACGAGCGACGGCTTGCACCGTCGCTGTTGCACACCAGTTGCAAGAAAGGATCGACGCAAGTCCTTACGGCAGGATGGGCAAGACCCGACGTAAGTCCTTATGGCAAGCTGCGAAGTCTAGGTTCTTCGTAGCGAAATCGAACGCGCGCGGCGAGTTCGTCGCGAAATTTTTGTCACTAACTGCGTTTTTGCGGCATTTCCTTCCTTCCTACCTATTCGTGTTGAAATGCCTCATCGGCTGTAGCGGCATCGGCTTGCGTCATCGGCAGACCCTCAAAAAAGAGAACAATTTTCATGATCGTGAAAAAGCAAAAGCGCGCGGCGAAAATCCTGCGGATCACACCGCAAACGCTCCGTCGTTGGCGGAAAATGAAGGGCTTCCCCAACGATCCCCATGGGTTCTACGATACGGGCCAAATCGGCCGCTGGCGTCGGACCCGGAAGTTATTCACCGATGAGGAACTCGACGACCTGATACGCGACTTCGATAACGAATGGCCCGCCGCTCGTCGCCGCATTTTGCGTGAAACGTTCGATGAGACGATCGACCTCGAATTGCCGCCCGACGTGGAATCTCCGCACGTCGAACCGACGGCTGACCAGTAACCTGCGCCCCACACATCACGAAAGGCTAGAACATGTCATCCGGCGACTTCAGAATTGTGCAGACGACAGACGACCGCGAAATCATCGCATCGTTTCAACGCCAGCAACAGGAAATCATTAAGCTGCTCGGGAAGTTCAGCGAACTCAAAGCCAAGGGGAATCAAGCCGGCGGCGCGATGGGGGGCGCTCTCAACACGGCCGTCGCCGGCTTCGGTCGCCTTGTCGGGGCGCTCACCGGCGTCGGCAGCGTAATTGGCGGGATACTCGCCGCTGCGGCGCAGGTCCGCCGCGAAGTCGAGAACATCCGCCAGATGCAGAGCAAAGGCGCCGAGGCGAACATCTCGTTTGAGAATATCTTTACACCGGCCATTCGCAATGCCGGCGGGCTGATCGATCAAACGACGATTAAGAATGAAGCGCTGCGCATCGCGAAGACGCTCGGAACATCCCCCACAAAGGTCGCCGGCGGAATGTCGGAAGCGTTCACCGCGGCAGGCCCGACGAATACAGAGGAAGCAATGGCGACCACGCCGTTCGTTGAAGCGGCGATGAGGTTCGCGCCGGAAGCGACGCCGGCGGAAGTCGGCCAGATCGCCGGGGCCGGCATCGACATCAGCAAACGAACGGGGCAGACGCCGACGGAAGCCATCGGTTTTATTGCGAAATCGCAAAGCCTGGCGAGAGTCACCGACTTGAGCGCGATGGTCGACAACTACATTTCGGGTTTGGGCTCGATGCTCGCCGAAGATCCAGACTTGGGCGGACAACCGGGAGCGACCGCCGCCGAGGCGAGCGCGCTCATTGCCACGATCACCCAGGAATCGACGGACAAGAAGGCTAGATCCTCTCGAACAGCGGCGATTCAGTTCCAATCTCAGCTCCGCGAACGGTTCGGTGGAACGCTGAGGGAAAATCTTGAAACGCTTTGGAACAATCCCGAAGAGCGGGACAAATTCCTAAAGGGCGGCTCGTTCACGTTTGACGGGGTGACAACGTCCATGAAGGAAGGGGAGATGAAATTCCCTCCCGCATCATTCGAGGCGAAATCGGTGAACGCCATTAAATCGTTGGCGTTCCGAGGCACCCGGGCGCAGCGGGGATACCTTGAACGGGTTACGGCCCTGCAGGATGACAAGGCCAACGAAGATTTGTATTTCCAACTGACGGATCAAATCGCCGCCGGCGCTCCCGTCAGCCGCGCTCAGCGCCAGTTCCGGGGAGCGACGGAAATCAACCGCCTCGAAGATCAATTGGGGGGAATCACCGGCGTGATGCGAGAAGAGATGCCGGAGTTTCTTCAGTCGCTCGGGGAGACGGACCTTTCGCAGCGAATCGCCAAACTGAAGTTCGATTTCTCGGGAGGTCTGTCCGGCAAGGCCGATCCCTTCGAACTGGTCGCAAAGGAGCTCGAAGGCCGTGCAAAGGAACTTGAACCACCGCCGCGTATGCCCGATGACGGTACGTTCGAAATCGGGGGGAAGAAATACAAGGCGAAACCCGGCGTCATGACGACACCCCCGCCGAATGTCGATGCATCGGGAGCGGCTGTCATCGACGTCGCCGGTTGGGGAGAGCGAGTTGTGGCTGGGGTCGATCGACCGAAAGCCGATGCTCTTCGGCGACGCGCTGCGGAACTCCGCCAGCAGCGCGACGAACTGCGGAAAAGCAATCCCGAGTTATTCAAGCCGATCGAAACCACGGCGCCGGCAGTCAGCCCCCCCGCTGGACAACCGCGCGAAACCTCCGCCATCGAGCGATCGACGGCCGGCGAAACGGAAGGGCAAATCGTCAACCTCCCGCCCAGGCCCGCACCCGCTCCCGATCGGCCGCAAGCGGCTGCCGGGAGCGAATTCGCGCCGGTCGTCGAGGCCATCTACCGCCTCATTGGCACGCTCGACCGGCCTCCCCAGACCATGCCGCAGCCGGTCCCGAACGTCAACGTCAACGTCGCGACGAATGATCGCCCCGCCGATCGCAACTTCTCTCCCCGCACGATCCGCCCCACACGCTCTTCGGGCCTCGATCGACGACGCATTTCGTGAAGGATCCGCCGATCAACGCGGCTGAGCTGGTCGAAATCTGCGGAGAAATCGAGCGGGAGATTTACGTTCAAGCCCGCCGACTGAGGCGAGCACCATCGCCCGACGGCGATGAACAATGAATCTGCGCCGATCAGCGGCCAAGTCTCGCCAGTTGCGCCACATCGAGCGCCGATGAGGGGGGATGAGTCCGCAGACGTCGGCGAGACCAAAGCGGTTGCACGAACGCCAAGCGACGGTATGATGTGCATTCCGGTTGCGGGGTAGCTCCCCGCCCATCGCCACCCGGACGGCAGGTTCCTTTCTCACGCCGTTCGGGTGGAGAGCCGGTTTAGAGAAAGGCTCTGCGATGATGGTTGTCATTGGCCGCGGGCTTCTCGATGGGCTAGATCGCCTGATCGAAAAGTTTGATAAATTCGACATCGACGGTGTGGCTTTGACGTGCATTTTCTCGCAAATTCGCATGTCCGACGATTCGCTGAAACGGCCTCATGACATCGTCGAAGTTCTAGGGCGGATGGGAGAGAAGCTGCGACTCCCTCCGTTGATGATGATGACTCCCGTTGAATCGCCCAGATTCGTCATCGTGGTCGAGTATGATGGCCCGCCTGAGCTGACTAAGGCATTCCGGGCATATGCGAAGGCGGCCGGAAGACTGCTACGGGAATTCCCCGCCGAAATCGCATCGATGTGTCACGTCTCAGCAGACGCATTCCGATCGACGCAATCTGAGGATCTCTGGTTACTCGCCCTTCGGGATTTTTTATCAATCCGCCAGCAGAGATGCCACTTCCAGAGGGAACGACACGAATCCTCCCGGACGATCTCGTCAGCTTCCAACTCATCGCCGAGAACCCGATGCCCCGAGACGAGTTTTTCGACAAGAGCGGTTGCCGCGCCCTTCAAGACATAGTCGAAAATCCGTTTGTTGCATCTCGAGAGTTGCTGGCGTGCCTGATTTCGAAGCTACCGCTCGCCGACGATAAATCAATCACCGCCGGCGGATCGACCTCTGATATGCCCGTCGCATCCGCGTCGTCATCGGTGAAGCGTGGACGGCGAGAATGCGCGGAAGACGAGTCCCAATTCAGGAACGATGTTCTCGACGGCTGGAAGCGGGCCAGAGATGCTGATTTGACTCAAAAAGAGTTCGTTACCGACTGGAATGCCACTCATCGCAATCAGAAAATCTCGGTTGATTCACTCGAAAAGTTCGCCGCATGGAAGCGAACAAAGGGCCGTCGAGAGGCGAACAAAAACGTCGGTCAATAGAGTTCCGAATTTGTTCGCAAGATTTTCGGAAATTCGTTTCGATCTGCGATTGCAGGTCTTTTGAGTCCCCTGCTGACGTTCGCACTACCCGAACAAATTCAGCCGTCAATTTGTTCGTTTCGCTTATCGATTATCACTCCGATCCATGCAACGGGCAATTCGCCCAACGCGTACTTTGCGGAGGATCATCGATGACGATCGTGAAATCATTAATCAATGTTGCCGAAGTTGCGGAGATGCTCGGCGGCTGTTCAAAACGGCACGTCATGCGACTCGCCAACGCCGGAAAAATG
Source organism: Planctomycetaceae bacterium (assembly GCA_040881995.1). Taxonomy (GTDB): domain Bacteria; phylum Planctomycetota; class Planctomycetia; order Planctomycetales; family Planctomycetaceae; genus JAQCEJ01. The sequence goes on from JBBECD010000120.1 coordinate 13,867, forward strand.
CCCGCGCCCGTGCGTCTCGGTGGACTCGTTCGATGGAATCGAGCCGAAATCGAGACGTGGATTGCTGACGGTTGTGAGCCGGTGCAAGCTGCAACGGAAGGGGGCGATGATCGATGAGGCCCCCGCTTCTCACTCCCGCTCCGCGGGCGACCGATCCGGCTCCGCTGCTGTGGACCCGGTTTCAGGCCGCCAAGCGGTTGAACGTTTCGCTGCGGTATCTCGACGCCCTGATTGCCGACGGCCGGCTGCGCGTCACTCGCATCGGTCGTGCCGTGCGGATCACCGAATCCGCGCTGCTCGACTTCATTGCGACCTGCGAACAGTCGGCGTGATTCGCTTCCCCCATCCACTAAAAAAGCGGTCTGACCCTGCCAAGAGCGACCACGTTTTGAAAGACTCAAACCAGATGAAAGATAACCTGCAATTGCCGTTCGAGCAAGTCGCCGACGTCGGAAACGGCCATAAGAAACCAATGACGAAACGCGACGGCGCTCGAGCCGGGGCTCGACTTCGCGACCACGGAATGACCGTGGCGACGCTGTGGCGCGACGAACTGCTGTTCGCGCAAGAGGCCGCATTCCTGCGGGCGCTGCTCGCCAGTCCCGACGGCACGGCGACTACCGATGACGTAGGCGACATCGCCGGAAAGTACGCCGACGGCGGCAAATGGCGCGGATCGATCCCGAAGCGGCTGGCAACGATGGGCATCATCGAAGCCGTCGGCGCGGTAAAATCCGTTCGCCCCGCTCGGCACCGCGGATTAGTGACCCGGTGGAAGCTGTGCGACCGCGATAAGGCCGAGGCCCGTCTCGCCTGGCTGGAGAGAATTCTTTCGGCTCTCGCCGGGGAGGGGTGATCGATGCGCGGCTGGATCAAGTTGTATCGTTCTGTACTCGATTCCGACGTATTTGCCGACCCGTGGCATTGGCAACTCTTTACGTGGTGTCTGCTCAAGGCATCGCACAAGTCGCGAACGCACAACGGGCAGGTCATCAATCGCGGGGAATTCATCACGGGACGGAAGCGCGGAAGTAAGGCGCTCGGCGTCAGCGAAAGCCGATTCTATCGCGGTCTGAAAGCGCTTGAAAAGCGGCGCTGCATTGTCACGAAATCGAACAACCAAAATACGGTCGTATCCGTCTGCAAATACGACACTTATCAGCGCAGAAACGGAACGAAGCGAACAGCGATCGAACAGCAAGCGAACAGCAAACGAACAACGATCGAACAGCGATCGAACACAGACAAGAATGGGAAGAATGAAAGAAACAAAGAACCTCCCCCTCCAACCTCCCCCCCGATGGACACGCAGCGCGATGGCGGATGGGGGGAGGTGGGTTCAATTTTGAGTACAGCCGGAGTCTCCGACTGGAGAGCTGCGATTGAGGCCGCAAAAGCGAATGGCGTGAAACCAGCCGAAGTCGTCGCGCTGGTCGATCACTTCAACGAGAACCGGTCGAAATTCGACCCGGGAGCGCTCCATCACCGGATCTTGAATCACATCTCCGGCGGCGACGTCGGCACCGGCTGGCCGACGCCGAAGGCCATATCCCCGGTCGGTCCGAAGCCGTTCATCACACCGGTGAAGCGTGCCAAGCCTCCCCCCTCGCCCGAAGAAATCGCCGCGGCGGAACGTCTTGATGCGTTGAGCACTGAGGAATGCATTACGCTCGCAGCGGGGGCACTCACCCCCGGTTCGCCGGGGTTCAAACAATATCAGAAACACGGCCGATCGGCCCCGGCCATACGCCCGGCCTTGATTCGGGCCCTGATGACAAAAATGAAGGCCGCCGGCTGAAAACCGACCGCACAGAATGCCCTACAACGAGCGCCGACGGCTCGGGACGATGCAAACCCCGTCCAATTTCGGCCCCCTCGAACGGGAATTTCGCTAAGCCGACTTGACGCCGAACGCCGACTATAGTACGAAAGTGGACATCATGAGCAAGAACAAACCACAATCGCCGATCATCGAACCGCTACGGCAGGCCGTCAAAGCCTGCGGAATATCGCGGCTGCAACTCTCGAAAGAGGCCGGCGTCGTTCGGCAATCGATCATCCGATTCGAGCGGGGCGACAACGTTCGCTCCGACGTTCTCGAAAAGCTGGCGACATACTTCGGGCTCGAATTGCAGCCCAAGAGCAAAGACCGCTAAGAACGAACACCGTGTCACGCATTCCAGCCGATGCGCGACGAGAAAGGACGGTTAGACGATGGCTTCACTTCGCAAACGTAAGGGGATTTTCGCTCTCGAATTTGTCGACGTCGACGGACGCCGTCGGCTTATGTCGCTCGATACCCGGTCCGAACGAACGGCATCGACCCTGTTCGCGAAGATCAATTCGCTGATCACATCCCGTAACTTCAATTTGCCGGTGGAGGCGGAAGTTCACGACTGGCTGCCGTCGATCAGCCGGAATCTTCGAAAACGCATGACCGAATTCGGGCTGATCGGCGATCATCAACGGGCGGCCGTCAACACGCTCTCCGGGTTCCTGGAGGATTACATTTCCCGCCGATCCGACGTCAAACCGGCGACGCGAACGGCCTGGGGGCATACGATCCGCAACCTGAACTCATTCTTCGACGACGACAAACCGCTGATCGACATCACGGCCGGTGACGCGGCCGACTTCGAACGGTTTCTGAAAGCCGGGGCCCGGCAGCACGGGTACGCCGAAACCACAACAGGTGATGCCCTCTCGGCGGCGACGATCCGCAAACGCATCGGGAACGCCAAAGCGTTCTTTCAAGCGGCCGTCGAATACGAACTGATCGAGCGGAACCCGTTCGCGAAGTTCAAGACGGCTTCACCGGTGAACCGCAAGCGATCGCATTTCATCACGCTCGAGGATACCGAAAAGCTGATCGACGCGGCCCCCGATGCACAATGGCGGCTGCTCATCGCCCTGTGCCGATGGGGCGGACTGCGAAACCCGTCTGAGACGCTCGCCCTGCGATGGGAGGATGTGAACTTCGCCACCGGTCGAATGCTGGTGACGTCGCCGAAAACCGAACATCACGCCGGCGGCGAAAACCGATGGACGCCGGTCTTTCCAGAATTGCGGCCCTACCTTGAAGACGCGCTGGAACTCGACCCGATCAGCAGCGGTCCCGTCGTCAAACGGTATCGCGACCCGTCGCAGAATCTCCGGTCGCAATTCCTGAAGATCATCAAGCGGGCCGGGCTGAAAGCATGGCCGAAGCTGTTCGTCAACCTGCGAGCGAGCCGAGCGACGGAATTGGCCGATCAATTCCCCTCGCACGTCTGCGCGGCCTGGCTCGGCCACACAGAGGCAATCGCCGATCGGCATTACCGGCAGGTCACCGATGAGCATTTTGAACAGGCGATACTGAACACGCCGAGCGGCGCGCCGCGTATTTGTCGCAGAACCGCGCTGCATGACGCTGTTTTGACACCCCCCGACGATGAAAAAACGCTTGTTTTGCAGGGGTTTTGCGAAAACCAATGGTCGCTACTGGACTCGAACCAGTGACCTCCACGATGTCAACGTGGCGCTCTAACCAAACTGAGCTAAGCGACCTGAGTGTCGGCGGACGAGGGTGTTTGGGACGGTTCTTTGGCCCGATCCGACTCAACGAGATTACGTTGAAGAACAGAAATCGTCAAGTCAAGTCTCAAACGATCGACTTCGATCCCGCTCGAGCAGGCCGGGATCGTCTGTGGCGGGTTTGTCCGTTTAGACCGACACCGCTTTGCTGTTTCGGGTTCATTTCAGCCGCACAGCGGGGCTTTTTTCTCGGTGATGTTGGGGCACGCCAAGGCCATTTCGCGGTTCAGATCGATATAGGCGCCCGCACCCTTCGGATATTTACAAATATCATATGCACAACGCCTCTGTGCCTGACGAACTTTCTGCCGGATTTGCGACATACACAACACAACTGGTTGTGTCAGACCTTTAATGAAACCAGATCGCCATTCCGGAAATCATCATGTGAAAATCCTGGCTGGCGATGTGTTGGTAGTCGTAGCCGGTGAAGAGTTCGAATTCCTGGAGTTGAATTCCGAACGTGCCGCGATAGTGGAAGCGGTTGGTGTGGCCGAGGGTGCCGTAGTCGATGCCGGTCTTGATGACCCAGGGACGGACGGGATAGACGTCGATATGATAGGTGACGTTGACTCCGCCGTCGGTCTGGTCGTCGTCGGCGAGCCAGTTGGCACCGAATCCGGCGCGAAACTGCCACGCCTCGCTTTGAGCGAAGCGGTATGTGAGATTGATATCGCCGAGCCACAGTGAATCGGTCGCCCCGCCAAGGCCTTCATTCAGCACGTTGAACTCGGTATCGATGCCGAATCGCGAAGAAGTGTCAAGTTGCAGCCGGCCGCCGATGCGGTCGACGTCGCTGAAATCGCTCCCTGCCTCGGCGGTGAATTGCCCTACCCACGGTTTGGTATTGGGGATATCGAAGCCGTTGATCACCAGCGAGCCGGGGAGACCGTCGGCGTAAGGGTATGCCGGAAAATCGGCGATGTTCTTCAAATCGTCGGCCAACAGGCGATGCGGCACCCAGCCGGGCGAAGCGACCGCAAATAGAATCGTCTCGCCGATGAGGTCGCCGAAGGCTGCGGAGAAAAACCCATCGTGTTCGTGGTCGCAACAACAGGGACTATGCCCGCAGCGTTTACAGTGTGTTCCGCGATCCGCTGACGAATCGGGCGCAGCGGGAGAATCCTTACGGACTTTTCGGCGGACCTCCTCCAATTGATTCTCGGCGAGGGTATCGGTCCCGGTCAACATGATGACCACGCACACCGTCGCCGCCAGACGGAGTGAGCCGCCCGCGTGAACACAATGGCGAGAAAGGGATTGCGTCGTCATTTGGTCACCGAAAACTCGCGTGAATCGAATGATCAGCCACGAAGAAAAGCAAACTCCCTTATGACGCACGTTCAGAAGTGACGGATTGATAACCGAATTTCACCGACAGGACAAGAGGGAATTACCACACTGAATTTGTTGCCCCTTCCACTAGAATCGACCCGGCTTCTCCAATGCGACTTTCAGAATGTCGTTTCCGGGGCCATGTCTAATGCTTGCATCGACTTTTGATTCCGGGCAAAGTATGTTAGAAATGTGCCGTCACAGAACGGGCGGTTAACATTTTGATCCATTGAGCCAAACGTTTTAGATCGTTCTTAATCCTTCCACTTCCACAGGAGCCCCTATGGCGGTGACGATTGGCCCACAAGTACAGAAATCCGACCCCGAAGATCAGCGACGAATTGAGGAAAACATCCTCTCGCAGCCGCAGAATGACACTGTTGTTCAAATGCCGAAAGCTCACGGCCAGGCCGGCAGGTGGATTGCGCGGCAATTGACGCGTCTGATGTCGCAGATGGGCGGTCCTCCCGTCACATTAAGATCGTGGGACGACGTCATCCTTTACGACGCCGGCCCGCAGAGCGTCGGCACGATTCATTTTCTCAAGCGGCCTTCACTCTGGGGCATGCTGCGAAATCCACAACTCTGTTTCGCCGAAGCTTACGTCGACGGCACGATCGCGATCGATGGGGAATTGAAACGGATATTGCTGGCGTTGTTTCAATCGGCATCCCCTTCCGCTTTGAAGCGGCCGCACGACTGGTTGCCCGCATTGTTCCATCGCCGCAAGAATACGCTGACGCGTTCGCGGCACAACGTGCATCATCATTACGACATCGGCAACGATTTTTACCGGTTATGGCTCGATCAGCAGTTGCTGTATACGTGCGCGTATTTTCCGCATCCCTCGGCGAGTTTGGAAGATGCACAAATCGCCAAAATGGACCGCGTTTGCCAGAAGCTGTGGCTCAGGCCGGGCGAGCACGTCGTGGAAGCGGGCTGCGGCTGGGGAGCCCTCGCCTTACATATGGCGAGAAAGTATCACGTGCGGGTGACCGCCTATAATATCTCGCGAGAACAAATTTCCTACGCCCGCGAGCGGGCCCGCGCCGAACAACTCGATCATCTTGTGACCTATGTCGAAGACGACTGGCGCAATATCTCGGGCGAATACGACGCCTTCGCCTCGGTCGGCATGCTCGAGCACGTTGGCAAAGAGAACTTCGTCGAGCTCGGCGACGTCATCCGTAAATGTCTGCCGGCTGACGGACGGGGCCTGCTGCATTCGATCGGCCGCAACCGGCCGAAACAGCTCGATGCGTGGACCGAGAAGTACATCTTCCCCGGTGCGTATCCGCCGTCGCTCGGTGAAATGTCCGCGATTTTTGAAGGAACTCCCTTCTCGATTCTCGACGTCGAAAATTTGCGCCGGCACTACGCGTTGACGCTCGATCACTGGCTCGATCGCTTCGAACGTCACGCCGGCGCCGTCCGCGAGATGTTCGACGAGCGGTTCGTGCGGATGTGGCGGATGTATCTGGCCGCATCGTCGGCAACGTTCGAGGCGGGGGAACTGCAGCTCTTTCAAGTCGTGTTCGCGCCGGGGCGGAGCAATCATCATCCCTGGAGTCGCGACGGATTGGTTCCCGTCAACGGCGAGTCTCCCGTCAACGGTACTCACGCCGAGCGCGGGCCGCTGTTCGTGCCGTCGCCGATTCCGTTTGGAGAATAACCGTGCGGAATTACGATGCCGTGATCGTCGGAGGCGGGCCCGCCGGTTCGACCTGCGCGGGTCATCTGCGCGCGGCGGGGCTGAACGTGCTGCTGATCGATCAGCGTGAATTCCCGCGAGACAAAACCTGCGCCGGCTGGATCACGCCGCCGATCATCGAGACGCTGAAGCTCAACGTCGAGGAATACTCACGGCACGCCGTCTGTCAGCCGATCACCGCGTTTCGCACCGGGATGATCGGCGGCAAAGCGGTCGAAACCGATTACGGGCGCGTCGTGAGTTACGGCATCCGCCGCTGCGAGTTCGATCATTATCTGCTTAAGCGATCGAACGTGCCGACGCAACTCGGCCACGCCGTTAAATCGCTTGAATTTCGCGATGAACAGTGGGAGATCAACGGTGAAATGCGCACGCCGTTGCTGATCGGAGCCGGGGGGCACTTTTGTCCGGTCGCGCGTAAACTCGGGGCGAAGAGCGCGGAGTCGGCGACGGTGGTCGCCGCCCAAGAGGTCGAATTCGAGATGTCGGACGACGACGTCGTTTGTTGCCAAGTGCAGCCGCATCAGCCCGAACTTTACTTCTGTAACGATCTCGCCGGTTACGGCTGGTGTTTTCGCAAGCGGAACTTCTTGAACATCGGCCTCGGTCGCACGAATGCTGACCATGTCTCGCAGCACGTCGAGGCCTTTACGGAATTTCTGCGACAGACCGGACGGTACACCGGGTCGTATCCCGGCAAATTTCACGGCCACGCTTATCGTTTGTACGAGCGGGACGTTCCGCAATTGTTCGACGACGGCGTGATGCTCATCGGCGACGCCGCGGGGTTGGCCTATCCGCAGAGCGGCGAGGGGATTCGCCCCGCCGTCGAATCGGCCGTGCTCGCCGCGGAGACGATCATAGCGGCGAATGGGAATTATTCTCGTCAGCAACTCGCCCCTTACCGCGATCGTCTGGTCGCCCGCTTGGGCGCCCCGCGAAAGACCGACGGCAACCACTGGCTGCCGCAAAGCTGGCTATTCGCCATCGCCGGAAAACTGCTCGGCACGAAGTGGTTTACTAAAAACGTGGTGCTCGACAAATGGTTTCTGCATGCCAACACCGCAGCGTTGTAGAGGACCATCTCATAAAAGAAAGCGGTATAGCCGATAGTGGATATTTGCGCTGATTTCCAGTAATCTTGTTCGTGTCGTTCGTGGTGAACAAAATCCGGAGCACGCGGCGAAATGAACAAGATTCTTTACAGGGAGGAGAGTTACGCGGTCAACGGAGCGATCTTCGAAGTCTACCGTGAAATGGGCTGCGGGTTTCTCGAACCCGTTTACCAGGAATGCTTGGCAAAGGAATTCGCATTGTGCGGCATTCCTCATCGCGCGAAGCCGGAACTTCGCCTGACGTACAAGCACATGCCGCTCGAAAGAGTTTACGAGCCTGATTTCATCTGCTACGACACGATCATCATCGAACTCAAAGCCGTCAAAGAAATCGCACCTGAGCATCAGGCGCAGATACTCAATTATCTAAAAGCAACCGGTCTCAAACTGGGCCTCCTCGTAAACTTCGGAGCCTACCCCAAAGCCGTCATTCAGCGCTTCGCTTTTTGAACCACGAACGACACGAAAAGCACGAACGAGGAAAACGGAGTCACGCAAACGCATTACAATACTCCTCCGCTTGCGGGTATATTGATGAGGCTGTTTCTGTTTTCAAGCAAAAAGACACGGCCCACTCGCATGGATTCTTGCTCAACTCCATCCATTTCGTTCGTGCCTTTCGTGCCGTTCGTGGTCAAAAATGCTATCTCGAAAGCACGACCGTATGAACTGGCTGGTTTATCATTTTGTGAGCGGCCAATCGTTCTTCAGCGGCGGACTGCTGATGATCGCGGCCGTTCTGCTCGCAAAGGGAAAACGGCCGATCGCTCGGCGCGTGGCGGTCTTATCGTTTCTGTTCGGCGCGATGGCGGTCGTGCTGTCATCCACGCCGCTGCCGTATTGGTCGTACGGCGTGCTTGTTTTAGTGACGGTCGTCTGGATCATCTCACGATTTCGGCGAACGGCGAATCGAATGATATCGGTCTCACTCGTCGCGGTATTCGTCGCGGCGATGGCCTGGGAAGCCGCGTTTCATTTCCTGCCGGCACCGGCTCAACAGATCGCGGACACGCCGTCGCTGACGATCATCGGCGATTCCGTCACCGCCGGCATGGGTGAAAAGGAAGCCGAGACCTGGCCGAAGATTCTCGCGAGAACTCATCATGTCGAGGTGCAGGATCTCTCGCATATCGGAGAAACGTCGGCCTCGGCCCTCAAACGCATTCAAGACCAAACGCTCACGTCTTCGCTCGTCCTCATCGAAATCGGCGGAAACGATCTGTTGGGCTCGACGTCGTCGGCACAATTCGAAAACGATCTGGACGCGATGCTGAAGTATCTCGTCAAAGAGAACCGCCGGCTGCTGATGTTCGAATTGCCGCTGCCGCCGTTTTTTCATGAATACGGCCGCATTCAACGAACACTCGCGGCTCGCTACGATGTGGCTCTGATACCGAAGCGCTATTTTTTGGACGTCCTCGCCGATGATGCTTCGACGCTGGATACAATCCACCTCTCGCAAGCGGGACATCAGCAGATGGCCGAGACCGTCTGGCGGATCATCGAACCGATGTATCAGCCATGAGTATAATAAATCAACTCTAGGCGACCGTCGCTGCATCTCATAAACTTGTCGCATGAAAACCCTCACCCAAGAACTCTGGATGAACGTCCCCACGCGGCGGGCGATTGTTTCGATTCACGACGACGTCGCCCGCCTCGTCGCCGAGAGCGGCGTGCAGGAGGGGCTGGTACTGGTGAATGCGATGCACATCACGGCGAGCGTGTTCATCAACGACGACGAACCGGGACTGCATCGTGATTACGACAAGTGGCTCGAGGAACTCGCCCCGTTCGATCCGTCTCCCGAGCGATACGACCACAATCGAACGGGTGAAGACAACGCCGACGCCCACCACAAGCGCCAGATCATGGGAAGAGAAGTCGTCGTGGCGATCACCGAGGGAAAACTCCACCTCGGCCCCTGGGAGCACATTTTTTATTACGAGTTTGACGGGAAGAGGAAGAAGCGGGTGCTGGTGAAGGTGATGGGGGAGTAGGGGGGTGACACCCCACGACCACTCACGACTGGTTCACAATCGCAGACTCCGCCGCCTCTTCGTCATCCGCCAGTTTTTTTCGCAGTTTGTAAAACCCGGTGGCGAGCTTCCAGCTCAACAGCGCATCAAACGCGATCAACACCCAGTCGAGCGAGCCGGGCAGCCAATAGGCGTTGACGACCAGCCAGGCATAGATGATGAACCGAGGCCGCACCAGCCACGAGTAGGGAATCTCCAGCGCGTTGCGGATCATGGCAAAGGCCACGACGATCGTGTACGCGAACAAGTAAATCGACGCCGAAATGACGTGCGCTTCCCCCGCAACGATCATCGTGAGCGTGGTCGCGAACACCACCAACTGATCGGCCATCGTATCGGTGAACGACCCCTTCCGCGACGCCACATTTTGAAACCGAGCCAACGGTCCGTCGAGGCCATCCAGCAACACGTGCAACAACAGCAGTCCGAACGCCAGCGCCGGTTCATAAAACCAGCCCGGCCAAAACGCCAACCCGGCGAGCAGCGACGCCACCGTCACATGATCGGGCGAGACGCGGGCGCGCGTGAGAAGTTTCAACAGAGGCCGCAGGACTTCGCCGCGCCATTCCTGATTCCGCAGCATGGCGGTTCGTTCGCCGGCGGAGTAGCAGTCGTTGGTGGGTTTGAGGGTCTTCGTTTCGGTCATGTCTTCCGTCCGTTGCAAGAAGGGCAACTGCCAGACCGCACCGTTGTCGTGAATCTTGTGACGGCAACATCGCGTCGATATGATAATGCATACACATCATCGCTCGTAAGAGGAGATTTTACAAGATGTCCACCAGCGACGGTTGGCAGGCGAACAAAGAGAACGGCTTGTTGGACGCCCTCGCCGAGTTCGTCCGCGAAGAGTCGCTCGGCAAATGGCTTCAAACCCCCAACGAGGCATTTGGAGATTTGAAGCCGATCGAAGTCATCGACCGGGGTGAGATCGACCGCATTGGGGAGATGGTTTACTTTCTGCGGTCGGGGGTGGGCGGGTAATTGTCTCGACGTCACTTTGGCGGATGGATGGGATCGAACTCTCGAAGACCCCAATACAATTTCAACGTCGCCGTATCACCAGTTACTTCGTTGTAGACTTCAGTGTGGCTGAATTCAATGACTACAAAATGATCCTGCGATAAAAGAACGAAGCGCTCCGCTACCGAAACCCTGCGCGTCGCGGCTAAACGTGGACGTTTTCTCTCGATCGCCCCCCGGCTATAATCGGCACCCATCATCGTGACATATCCGCACCTCCAGCAGAAAGCCGAACCGATGCCGTACTTCGCTGATGTCGCTCCCATTCGTTACGAAGGCCCCGACAGCAAAAATCCGCTGGCGTTCAAGCATTACAACCCCGACGAAATCGTCGAAGGGCAATCGATGCGCGACCTGCTGCGGTTCAGCGTCTGCTACTGGCATACCTTCCGCGGCACAGGGAGCGACCCCTTCGGCGCACCGACCATGCAGCGCCCCTGGGACGACGGCAGCGACTCGCTCGACAACGCTAAAAAGCGCGTCGACGTCGCCTTCGAGTTCATGGAAAAACTCGGCGTCCCGTTCTATTGCTTTCACGATCGCGACGTCGCTCCCGAGGGAAAAAACCTCGCGCAGTCCAACAAAAATCTCGACGCCGTCGTCAAGCATTTGAAGAAAGCTCAGAAATCGACCGGCATCAAACTGCTGTGGGGAACGGCGAATCTCTTCTCGCATCCCCGCTACATGCATGGCGCCGCCACCAGCCCCAACGCCGACGTCTTCGTCTACGCCGCCGCTCAGGTGAAGCACGTGATGGAAGCCACCCAAGAACTCGGCGGCGAGAATTATGTCTTCTGGGGCGGCCGCGAGGGGTACATGAACCTCTACAACACCGACATGGGCCGCGAACTCGATCATCTCGCCACCTTCATGCACATGGCAGTCGACCATGCCAAGAAGATCGGCTTCAAAGGGCAGTTCCTCTTCGAGCCGAAGCCGAAAGAACCGACGAAGCATCAATACGATTTCGACGCGGCGGCGTGCTTGAACTTCATCCACCGCCATAAACTTGACGGCCACGTGAAGCTCAACATCGAGACCAACCACGCCACGCTCGCCGGCCACACGATGATGCACGAACTCGAATACGCACGCATTCACAAGGCGCTGGGCAGCATCGACGCCAACACCGGCGACCTGCTGCTGGGCTGGGACACCGACCAGTTCCCCACCGACATCTACCTTACCACGCAATGCATGCTGGTGATCTTAGAGCAGAAGGGCTTAGCCCCCGGCGGCGTCAACTTCGACGCCAAAGTGAGACGAGAGAGCTTCGAGCCGATCGACCTCTTCTACGCCCACATCGGCGGCATGGACGCCTTCGCCCGAGGAGCCAAAATCGCCGCCGCGATCCGCAAAGATGGCGTGCTGAAAGATTTCGTCAAGCAGCGTTACAGCAGCTACGACAGCGGCCTCGGCAAGCAGATCGAAAAAGGGAAAGCCAGCTTCGCCGACTGCGAAGCCTACATGCTCAAGCAGGGCCACCCCGCGGCGAACCAGAGCGGCCGGCAGGAGCATTTGGAGAATGTGATTAACGATTATTTGCGGTAAGGGCGAGCGGGGAGCGTAAGCTCCCTGAGATGAGCCGCGACGCGAAGGCTTCGCGCAGCGGAGCGCGAACGGCCCCCCATCCCCCCACAACCAACCCCCGTTTCACGTGAAACAAGGAGTTTGAAAATCGCGAGGAGAAAATGCGCATCGCCACGCCATCCGCGCGCGTCATAACTCCTTCTCCCCCCGGGAGAAGGGGGCCGAAGGCCGGATGAGGGTGCCTTTGGGACGCAAAAATGACGAAAAACCACAAAAAACGATGAAAATCGACGCTTTGCGCGCATTTGAGCGTAAAAAATCGCGTCGCGAACGACGTAGCGTCTGAAATCGAACTCATTCCGCCGTCAGCCCTTACGAATGCCTCACCGGTGCTCGCAATTGCGCGCTACGCGCGTACGTCATCGCGTGCATGTAAATCGGCGACTTTTGTCGATGAACCCCCCTCCCAATCCACCAATCCAGGAAGCCGAGGCAAACCAGGCAACCCCAAATC
>JBBECD010000121.1:0-26697 GCA_040881995.1 Planctomycetaceae bacterium
GCGGCTGTCGCCGCTTCACTTTGCCCTGGGCTAGTTTGTGGTTGCCCCTTCGGGGCGGAAGACAAAAACATTCCGGTAAGAACGTCGAAAAGCGCAACTTCAAAACTTGCGCTTCGGGCTGGTAAAGTCGAAAGGCGCATGGATCCACGTTACGCCCGAATGATCTCTTCAACCACGCGGCAGGGGGCGTTGTTGGTCAGCTTTTGTTCCTGGTTGTTGTGCAGGTAGGCCAGCTTCTGATGGTCGATGCCGAACAGATGCAGCAGCGTGGCCTGATAATCGTTGGGCGTGACGACGTTGGTGACGGCCTTGTGACCGAACTCGTCGGTTTCGCCGTAGGTCATGCCGGGTTTGAAGCCGCCGCCGGCGAGCCAGGTGCTGTAACCTTGGCCGTTGTGGTCGCGTCCGCCGGAGGCCGGATCGCCTTCCGTCACGGGGAGCCGGCCGATTTCGCCTCCCCAATGGACGACGGTGGTGTCGAGCAGTCCGCGTTGCTTCAGATCTTGCACCAGCGCGGCGGAGGGTTGATCGGTCCGGCGGGCGATCGCCGGCAAGGCTTCGCGAATATTGGTGTGATTGTCCCAGGGCTGACCGCCCAGGAACAATTGCACGAACCGCACGCCCCGTTCGACCAGCCGGCGGGCCAGCAGGCACCGCGTGCCGTATTCCTGCGTTTCAGGTTTATCGAGCCCGTACATTTTATGCGTGGCTTCGGTCTCCTGCGCGATGTCGAGTGCATCTTTCGCGGCGACCTGCATGCGGGAGGCGAGTTCGTAACTGGCGATGCGCGCTTCGAGATCGTCGTCGCCGTAATGCTCGTCGAGATGCTTTTTATTCAGCGAGGCGAGCAGATCGAGGTTCTTGCGCTGCAGTTCGCCGCGGAGATGAACCGGCGCGTCGAGATTGAGAATTCGCGGTTCGCTCGGGCGGAGGACCGTCCCCTGAAACAGCGGCGGCATCCATCCGCTCGACCAGTTGTGCGTGCTGTCGACGGGGTTCCCGCCGGGATCGGAGAGGACGAGATACGCGGGGAGATCCTGCGACTCCGAGCCGAGTCCGTACGTAATCCACGCGCCGAGCGACGGTCGTCCGGTGACCCCCGCGATGCCGGCGTTGAGAAAGCGAATTGAGACCTCGTGGCCGTTGTAACCGGTGTGCATCGAGCGGATGAGACAGATATCATCGACGATGCCCGCCGTATGCGGCAGCAACTCTGAAATTTCGGTGCGGCATTCGCCATGCGGCTGGAATTTCCACGGGCTCCCCATCAGCCGTTTGCTGGCGCGATTGATGAAGCTGTACTCGATGTCGCCCGCGTAATCCTGGCCGTCGTATTTCGTCAGTTCGGGTTTGGGGTCGAACAAATCGACGTGTGACGGCCCGCCGTGCATAAAGAGCGAAATCATCGCCTGCGCTTTGGGCGCGTGATGCGGTTTCTTCGGCAGCAGATCGAACACCGGCTGCTCGGTCAGAACGTTCGCAGGTTTCGCGCCGGCCTGTTCCTGCTGCAGCAGCCAGGCCAAGGCGATTCCGCCGATGCCCATGGCGTTACGGGCCAGAAAGTCGCGTCGGCTGGTGATGTTCGGATTCAGCATAATGCACCGTTATGTTTGCAATCTAAGAAATGTTGAAATCTGAACGAAGCGCTCCGCTACGGAAACCCTCCGCGTCGCGGCTAAACGCCATTGCGTCTTGTCTTTTTCTGGCTCTGGACTCTGGACCCTGGACTCTGGACTTTCTCAGTCGCTATACAAAAACTCGTTCGTATTAAACAACGTCTGGCAGAGATTCGTCAGCGCCTGGCGTTCTTGCTCGAAACGCGAAGCGGGTTGCGGCAACTTCGACAGGTAGTCGAGTTGATCGGCGGCGAAGGCGACGGCGAGTTCGAGTTCATCCGGCCGAATCGGGCGTCCCAGCACGAGTTCCCATGCGGTGGCGATCTGCTGAATGAGCGGCGGATCGTTCGCTGAGTTCGGTCCGATAAAATCGCGATTGCCGTCCCCTTGAGCGAGCACTTCGCCCGCTGCGTTCGTCAGCGTCAACTGAATCGACCAGGCGTAACTGTCGCTGGTTTCGTGCTCGCGGCAATCGAGAATGAAATCGACCGCCTCGCCCGCTTTCACGGAGATCGATTCGACGACGTAATCGACGGGTTGATTGTGGGAGACCCATTCCCCTTGCAGTCCCTGTTGCTGCGTGACGATGCGGGCCCGCACGCCGTCGCCGTTTTCGTTGGCGTGATGCAGTTGCCCGGTGACTTTGAGCAAGCCGTCGTGCGGGGCGATCCAACGGCGGACGCCGGCGTGTTCGGTGTTACCGGGATGCCCCCCCGAGGCGTGCAATATCACCCAGCCAATGTTGGCGTCGGGGACTTCGGCTCCCCCTTGCCAGCGATCGCCCGTCCAATGAGGCAGCGGATGAAACGCGGCCAGCCGCTGCGAACCGGCGTCGAAAGCACCGTAACCGTACTGCCACAGCGAACCCGGTCGCGCGAGCTGAGATGCGAGTTCCGGCGAAAGCGCGACGCCCAGCGACGACGGCGCGCCGTTCACGCATTCGCGATACGCTTTTTCCGCCAGTTGACCGGCATGCTTAATCACGAAGTCGCTGTTCATCAGCATCAGCGATTGCGTGGCAACGGTCGACGAAATTCTTCGTTCGCAATTCGTCTCCATTTGCGGCGCATCGAAGACGCGCAGGATCGACACCGGCTGCGTTCGCCGCACCTGGGCGTAAATGCTCCGCCGTTGATCGTGCTCGACGTTCACCAGTCCGACTTCGTTCTCCACGAGAGCGACCGGCGGACCGTACAACATATCGCGGAGCGAATCGTCGGTTGCGAGAATGCGGTCGCGGATGATCTCGGCGTCGAGGCGTTGAATCGGTTTCTTCCAATAATGGAAATTCGAGTTGTCGATCACCTGATAATCGGCCCGGCCGACCGACGACTGTCGATAGACCGTTGAAGTGACGATCAATCGATGCAGATGTTTGAAGTTCCAGCCGCTCTGCACAAATTCCGCGGCGAGCCAGTCGAGCAGTTCGGGATGCGACGGCGTTTCGCCGAGACGTCCGAATTCGCCGGGGGTGTTGACGAGCGGCCTGCCGAAATGATGCATCCAGATGCGATTGACGAGCGCGCGGGAGACGAGCGGGTTGTTCGGATTCGTCAGCCAACGGGCGAAGGCCAGCCGGCGGCCCGACGTCGGCAAGCCGGGGTCGTCGGCGGGAAACTCGACGGCGGTGCCGCCGTCCTCGGTAATCGACAATCCCCCGGGGCCGACTTCATCTCGCGGATCGCGATGATCGCCGCGGTAGAACACATGCGTCGCCGGGATGTTGCCGGGAACTTCCGTCAGTACGGCGACGAAGTCCTGCACCGGTTTTTTGGCGCGGATGCCGGCGATCTGCTCGTCGAACTTCTTGAGCATGTCGGCCGCCGCCTGGTTGTATTGATACAGATTTCCTTCGTTGATGTTGACGCTGGGATATTTGTCGAGCAGTTGCTTCTGTTCGTCGGTCCGCTTGTCGCCGGCCGTTTGATACGCCGTCTTCAAAGGCTCGCGCAGCTCTTCGGGATGTTTCTTTAATTCCTCTTCCAGCGCGGCGGCGATGAACTCTTGCGATTTCTGCGTCCGCTCGGCGACCACGACCTGTGCCTCGGCCTCGACGACGGCAACCTGCTCGCGGTCGGCATCGGTGTAAAGACTGAAGCGGCGTTGCTGCGGACTCTTCCAGTCCTTCCAGTTATACGCCGGTTCGAAGACCGCGCGGATGCGGTAATAATCTTTCTGCGGAATCGGATCGTACCGGTGGTCGTGACATTGAGCGCAGCCGACCGACAAACCGAGAAACGTGCTCGATACGATTTTTATGGTTTCGGACATCACGTGATTGCGGGCGATATCGGCATCGGGGACGCCGGCATCGGTGCCGTCGGTCGCGGTTTTCAGAAAACCGGTCGCGATCACCTTCTGCAAGTCGTCTTTCGAGAGGCCGGCATACGGCCCGCTGACAAGCTCATCCCCCGCCAATTGCTCGAGAATGAATTGATCGAACGGCATGTTGGCGTTGAAGGCGCGGATCACATAATCGCGATATTTGTAGGCATAGGGACGGGCGAGATCCTGATTGGTGTAACCGTCCGATTCGGCGTACCCGGCGACGTCGAGCCAATGCCGGCCCCAGCGTTCGCCGAAATGCGGCGACGCCAACAAGCGATCGACGAGTTGGTCGTAATTTTCCGGCGAAGCATCGGCAAAATACTCGTCGCGCATGTCGCGCGAGAGGGGCAGCCCCGTCAAGTCGAGAGCCAAGCGTCGTTGCAGCGTCATCGCCGGGGCATCGGCGGAAAACGAGAGTCCCTCGGGTTCCATGCGCGCCAGCAGAAAGGCGTCGATGGGCGTGCGGACTTGGTCGACATTCTTGACGGCCGGAACGGCCGGGCGGACGATCGGACGAAAGGCCCAGTAGTTGCGTTCTTCTTCGGTGATCACCGCGCCAAGCGGCAAGGTCTCGGGTTCGTCGCGGACCGCGATCGCTCCTTCCGTGATCCAGCGGGCGATGATTGCCAGTTCATGACCGGCAACTTTCTTCGCGCCCGGCGGCATCTCGCCCGACTTCATCCGCTGAAACATCAGACTTTGTTCGGGATCCCCCGGCACGACCGCCGCGCCCGAAGAACCCCCTTTAACGATGAATCGCCGCAAACGGAGATCGAGTTCGCCCTGCAGTTCCTGCTGTTCGCCGTGACAGTCGAAACAATGGGTCTTGAGCAGCGGACGGACGTCGTGCTCGTACGACAGCGGGCGGTTTTCGCCGGTGCCTTCCGCCGCGGTGGCGAAGTTCGGCCGAGACGCGGCACACAAAACGAGGAAAGCCATCGTCAGCGAGTGTCGGTAGCGCGGGGCGTGAAATTTCATCGGCATGACAGTCATCAAAAGGAAGGATTCAACATTCGGTTTCGGCTTACGTCGCTTGTCTGGACGTCAACCGATTCGCGAGGCGGGAAGCAATTCGGTAATCGGTTCTCCGTAGGGGAGAATTGGCATCGGGCGGCCGTTGTGATCGAGGAAGGAGGTCTCAATATCGATATCCATGTGTCTGAACATGGTCGCCCACAAATCGTTCGGCGTCAAGGGCCGGTCTTTCGGAACTTCGGCGTTCGCCGTCGACGAGCCGATCACCTGACCGGTCTGCATTCCGCCGCCGGCGACGATCAGCGAAAAAACGTTCGGCCAGTGATCGCGCCCCGGCTGCATCATGCCGGTCTGCGACCCTTTGGCATACGTGATTCGCGGCGTGCGGCCGAATTCACCGGTGACGATTAACATCACCTCCTCATCGAGCCCGCGGTCGTACAGATCGGCAACCAGCGCGGCGATCGCCTGATCGTAATACGGAAATCTCGCCTTTTCGTGCACGTACATGTGACAGTTGACGGCGTGTGAGTCCCAGTTGTACGTCACCCCCAGAGGCATCGGGATGTCGTCGTGGAACGGATTTTCAAGCACCATCGTCACAAAACTGACGCCCGCCTCAACGAGCCTGCGGGCGAGCAACGCCCGCTGACCGAAGACGTTCCGGCCGTATTTCTGGCGAAGCTCTTCGGATTCCTGCGTCAGATCGAATGCCTGCCGGGCTCTGTCGCTGAGCAGGATTTCGAATGCCTGCTGCTGGAACTGATCGATCGCCTGCATCATGCCGCGGTTGTCGACTTCGCTTCGGAGCCGATCGAATTCCCGAAGCAATTTTGAGCGGTCGTCCAATCGAGTGCCGGTGTTCGCTTCGACGGTGAGATTGCGAACTTGAAACGTGGGCGAGTTCGGATTGCCCGGAACGCTGAACGGGGCATACGCCGGTCCGAGATACGCCGTCCCCATGCTGAAGACGTCGATATTGTCGCGGCCGGGATCGGTTCCCGAGACGTAATTCGGCAGACCGATGTGACGATGTTCGAGCGTCTTGGCGACCATCGAACCGATCGCCGGGTAATCATTGATGAAACCGGTCGGTTCTTTGGGGTCGCGACCGGTCATAAAGCGTTTGTGTCCGCCGCCGTGATCGGCAAAGTGGTGCGAGATCGAGCGGATGACGTTGAACTTGTCGGCCACCTGGGCCTGCAATGGGAGCAATTCGCAGATATCCAATCCGGGGACGACCGTCGGAATCGGCCGCAACTCGCCGCGCACCTCGGAGACCGCTTCGGGCTTCATGTCGTAGGTTTCGAGATGCGAAGCGCCCCCCGGCAGCCAGATAAAGATCACCTTCTTATCGCGAAGCGTTTCACCGGCCGCCTTGGCGGCGGCACGCTGCCGCATCAAGTCGGCAAGCCCGAAACTTCCCAGCCCGACCGCTCCCATTTGCAGGAAACTGCGGCGTGACAACGGACCCGGGCAACGGTTCTTGGAATGAGTCACGGTGGATCGATCCGAAATCTGGGTGGAATTTGACGGCTAAGGCATGAGTCATATGTACATGGGCGACGTTATTCCTCGTTGTCTATTATATTGTCTGTCATCGCCGCCGCCAACTTCAAATCAAATCTGATTCATGTTTCCAAAGAAACGAAATTCGGTTTGTACTTGCTGACAGGCACGGCTCTCTCTAAAATCTTTTAGCCGAATGGCAATGGGCGGCTGGGGTCGAGGCTTCGAGCCCCCAGCCTGTGTTGAAGACGTGTGTCGTCGTCTCGCTGGGGGGCTCGCAAAGCCTCGACCCCAGCCGCCCGGTCGAAAATAGAGACATCAGGCCATTAAAAAGCAAAAAGGCAGAACAGAAATGAAAAAGAATATTCACCCCGCATATCGCGATGTCGTGTTTGCCGACACGTCGACGGGGACGAAATTCATCACCCGCTCGACGATCGACACGAACCGCACCATTAAGATGGACGACGGCAAGGAATATCCGCTCGTCAACGTCGAAATCAGTGCCGCGTCCCATCCCTTCTACACCGGCAAGATGAAGTACATCGATTCCGCCGGCCGAGTGGAGAAGTTCAACAAGAAGTACAAATGGGGCCAGGACAAGCAGGAAGAACAAGACAAGGCGAAGGAATCCGCCGACGCTTAGCGATCGTCTTCTGCGACCAACCAGGGATCGGATGTCGTCAGGAGTCGATTCGAAAACTCTACTACAACCGATTGTGCCTGTTCAAAACCGCCGGAACTCAGTCGAAAACGGTGACGCACAGAGGTTGTGGTAGGTATTTAACCATGTTTCCCGCTTTACAGGCTCAACTGGCTCGGTACGAGGAACTGGAGCACCATCTCCAGGATCCCGAAGTCCTCGCCGACAGCAACCGTCTGCGCGCACTCCAGCGCGAGCACGGCCAAATGTCGCGCATGGCGAACAAGGTGCGCGAGTTCAACGCCGTGATGGAAGAGATCGAAACCGCCCGGGCCATGGTCGACGACGAGACCGATCCCGAGGCGAAGGCCTATCTCAAGTCCGAACTCGACTCACTCATCGCGCGGCACGAAACACAAAAGCAGGAACTCGAAGACTACCTCCTCTCCGGCGACACCCTTTCTCGCGGCGGGCTGATCATGGAGATCCGCCAGGGTACCGGCGGCGAAGAAGCCGCGCTGTTCGCCCGCGATTTGTTCGACATGTATACCCGCTTCGTCGAAAAACGGGGCTGGAAGTACGAGATTCTCGACTTCCAACCCGCCGAAATGGGGGGCATTCGCGAAGTCGTGTTCTCGGTTACGGGGGACGAGGCGTTCCACCAGTTGCAGTTCGAAAGCGGCGGACACCGCGTGCAGCGCGTTCCCGAGACCGAAGCGCAAGGCCGCATTCACACCAGCGCCGCCACCGTCGCCGTGTTGCCCGAAGCGACCGACGTCGAAGTCGAGGTCAAAGAAGAAGACATCCAGATGGACACGATGCGTGCCGGTGGTCCCGGCGGGCAGAAGGTCAACAAGACCGAAAGCGCCGTGCGGCTGACGCACTTGCCGACGGGGATCGTCGTGAAATGTCAGGACGAAAAAAGCCAGCACAAGAACAAAGCGAAGGCGATGCGCGTGCTCCGCAGCCGCATCCTGGAATTGAGGCAGCAGAAGCTCGATCAGGAACGGGCCTCGCAACGCCGCACGCTCATCGGTTCGGGCGATCGCAGCGAACGCATTCGCACCTACAATTTTCCGCAAGGCCGCGTCACCGACCACCGCATCGGCCTGACGCTCTACAAACTCGAGGACTTCATGCAGGGGAACCTCGACGAAATGATCACCGCCCTGCTGCACTTCGACCGCGAGGAACGCCTGAAGGACCAGGGCGGCGAGAATAACTAAGCGAGCGGGGAGCGTAAGCTCCCTGTATTTTGAGAATGACGAATCGTTGACTACCGAATCCACCACATCTGCGAAAACGAGCGACGACGCTTGGACGGTCCGGCGGATACTCGACTGGACCATCCCGCATCTCAAAAAACACGGCAGCGACACGCCGCGCCTCGACGCCGAGATTCTGCTCGCCCACGCCCGCAAATGCCCGCGCATCAAACTTTATACCGAGTACGATTCCGTCCTCACCGACGCGCAGAGGCAATTGATGCGCGAACTCGTCCAGCGGCGGTCCAAAGCCGAACCGGTCGCGTATCTCGTCGGGCATCGTGAATTTTTCGGACTCAATTTCCTGGTGACCGCCGACGTCCTCATCCCGCGCCCCGATACCGAAACCCTGGTGCTGCAAATTCTCAATCACGCCAAAGCCTGGCCGCAGCCGCGGATTCTCGACCTCGGCACCGGCTCGGGATGCATCGCCGTCTCGGCGGCGCATCACCTGAAAAAGGCCATCGTCACGGCGACCGATATTTCACCGAAGGCACTCGCCGTCGCACAAAAAAATGCCGAGATGAACAAAGTCGGCGACCGCATCCCATTCCATCAGGGCGATCTGTTCGCCGCGATCGGCGCTGATACAAAGTTCGAGATCATCGCCAGCAACCCCCCCTACGTGACGACGAACGAACTCGCCGCCCTCGATCCCGGCGTCCGCCTGCACGAACCGCATCTCGCCCTCGACGGCGGCGACGATGGATTAAACGTCGTCCGCCGTATCGTCGCCGAGGCGCCGCATCATCTGGCATCGAACGGCATGCTGCTGATCGAGATCGCCCACGAACAAGCGGCCGCCGTCGAGCAGTTGATGACATCGCAGGGACGTTTCGTCGACGTCGTTTCGGTCCCCGACACGACCGGCCGCCCGCGGGTGGTGAGAGGCAAGATGTCGAAAAGGTGATTCTTGCTCATCGTGAGTCGAGCGGAGCTTTGGCCGCGCTGACCCACCGTATGGAGGGAATGACAACTGACAAAGCGTTTTTTGTCATTTGGACATTCGTCATTTGGATTTGCTTCGACATTCGGGTTTCGCCTCACCCCTCATGCGCCGGCGGAGGAATCAGCGCGAGCACGCGGTCGACGAATTCGCCGACGTCGAACGGTTTCGCGAAAAATGCGTCGATTTTGCCTTGTTGCTGAATCTCGCGGACGCGCTGCGAATCGGTCCCCGTGATGAGAATCACCCTGGGCTGCGCATGAGACGCCGAGAGGATGCGATCGAGAATCTGATACCCGCTGCGGCGCGGCATGATCACGTCGAGAACCACGAGCGCGGGCTGCATGCGCTCCAGCAGAATCAAGCCTTCGGTTCCATCCGCGGCGGTCACGACGTCATAACCGTGCGGCTTGAGAGCGGTGCTCAAAATCTCGCGAATGGCAACGTCGTCATCCACCACGAGGATTCGAGGGCGTTGAGATGGCATTTTTGTGTGCTTCGAGTCAACGGGTCATCGGGCGGTCCGGCGGGGCGAGCCGAGACCTTGTTAAATGAAGAGTAACCGGAACGACGCCCCCACGGCAACCAGAATTTGGCGGATTAGCGAATGAATTCCGATTCTTCTCGTTCGATTTCGTCTTTTAGCCCCCGGTCAACGACCGGGGGGATCGTCGCGCGTACAAACCCCCGGCGACTCGCCGGGGGCTAAAAGAAACTGCCAGCGCTCCGCTGCGGAAATTCTCCGCGTCGCGGCGATCGAAATCGACGGGGCGACTTGCTCCCCAAATGCGTTCACTTGCGATACACTGTAAGTGGTCTAAAAAAGGCGGATGGGAAAACGCTCGAACCGTAAGCCGTCTCAGGCGGCGGACGGTGCGGGCATTGTTGCGCAGTGAACCGCATGATTCATCTCCTGCGCGGCTTTTCCGAACGTCATCTCAACGTCGAACGCGATCTCGCGATCTGCGCTCGATCGATCATCTGTGAAGTGAAAGGGTAAGACAGACCGTGTCAGTCACGTCAGTCGTCGGCTTGCAATGGGGCGATGAAGCCAAAGGGAAAATCGTCGATCTGCTCACCGAGCAGCACGACGTCGTCGTGCGCTACCAGGGAGGTAACAATGCCGGGCACACTGTGCGGTTCGACGGCAAGACGTACAAACTTTCTCTGCTTCCCGCGGGAATTCTGCGCGCCGGCATCACGTCGGTGATCGCCAGCGGCGTGGTCATCAATCCCAAATCGCTGCTCGCCGAGATCGACAGCATCGCCTCGCAGAACGGCGCGATGAAGGGGCATCTCTGGATCAGCGACCGCGCCCACGTCATCTTTCCTTACCACATGCAGGAAGAAGCGGTGCTCGAAAAACGCCGAAAGGGCGAAGCGATCGGCACGACGATGCGCGGCATCGGCACCTGTTACCGCGACAAAGCGGGACGGACGCACGCCATCCG
Source organism: Planctomycetaceae bacterium (assembly GCA_040881995.1). GTDB lineage: Bacteria > Planctomycetota > Planctomycetia > Planctomycetales > Planctomycetaceae > JAQCEJ01. The sequence continues at coordinate 10,734 of JBBECD010000121.1, forward strand.
CATGGGCGATCTCTATTACCCCGACGATCTGAAACGGCATCTGGCTGAGATCGTCGACGACAAGAATTTGATCATCCGCGCGCTCGATCCGGAGGCCCGGCCGCTCGATGCCGCTGCGATTTTCGATGAATATCAGGAATACGCCGCCAAGCTCAAGCCGCACGTCACCGATACCAATACGCTGTTGCACCAGGCGCTGCGCGATAAAAAAAGAATTCTGTTCGAAGGAGCGCAGGGGAGCCTGCTCGACATCGATCACGGCACGTTTCCGTACGTCACCTCGTCGAACAGTTCGGGCTGCGGGATTCACAGCGGCAGCGGCGTCCCCGAGCGGGCCATCGACCGCATGATCGGCATCGTCAAAGCCTACACGACCCGCGTCGGCGGCGGGCCGTTTCCCACCGAACTCGATAACGAGATCGGGCAGCACATCCGCGACGTCGGTCACGAATACGGCACCGTCACGGGGCGACCTCGGCGGTGCGGCTGGTTCGACGCCGTCGCCGCCGGTTACGGGGCGCGGATCAGCGGGATCGATTGCCTCGCGGTGATGCTGCTCGACGTGCTCAGTCAGCTCGACGAGTTGTTGATCTGCGAAGCGTACGAAATCGACGGCGAGCGGACGACCGAATTCCCCAGTCACGTTTCGCAATTGGCCAAAGCCAGGCCGGTGTATCGTAAACTTCCGGGTTGGAAAAAGGACATCACGAACGTAAAAATGCCCGCTGATCTTCCGCAGGAGGCATTGGATTACGTCTTCACCATCGGCGAATTGCTCGAAGCCCCGGTCGACATCGTCTCCGTCGGCCCCGACCGCGAACGAACGATTTTTATGCGGTAAACACGGCCTCGTTTCCAAGCTCTGCTTGGGAACGCAAGTCTTGGCAGCTCTGCTGCCCCGATTGCTTGTAAGCGTTCGCGGACACAATGCGCGAGGCTAACGCTCCGCTCCGCTGCGCAAAGCCTCCGCGTCGCGGCTAAACGTTTTTCTTTTCTGGCTCTTGACTCTCCGGATACACTACGCCCTTTTTCAGAATGATGTTCCCGTAAATCGCCGTTTCGCTGGTGGCGACGATGGCATACGCTTGGCGCGAGCGTTCGTAGAACGAAAACCGTTCGATTTCGGTGAGCGGGATCTCTTTGCCCTCGGCGGTGCGGAGCGCCTCGCGGAACTTTTCCCAGATCGGCGGATTCGCGTGCTGCGAATCGACCGGCTGCATCACGACGGCGACGTCGGCGACGAACGTGTCGATCGGCAGAAACTTCAGGATCGCCTCCAGCAGCGGCATCACGCCCCAGCCGTCGGCGCGAATCACCCGCCGGGCGTGAGAATCGGCGGGAAAGTTGCCGTCCGCAAGCACGATCTCGTCGCCGTGCCCCATTTTCATGATGGCGATCATCAATTCGGGAGACATCACGGGGGGGATGTTTTTGAGCATGGTGAATTTCCTCGACCGCGGCGGCGTATCGTCAATTGCGAATATCGTGGCGATTAATCACATCAATGACAAGATTCACCATGTACGGACCGTATAAGGATTTTGTAATTCTCACCCTTCGCCGCAGGCTGGCATCGACGTACTCGGACCGCTATTATTTCTCGCGGTCGGCCGCATTCCCGGTCCGCGGGGAGACATCACGATTACGCACGGAAATGGATCACACCGATGAAAATTCACGAATATCAAGCGAAACAACTGTTTGCCAAAGCGGGAGTTCCCGTCCCCAAAGGGATCGTCGCTAAATCCCCCGCCGATGCAGAAAAAGCCTATAACGAACTGGGAGGCTCGCTGGCCGTGGTGAAATCGCAGATTCACGCCGGCGGCCGGGGCAAGGGGCGGTTCAAAGAATTCCCCGATCAGCCCGGCGTGGTGCTGGTGCGTTCGGCCGACGAAGCGAAGCAGAACGCCGAGCGAATGCTGGGCAAAACGCTGGTTACGATCCAATCCGGCGCTGAGGGGAAGGTCGTCAACACGCTGCTGGTCGAGCAGGGGCTGAACATCGCCCGCGAACTCTATCTGGCGATCGTCATCGATCGCGAAAGCGGCGGCCCGGTGATGATCATGTCGACCGAAGGGGGGATGGAGATCGAAGAAGTCGCCCACAAAACGCCCGAGAAAATCCTCCGCGAAGCGTTCGACCTCGACTATGGGTTGTTCCCGTTTCAGGCGAGAAAATTCGCGTACGCCCTGGGTCTCGAAGGGCCCGCGATTCGCGCGGCGGAAGGTTTTCTCACGAAGTTTGCGAAATTTTTCGTGCAAAGCGACTGCTCTCTCGCCGAGGTCAATCCGCTGGTCGTGACCAAAGAAGGGGAGCTGATCGCCCTCGACGGCAAGGTGAGTTTCGATGACAACGCCATGTTCCGGCATAAAGATCTCGCCGAGTTTCGCGACCTCACCGAAGAGAACGAATTCGAAGTCCGCGCGGGCAATGCCGGGCTCAGCTACGTCAAACTCGACGGCAACATCGGCTGTCTCGTCAACGGGGCGGGACTGGCGATGAGCACGATGGACCTCATCAAACTGCACGGCGGTGAACCGGCGAACTTCCTCGACGTCGGCGGCGGCGCCAACGTCGAACAGGTGACAGAAGCGTTCCGCATTCTGCTCGCCGATAAAAACGTCAAAGCGGTGCTCGTCAATATTTTCGGCGGCATCATGAAGTGCGACACCATCGTGACGGCGCTGCTCGAAGCTTACGAGAAGGTGGGTTTCAGCGTCCCCCTGGTCGTGCGGCTGGAAGGAACCAACGTCGAAATCGCCCGCAAAATGCTGGCCGAGAGCGGCCGGCCCATCATCGCGGCGACGAATCTCACCGACGCGGCGCAGAAAGTCGTCGGCACGCTGAAGGCGTGATTCTTCGTTGGAGTACAGCCTTCAGGCTGCTCTGCGATCGCAAAAGACAGCAGGCTGAAGCCTGTACTCCAACAGGCTCGAACCAATTCACATCATCTGAACGGATAGCGTAATGAGCATTCTGGTATCTAAAAAAACTCGCATCATCTGCCAGGGAATCACCGGCAAGGCAGGGTTGTTCCATTCTCAGCAATGCCGGGCCTACGCGGCGGAAGCCCAGCCCGGCGTCGACGTGTTCGTCGGGGGCGTGACGCCCGGCAAAGGGGGAACCGAGATCGACGGGTTTCCCGTGTTCAACACCGTCGCCGAAGCGGTCAAGAAGAAAGGGGCGAACACGAGTCTGATTTTCGTGCCGCCGCCGTTTTGTGCCGATGCGATTCTCGAAGCGGCCGACGCGGGGATCGAACTGATCGTCGCGATCACGGAAGGCGTTCCCGTCATCGATATGGTCCGCGTTTACAACCATTTGCAGGGCAAACCGTGTCGATTGATCGGCCCGAACTGCCCCGGCATCATTACTCCCGGCGTGGCGAAAATCGGCATCATGCCGGGTTACATTCACAAGCCGGGGACCGTGGGACTTATCAGCAAAAGCGGCACGCTGACGTACGAAGCCGCCTGGCAGTTGGGGAACGTCGGTCTCGGCCAGTCGACGTGCATCGGCATCGGCGGCGACCCGATTATCGGCACGACGTTTATCGATTTGCTCGAACTCTTCCAGAACGACCCCGGCACCGAATCGATTCTGATGATCGGCGAAATCGGCGGCAACGCCGAGGTTCAAGCCGCCGAGTACATCAAGAAACACGTCACCAAACCGGTGGCAGGCTTCATCGCCGGGAAGACGGCTCCTCCGGGCAAGCGGATGGGCCACGCCGGGGCAATCATCTCCGGCGGCAGCGGCACCGCGGCGGAGAAAGTCGCCGCGCTGGAGGCGGCCGGCGTCGTCGTCGCCGAGAGCCCCGCCGACATGGGCGAAGCCGTGAAACGGGCGATTGCCCGTTGAGTCGAGAGACAAGAGTCAAGAGCCAGAAAAAACAGTTTAGCCGCGACGCGCAGGCTTTGCGGAGCGGAGCGCTTCGTGTGTGAACGGCGCAGCGGAGCTGCGAAGACTTGTGTTCCCAAGCAGAGCTTGGGAACGAGGATAACGCTGAGGAGAGATCAATGAACAATCCCGCCCCGCATCAATGGGAAATCGATTGCCGCAGCGTCGACGCGAAGCGCAAGATCGGCGAGTCGTTTCTGTTCGTCGATTGCCGTGAACGTGACGAATACGCGACGGCGAAGATCGACGGGGCGGTGCTCGTCCCGATGAGCGAGATCGACATGCGGCTGGCCGAACTGGAACCGCATCGTCAGGGCGAGATCATCGTGCATTGCCATCACGGCAGCCGCAGTCTGCGTGTGGCTCGCTGGCTCGCCGAGCAGGGCTTCGCCCACGTGAAAAGCATGGCCGGGGGAATCGACCAGTGGGCGACGGAGATCGATACTTCGGTGCCGCGGTATTGAGAAATCGTTTAGCCGCGACGCGAAGGCTTCCGTAGCGGAGCGCTTTCTTTTTTAGCCCCCGGCGAACCCCCCCCCGGCACTGACCGGGGGTAAAAACACGAAGCATCTGATTACTTAGGCGTATGAGCACATTCGCCGCCGGTGTCGGCGAGCGAGGCTTTCTTTTCGGTGATCACCGGGCATTGTGGACAAAGTTCGGCGTTCAATTCGGTGTAGCCGGCCCATTCTTCGGGAAGGGCGTCTTCGTGGAAGATCGCTTCGACCGGGCATTCCGGGACGCACGCTTCGCAGTCGATGCATTCATCCGGGTGGATGTACAGCATCGATTCCCCTTCATAAAAACATTCGACCGGGCAGACCACCACGCAATCGGTGTATTTGCAGTTAAAACATGGTTCTGCAACAACGTGAGTCATGCGAATTTCCTTCTCGTTCTAAATAATTCTAACACAACCTCTGTGCCTGACGACTCTGTGCCTGACGATTTTCTGCCAGAATTGCGACATAACTCACATGCACAACCGGTGGTGTTAGAGCCTCTCAAGCGGTGCACCACAGCGATGATGAAGGACCAAACTTCAATCCCACACGCTAAAAAATATCGACAACGGCTGTCGGCCGATCGGTCGCATCACACCTCGTTTCGATCGTCGGTGTAACGGGGCCGGCATGTTGAATTTCGCGAAATCTTAGTGGTGATAAACAAGGCTGTCAAGCACCGATGAGTTCAACCTTTTTCGATTATTTCAACTTTCAGAGGGTATCCGGAAAGTTGGATCGACCGCAATTGGTGGTATCGATGCCGTGCGATGGACACAGGATGTTGTATTTCTACCAACATTTCCGGATAGGTTCTCAGACGCCGCCTCGAACGTCATCGTTCCGCAGAGGGTCGGCGTGACGCGGCCCGATTGAGACGCCGCCGCGGCAGAAAGAAATCACATGATCAAACGCTCAATTTCGTCATGGTCCTTGTGCGAATCGCGACTCGTCGAATTCACATTATCATCTTCGGCAGGAACGGGGGAACGGATTCACTTTCATCGCGAGAACTAAGATTGATCGTTTGCTGCACAGCGTCCAGGCCGAACGTCTTAAATTGAGCCGATCGAAAAATGAAAACCCGCCGTCGGTTTGTGAGTCGCCGGCTCCTTTTTCGTTCGATACCACGACCCGATGTTTGATTCGGCAAAGTGTCACGCCGCCGCCCGCTCTATCGGGCGAGAGCCCGGTCCACATAAAGTGTGTTACTCAAAGGTTTTGCAATGAATGGATTATCGTGCGCAGATCCCGTCTTGCCTGAAATGCCGAATCGGAATACAGTTAACGATGCGGCTGACAGCCCCCTTGTAAAAAATGAGCCGGTCTAAAAATTCCGATTCGGCACATGATGTGCTGAATCGAAGAGAAGCTGCGCTCAGCACCGTCGCTCGTTTAGGTGAGAAGGCAACCCCGGACGGCAACGAAATTATAAATTCCGTCTGAAAATCACGAGAACTTAAGGTGAATTCGACGATCATTCACGTATATATGTTATCTCTCCGGAAAGGGAGAGCCATTGTTATCCGAGTGAATTCTCCTGCACGATTTTTTCGCGAAACATCACGAAGGTGTGGATCATGGCCCTTACCGAAATCGACCGAAACTTACTTCACCGCTGCCTTCACGGTGAAACCGGGGCTTGGAAAGACTTTGTCGATCGCTTTCTGGGGCTGTTCATCCACGTCATTCAGCACTGCGCCCACACGCGCACCTTGCGCTTGAACTCCGCCGACGTCGACGATCTCTGCGCCGAAATTTTTCTGACGTTGCTCGATAAAGACTCCGCGGTTCTCCGTGCTTTTCGGGGCCATTCGTCGCTGGCAACCTATTTAACTGTGATCGCCCGGCGCGTCGTCATCCGCGAAATGGCACAGCGCAAGAAGTACGAAACCGGTGTCGCAGCGGGAAATTACGTTCATGCCGTCCCCGACGCCGAAGAGGAGATGGGCGAGTATTCGCGCATCGAAGACCGCGAAACGGTCCGGCTGATGCTGGACTCACTCCCCGACGCCGAGGCCGAGATTGTGCGGCAATACCATCTCGAAGGGCGCACCTACCGCCAGATCAGCGAACAGTTGCGGATTCCCATGAACACGATCGGCCCGATTCTCAGCCGGGCCCGTTTATGGCTGCGGCAGCATCAGGTTCGTTCTTGACCGGTCGCGGATGATGTCCCCCTGCCATGCGCGCATTTCGGCTGCGCAGCGGAGGAAGCCCCAGAGAGTTATTCCGGCATCGCGATCAGGGTTTGCCCCAGAATTTGTGTTCGCGCGCACCCGTTGACAGGCTCAGGGGGGACCACAAGAATGCACGATAATCGAGCACGATTTCTCTGCCGGTAATCGCTGCTTCTCTCATCCCGCCGCGAAGACTGTTCATCAGGAGATGACGTATGAAATCCTCCCTGAAAACTGATGACCGCCCACGGTCCCCCCTTCACCATCCGAACGCTCGCCGACAGTCGGATATCTCGCTCGCGCGTCACAAAGCCGTTCGACGCCGGTTCGCGATGCTGTGGTTGTTGATCGCCGCTCTCATCACGAGCTGGGAGGCGACGGCGGCTGCCCAAAACCGCACCGGTTTTCTGACGCACACCTTCAACGACGAGCAGGGCCAGCACAAATACGTCGTTTACCTTCCGCCGAATTACGATGCGAGCCGGCGCTGGCCGGTGATGTTGTTCCTGCACGGGGCAGGGGAGCGGGGCCGCGACGGGCGGCTGCCAATCACCGTCGGGCTGGGGCCGATTATCGCGGCACGGCCCGAGGGTTATCCATTCATTGTCGTCTTTCCGCAAAATGAAGATGCCGCAGGACGAATTCTCCCCGCATGGAAGGCCGGCAGCCCGGATGCCGATCGAGCGCTGAAGATCTTGCAGGAAGTCGAGCGGACCTATTCCGTCGACACCGGCCGGGAAGTCCTCACCGGATGGTCGATGGGGGGTTTTGGCGTCTGGAGTCTCGCCGCGGCGGACCCTTCACGCTGGCACGCCGTCGTGCCGCTGGCAGGGGGAGGCGACCCGGCGTGGGGTGAAAAATTGAAATCGGTCCCCATCTGGGCCTTTCACGGGATCGATGACTCCGTCGTGGCGGTGGAAGAATCGCGCGAAATGATTGCGGCCATCAGCAACGCGGGGGGCTCGCCAAAACTGACCGAAGTGAGCGGAGCCGGTCACGATGTCTGGAAAGTAGCGTACGAATATCCCGACCTGCTGAAATGGATGCTCGACCCCGCCGCGGTCCCAACGGCTCCGCAAACGCTGGCGGCCAGCGACGTCCGCACGCTCGATACCAAATCGCAAGTCCGCATGCCGTTTGAACCGGCCGTGGAAATTCCGAACGCCGTCGGCGTGCGCATCGGCAACCGGTCGCTTAAGGCGATCGCCGACTCGGTGCCGCGGCTGGTCAGGCCGGAGACCTTGACAGGGTCGATTGCCGACATTTACACCAGCACAGTCGCGCAGGGACGCAGTTTCAGCGTCACCTTTTCGGACTTGTATTACACGGCGAAACTCGCGCGAGCCCGCGTGCAGGCGTATCGTGAAGGGCGATTGAACATTCAACTCGGAATGGAAAATATCAACCTCACCATCGGGGCGACCTACGTCGACGGATTTGCCAAGTCGGCCTCCGCGGGGCCGATCGATATCGTCATCGGGCATCAACGTCCGGTCTGGATTAGCTTTGACGTCCGGCCTTACGTGCAAGATCGCCGGTTGCGGCTCGAATTGGTCGCCCAGCGATTTGAAATCCCCGAAGACAACTGGTTTGTCACCGACCCGGCCGGGGTCTCGACGCGCGGTTTTGGCATGACGCAAAGCCGCGTCTCCAATGGACTGGTCGACGGGCTGTACGGCCAAAAAGAGCAGATTGAAAGCGAAGTGCTCTCGGTCGTTCCCGGTTTGATCGAAGAACTCGAAAAGCAACTCGTCTTCGACGATATCTCGGAATTGCTGGACAACGTCTGGCCGCTCCCCGTTTATCATCCGCAGGTCCGCGTGTTCCCGACCGACGCCTCGTGCGACGAGCACGGCGTCTCGCTGGTGTTCGGCATCGCCGCATCGGATGTCACGCTCGCCGAAACGCGGGAACCGCTGAAGATCGTCGACTTGCGCGGTCCGCGGGCGAGCGAACTGAGCCGAGGCGAGGAACTGGAGTTCCTCCTGCAGCCGGAGATACTCGAACCGCTGACCGATCTGCTCGTGAAGCGGAACATGGCGCACATTCACGTGCAGGATATTCCGCACGAACCGTTCGCCGAACTGTCGTCTTACGACACGCTCGTCGAGGCGATTCCCGATCTCAAACGGCACGGCAGAGACGTCGAAATTCGCTCGGAGTTGATTCTCACCCATCCGCTGGATGTAGAACTGGCCGATCCTAACACTGCGCTTCCGCCGGCGACGACAACACCGCCGGCGCCCGCAGCGGACGCCGCTGCCGAAAAAACGATGGATGAAGCGACGTCGACGCCGGAAGCGGCTGCGGTCGCCGCGACGTCCGCGGTCGGACTGCAATTCGGCGTGCCGAGCCTGGTCTGGCAGCTTTCGGTGCGGACCGGCGCCGAAGCGCCCTGGCAGCAGGTCGCCGTGCTGAACGTCGATCTCTCTCAGACGACTGTCTTGAGTCTGAGCGAGCCGACGCATTCCCATCGCGTGCTGAAAATGGATTGGGTCGGCGAGGCGACGCTGCAGCCGACCGGGAATTTCGTGGCGGGATACGAGCCGAGCGATCCTCAACTCAACGTCGATCAATTGTCCGGGTGGTTCCGCACGGGTTGGCGGAAATGGACGCAGCGCGGACCGGTCAGCGAGAGTGCCGTCCCCGACGTCGACTTCGGATTTGCGAAACTCCGGCTCAACGGGCTGGAGCAGCAGGGCCGGCTGTTGGCGGCGGAGTTCACCTCTCCGAAAACCCGCGTGACGAACGTCAGCAATGTTCCGCTGGTGTACGAAGTCAAAGGAATTTATTCCCGCTGGGGAGGCCCGTACACGCTGGCGCCCGGCAAGTCGCATGTATACGACGGCACGATGCCGCTCGGTTACCGCAGTTCGACGGCGGGAGCCCGCCAACAGTTCACGCTCCCCGCCGGATCGCATGTGGAGTTCTTCTCAAGACATCCGGGTGAAGTCCCCATGCTGTATAAAGCCCGCGGAGAAACCGCGCCCGCCGCGACGACGGCGAATGCGTCGCGATGACAGAGGAAGGGATGAGGGATGAGTCAGAAAGGCGCGCAAACCTTTTGATTGTTACCTTCCCTGCCGGCTGGTCTGACGACCGTGGCGTCGCACATTTCGTCATTTGGACATTCGGATTTCGTCATTGATTCGACATTCGGATTTCAACATTCGTCATTGTCGAAAGAAAACGGAGAGATTTCCTCCGAGTTCGCTCCCCGAGCGGCGGGGAGGCTTGATTCCGCTCATCACTGCTGGCAGAATAGCAAAGATACGTATCACCACGACGCAAAACCATCGCACCCTCCGGGCGAATCGGTGTGCCGCTGGCACCGCCGTTTCGTTCGACGTGGGACGGGTGAAGCTTGCGTCATCAAGTCTCGGGTTTCACGTTCTGAATGCACTCGCACAGACATACGAAGGCAGATCCATGAATTTTCTCGAAGGGGCGACAGTCGGCATCGATTTGGGGACCACGTATTCCACCATGGCTCAATTGAATCCCGAGGGGACTCCCGTATCGCTGCGAAACGCCGAAAATCGCCCGATCACCCCCTCGGTGGTGTTGCTCGGCGAAGACGGCCATATCGTCGTCGGTCCGTCGTACGACCGGATCGCCCAAGAGGAACCGGAACGGGTCATCGAAGCCATCAAACGGCAAATGGGGAACAAGAACTATTTCGTCGTCTATCAGGACAAGAAGCTGACTCCCGAATTCATCTCCGCCTTGATCATCAAAAAGCTCAAGCAGGATTCGGAAAAACACATCGGCCCGATCGCCAACGCCGTGGTCACCGTGCCGTATTACTTTAACGACGTCCGCCGCAAAGCGACGCAGGACGCCGGCCGCATCGCCGGGCTGAATGTGATCGACATCATCAACGAGCCGACCGCCGCCACGCTGGCCTATGCCTGGCTGAAAGGGGAACTCGGCCGCGAAGACAAGATGTCCCGAGAAAAGAACATTCTGGTATACGACCTCGGGGGAGGAACGTTCGACGTCACCGCCGTGCGTTACGATCCGACTCACTTCCGCGTCCTCGCGACCGACGGCGACGTCATGCTCGGCGGTCTCGACTGGTCGCGGCGGATCGTCGATCACGTCGCCGAGCAGTTCAAACAGAAGTTCGGCGTCGACCCGCGCGAAGACCACGTCAAGCTCCGCGAGATCACGCAGGACTGCGAAGACGCCAAGCGATTGCTCAGCAAGACGATGCAGGTGCCGATCACCGTCTATCACGAAGGCAAAACGCTGACCGTCTCGCTCACGCGTAAAGACTTCGAACGCATGACCTCCGACTTGATGCAGCGCACCCGCGATACCACCGAACTCGTGCTGCAACAGGCGAACCTCAACCACGGCGAACTCGACGAGGTGGTTCTCGTCGGCGGTTCGACGTACATGCCGCTCGTGGAAGTCATGCTCAAAGAAGCGACCGGCCGCACGCCGACGCGCGATTTGCCGCCGGACGAAGCGGTGGCGCACGGGGCGGCGATTCACGCGGCGATTCTCGAAGCCCGCGAGACGGGGGGCGAAGGCCGCATGGCCAAGTCGGTGATCAACCGGCTTAAGTCGGTGCAGACGTACGAAGTCAATTCGCACTCGCTGGGGGTGAAAATCAGCGATCCCGGCGAAAAAACGCGGAAGGTCAATCACATTATGATCCCGCGCAACACAACGATTCCCTACAGTTACAAGCAGCAGTTCGTGACCACCAGCCACAATCAGCAGCGCATTCACATCTGGGTTCTCGAAGGGGAAGTCCCCGATCCGAATGCCTGCTCGGTCATCGGCGATTTCGTGATTTCCGATCTGCCGCAAAATCTTCCCGCCGGTTCGCCGGTCGAACTGACCTACAGCTACGATGCCAACGGCCGCATTACGGTGGCCGCTCGCGAGGTTCGCGGGAACCGTGGGGCGCATATCGAGATCAAACGCGATTCGGGTCTCGACAATCAAGGCGTGACCGCCTTCGAAAAGCTGGCCAAAGAATATACGGTGGAGTGAGAAATAAGGGATGAAGGATGAGTCAGAAAGAAACACGCGAGAACATCGTGTAGCCCCCAATCTCCTTGTCTCGCAGCCTTCTCCTCTGGCCCTGGACCCTGGACCCTCGACTCTGGACCACACATGACAACCCAAATCGATGTCTACAAAGAATGGCTAGGCATCCCGGAAGGGGATCGGCCTCCCGACCATTACCAGCTCTTGCGGCTGGTGCAGTTTGAAGACGACGTCGAGAAAATCCGCAAGAATTATAAAAAGCTCAACGCCCACGTCCGCAAATACGCGACCGGAAACTATTACCTGCAATCCCAGGATCTGCTCAACGAGCTGGCGAAAGCCATGCTCTGTCTGACCGATCCCGAACGTAAACTCGAATACGACGAGAGCCAGGGGCGTGAATTCGGCGAAAGCCGGAAAGACATTCTCGGCCGGCGGCCCTTCGCCAGAGTGCTGCAGGAATGGGGAGTCATCGAGCGGCCGCAGGCCAAAGAACTCGAAGATTTCGCCGAAAAGCGGGGTCTCTCGCTCCGCGACGCCGCCGTGCAGATGAAAATGACCGACCTCGAAACGGCGACGAAGGCGCTCGCCGTCGAACTGGGACGCTCGTATCTCGAAATCGACGACATGCTCCCCGACGATACGGTGCTCGACCAGGTGCCGCGTCAACTGGTGAAGCAGCATTCGTTTCTGCCGTTGTTCATCGACGACGACATGCTGCTGGTGGCCTGCTCCGACGAACCCGACCATCATCTCGAAGAAGACCTGCGGGTCAGGTTCGGCATCCCGACGCGAGCCGTCATCGCCTCGCCGCTGGCGATCAATCAGGCGATCGCCAAATACTACGCCCCCGGCGCCCGCACCGAACCCGCCGCCGTAAAAGGCAAGTCGAAGACGGCCAAGCCCGTCAACAAGCCGAAAGACAAGTCGGCCCCGAAAACCGACGCCGCTCCGCAGAACATCGATTCCGATCAGAAATTCATGATCGAGATTCTGGTCTCGTGCTGGGCGCTCATCGGTGCGGTCGTCGTCGACCAGTTCGTCATCAAAGCCCTATTGCCGCAGACGTGGGCCTATAGCTCGTTCTTCCTGACGGTCCTCGCCACCATCGGCGTGGGAACGTATTGGTTCGCCCTGCGGAAGAAATAACGAATTGTAGCCGGCCACGAGCGCCCGATCTTTTTTTGTAGCTGGCCTCTGTGAGGCCGGACGAATGTTGCGCAAACCTCGGCTATGGAACAGTTCGTGCCTCCCATTCATAGAATCGTGATCGTTGTTGTGATTTCTGCCTTTCCCTGTGAATGGCCGAAAAACGATTGTGCGGTTGTAATGCATTCTTCGAAGAGGCAGAATACATTCGGTGATAGACGAATTTGCAAGCGGTTCAACCCGACGTGCGCCGCGACCCGCTTTGTGGGGTAAAATGATCGTCAACACTCGCGGCACAACGCGGGTTAACCTGGTCGTTCGGCGGCGGAACGGCCCAGCGGGAGGATGATTATGAAAATCGTTGTCGTCGGCGGAAGCGGACTCATCGGAAAAAAGGTCGTGGTGGACCTTCGTCAGCACGGCCACGAGGTGCTGGCGGCGTCGCCGTCGTTGGGCGTCAACACGGTCACTGGCGAGGGGCTGGCGCAAGCGCTTGCCGGCGCTCAGGTGGTCGTCGATGTCGCGAATGCGCCCTCTTGGGAGGACGACGCGGTACTGGCGTTCTTCGAGACATCAGGTCGCAACCTCCTGACCTCGGAAGCTGCCGCGGGAGTCAGCCATCATGTGGCGTTGTCGGTCGTCGGCACCGATCGCCTCCTCGCGAGCGGTTACTTCCGCGCAAAGTTGGCTCAGGAAAATCTGATCAAGACTTCTCCGATTCCCTACACGATCATGCGGGCCACGCAATTCTTCGAATTCGTGGGCGGCATCGCCCAGTCGGCGACGGAAGGACGGACGGTTCGGCTGCCGCCGGCCCTGATGCAGCCGATTGCGGCGGATGACGTCGCTTCCGTCATGGCCGACACAGCCCTCGCCGAGCCGTCGAACGGCACGTTTGATCTGGCTGGTCCCGAAGAGATTCGGCAAGACGACCTGGTGCGGCAATACCTGAGCGCAACCGGCGACGCAAGGACGGTCATCACCGATCCCCAGGCGCTCTACTACGGCATTGCGGTGAACGATCGAAGCCTCACCCCCGGCCATAACCCGCGCCTGGGCTTGACACGTTTCGCCGATTGGCTCAGCCGCAACGCCGAACCAGTCCGATAGGGCATGCTCCTGAATGCCTTCCTCTTGTCAATGACATTCCATCACACCGGGATTTCGCGAACGGGTCATTGAAGACGAACGGCCCCGTCGCCCGGCTGACACCGCATGTCGCTCCGCGAACGCTCCTGTTATCCGACTGAGGTCTTTCCACTCCATGCCTCTTTCTCAGAATGCGACATTTCGTGGTGCAGAGCCGGAATTTGAGGGCGACCGAATTCCGGGTGAGACAATTGCGGGTTACCTTTCCGCCGGGTGCCACTGGCGACGACAGTCGCTCTTCCGATTGCAGGCAAGGAAACTATCGCTTTCAACCACCCAACATGCTATCGAACTCTTCGGGTGCCACTGGTTTTGCCAGTGTGCCTTTCGTTCTTTTCTTTCAATTCAAGAACTCATGCGGTATCCCATGCACCAAAGGCAGCTCCGGAAACTGCTGCTTCAGCGGTTCTGATAGGTAATATCGGGCCGACGACCATCGCCAGTCAATAATCGAAGCAACTGTCATCTCTTGGTTTAAGTGCGGAATTATCTAATGAACTGCACGCTTGAATATTGTTCCTAATTGCTTTGGCGAACCTTTCCGCTTGGCGAGATGACTGAAGAACGGCAAGAACTTCCACTATCGGCACACCATCGTCCTTATTAATATTGGCAACAACTTCCAATACAAAAAAATCTCCATGATCCCAAGACCTTAAGGAAGGATTAATCCCTATCTGTAACCGGTTCAGTTCTACTAGGCATTTTTGCTTTCGGCCAAATGTACAAGGCAACTGTACTGTATTACTCTCCTTGTAGAATATGAGATCTTCCTGCCCGGCGGCGGGTGGCACTGTCGAACGCTGGTTGACGCTGTTCGCCGATCGCAATCAGACATCTGTCTCACTCAACCTCCCAACATGCTATCAAACTCTTCGGGTGCCACTGGCTCGGCCAGTGTGCCTTTGGGTTTCCTCTTTCAATTCAACACATCCGCCGATTTTCGATGCCCGGACGGGAGCCAGGGCAATCGAGCGTCAAAACGCTGGTTTTCCCGCAGAAAAGTGCTGGTTTGTTGCGTTGTATCTGATTGACCAGCGCGATTTTGGACCAAAGTATGCTCAAAAACCCTTGAAATCAGGGCAATCGACACTCGATTGCCCTGGGACGGGAGCCGTGCACACTGTTATGAGGGAGATGAGTGAACGATGGCCTGCCAAGCATGTGCCGATGGCTTTTATCGTGCCATCAATCGCTGCGAAAGACAAGACCAAAGGGATGGACGGTGGATGCGGGCATTCGCCAGCATGCGTAACGAAATCGCGAAACAGTATCTGGGGGCCGCCGGTTGCTTTCGATCCCGGAGGGATCGCAGCGATTAGCCGGTGGTTGAGCGAAAAGCGATACCACCGGATCCGCGACATTATATATCACCGACCTCGGCGGGGTCGCAGTCGGGTGTTAACGTAGTTCATCCGGCAATTACGTATAGAGGTAAGCGGCCGGGACGCTCACGGTTCTCCGGCCCGAAGGGTCTGAAATCAAGGATGCCGTTTCGATGGAGAGGCCAACTTCCGCACGCCCCGTCGAGATACAGCGATGCGATCTTGATATGCAATTGCCGGATGAACCCAAAAAAGACTGGGCTCCCGCCTGCGCGGGAGTGACTCGCGTTGGGGGAGTGGTGTGACGTTGTTCGCCGATTAGCCCGCATTCCAAACAATGCTGCATTAATAAAACAACGCCTACTTTCAAAACAACGATCCCCTTTCCCAACAGGGCTCGCATCCCAAACGTGGGTCCGGCAAGACGCGAAACATCGATTCCCCGTATCGATGCCTGGTTGCGCGCAACCGGGTTGACGGCGACCCGAGATCACCGCCAGGGCCTCGTCCCGACCCCGGATCCCGATCCCCGAACCCCGATCTCCAAAATCGCCCGCGACCGCGCATTCATCCCAAAATGTTGTTTAGCATTGTGCGGAGTTGGCGCAAAGTCCGCGCAAAGTGTCGCTTTCCTACGCGCGAGTGACGCTTTTGAGCGCGCGAGTCGCGTTTTTAACGCGCATTTCGTGCGAGTATTTTGCATTTATACCTCACGCGGCCAGGAGTGATACGTCTTCAAATCGCTGGAAATTGA
>JBBECD010000122.1:0-26610 GCA_040881995.1 Planctomycetaceae bacterium
GCAATGGGCACAACATCTCGTAGGACTGCCAACATTTCCGGATAGATTCTAACATCTGCCGGCACAACCGAGGTTCATTCGACAGGCATCATCGGTTGTGTCAGGTTGGAAGTCTTGGAACCGGGGATCTGATTTCTCCCTCAGATCTCTTAGTAGAAACCGCTGTGCGTCGCGGGTTAGCGCAGCGGTTTCTTTCTTTTCTTTGGTGCCTTCATCCTCGTTCCCAAGCTCCGCTACGGAAACCCTGCGCGTCGCGGCTAACTGCAGGGAGGGGAATTACATGCGAGAAGCAGTCGGTTCGCTGGCGGTCGTCTTGGCTTCAGCACTCTCCGCGCGATTCACCGCCTGGTCGAGCTTGCTGAGCAACTTCGATTTTGTGTAATAGTCGCGAATCACGATGGGACGCCTATGATCCGTTGCGGGGAAGACCACCGTCAAGGGGACGCTTTCGCTGTTGAACCGATCAAGCCACGCTTTGATTTCGGGCGAAACTTGGGTGTAATCTGCCATTAACGGCACCACGTTATGCCTTTCGACAAAGTCGATGGTATCGGGAGTATTCAGCGCATATTTTTCAACCGTCTTACAGACCAGGCACCAATCGGCGGTGAAGTCGACCAATACCGTTTTTCCCGACAGCAATTCTTGTTTCAACCTAGCGTGCGAAAATGGCTGCCAGGGGAGTTTTGCCCCGGCTTGCAGCGTCATGTTATAACCGTAACCGCAGATCGCCGCCGTCAGCAGGAATGCCGACCCGCGGACCGTCCACTTGTGGCGAATATGCGAAGTGATATCGTACAAATTGCCGATCATCCACAGGCCGAGCGAAATCCCCAGCAGCATAATCAAGAGCGGCATCGTGTATTCTTCCTGCAACGAGTTCATGAGGAAGATGACCGTCCCCATCAGCACGAAGCCTGAAAATTCCTTGAACCGCACCATCCACATTCCCGGCTTGGGAAGCCATTTGATGGCGAACGGAAAAATGCCGAACAGCAGATACGGGAATGCCATCCCCAGTCCCATCGTCGCCCAGATCAGGTACGTGATCGCCGTCGGCTGACCGACCGACCAGCCCAGCGTCGCCCCGAGAAACGGTCCGCTGCAGGGAGTCGCCAGCAGCGTGGCGAAGATCCCGGTGAGGAAGGCTCCCGATAAGCCTTCCTGTTGCTGCGCGTTCCCCGCTGCCGAACCGACGAAACCGGGGACGGGAATCTCGAAGACGCCGAGCAGACTCAGACCCATCGCGAAGACGAGGGACGCCATCACGAGATTGAATTCGGGCTTCTGGAACAATCCGCCCCAACCGATATCAAGAAAGACCGCCAATGTTGCCAGGAACAAGAACACAATCAACACCCCGCCGGTGTACGACAGGTTGAGCAAAAAGATGCGGAGCCGGCTTTCCCCCGCCTGCTGCACGAAGCTGAGAATTTTGATCGCCAGCACGGGGAGCACGCAGGGCATGACATTGAGAATCATCCCGCCGATAAACGCCGAGAAGAGATACCACGCCAGATTGCCCCCCGCTTCGTCGTCGACGAATTGCAGATCGCTGAAGAAGGGGTCGTCGGCCCCGGCCGTGGTGTCAGAATCGGTGGGAACACTGGGAAGTGACGATCCCCCGGCTTCGGTAAATGGCTCGCCTTGCAACGTTGAATTCTTACGTGAGTTCAGCTCTTGCGTGCCGGCGAGTGTGGATTCGAAATGTTTATCGTAGGGAATGCAATTTTTTTCGTCACACACCTTAAAGCTGAACGTCAGAAGGAGGCCGACTTGATCCGGCGGCAGCGCAGGATCAACCTGAAATCGCCGAGTCCAGATAACGTGTTCTTTGAATTTTTCGACCTCTTTACGGAAAATCGAATCGTAGGCGCGCTTCGGCGGATGATCGGGTGTAAATTTCCCGCCGATCGGCGTCAAACCCGCGGTTCGGAAAATCGAGATTCGCGTGGCCCCGGAGAACTCTCTATTCATCGAATAGGTCGTCCGTCCATCGAGAATCGTGAGATCGACCGTTAGTAATGCTTCTTTACCGTCGGTCCCCTCGATGGTGGTTAATGTCGTTTTTACCACCGGCTCGATATTTTCAGGCTCCGCAGCCGCATTGCCGAGAATATTGTCCAAGGGTGCGGCGACCGCCGGGCCGAACGCGCAGGACAGTACAATCCAGAAAGCAACGGCGAATTGGCTCGTTTTTTTCACCATGAGGTTTCCCTTCCTCGTCTGCGCCGCAGACGGGTTCAACATCCCTGTTGTCGGTGCGGTGGGACTCTGTCGTTTCATGTCGCTATTCGGGCTTTGAAAATGGTCGGCGGGCCGGCCCATCTTTACTTTTATCGCTGATGAAGGGCAATTTCTCAAGTCACCGGGGGAAGAGGCGTTATTAATTATAACGCCCGTGTTAATGCCGTGTGACGTTTTCGACTCTTTCCGGCATTTTCCACGCCGCACAAGGCCGTACTCACCGCAGTTCCTGAAACCGCGATCGGCCTCCCAGAAAAAAGATCAGCGTGAAACCGAGCAGCACGCCGCAACAGGCGAATAACCAGCCGAGTTGCGGCTGAGCTGCGCGTAACACCTGGTCGTACGCCATCAGCGCCCAAGCATGCGGCGTGAGCAGGCTCGCCGTCTGCAGCCATTCGGGGAGCCAGCCGCGCGGGACGAGACAACCGCTGACGCCCGCGAGCACGATCACCACGAAATTCGAATACGCCGAGACTTGCGATTCGGTCTTCGCGATCGTGGCGACCCACAACCCGAGCGCCGTCGCCGCCAGCGACGTGCAACAGAGAACCGGGATCAACAGCCACGGCGCCGCACCCCACGGCATGCCGAAGAGGTATCGCCCCGCGAGAAATAGCACGGCCCCTTGGGCGCATGAAAGTATCCAGAAGGGAATCGTCTTCCCCCACAAGAGCGCGAACGGCGTGATCGGCGCCGTCCGCAGCCGGCGCAGCGTCCCCCATTCCCGCTCCTGAATGATCGACCGCGCCATCACGTTGACGAGAAAAAACGTGAACATCACCGTGTAAGCCGGCACGAGCACGGCGTAGGCGCGCATGGGATCGATCGGGCCGCCGTCACTCACCGTCGGGCTGCTCATGTGCTTCGACGCCGAGCCAAGTATCCCGACTAATGCCAACGGCAAGGCGATGAGCAAGCTCAGCGCCCGCCGGTCGCGCATCAGAAGTTTCAAGTCTTTAAGAGTGATTGCCCACATGGAAGTCACAAAGTTCTTGGTAATTGTTCGCACTTATTCCAACAGACGACCGGGAGCCAAATTAAAGGATGAGGGATGAGGGATGAGGGATGAGGGATGAGTCAGACGCAAGCGAAACAGCCGCTGCCCAATCCCCAATTTTTCTCTGACTCATCCTTCATCCTTCCGCCTTCATCCTTTTCTTAAAGGCACCCTCATCCGGCCTTCGGCCACCTTCTCCCAGAGGGAGAAGGATTTATGCGTCGCGGAGCGAGCGCCCCGTAAGCGACAAGAACAACTGTTCGAGGCTCGGCTGCGGGGTGTGAATGTCTCTCAGCTCGGCACCGCTGTCCCGCACGAGAGATAACAATTCGCTGACCGTTTCCAGCAATCGATCTTCCTGACCGGCGTTTTCGTTCGCCCGACCGGCCGGACCGATCGGCATCTCAATGGTCAATACATCGTCGACGGATGAGCGGCGGCACCGGGCGCCGACCGGGAGGTGCTGTTGCAGCTTTTCCGATCCTCGCGTCACCGACAGTTCGATTCGCCGCGGACCCGAATGGCAGAGTTGTTCCATCGAGCCGGTGAGCAGCAGTTTTCCGTGATCGATAATCGACAGCCGCGAACAGAGCGCTTCGACCTCTTCGAGATAATGGCTGGCGTAGACGACGCCGACTCCCGTCGCCGCGAGTTGCCGAATGCAATCCAGAAGATGAGCCCGCGACTGCGGATCGACGCCGACAGTCGGTTCGTCGAGAATGAGCAGCTTCGGCTGATGCAGAATGCCGACGCCGAAGTTCAGACGCCGTTTCATCCCGCCGGAGAACGACCCGCACCGCTGCCGCGACGTCCGGCTCAGGCCGATCCAGTCCATCACCTCGGCGATGCGGGTTTGCAATTGATATCGCGGGATGCCGAACAAGTCGCCGAAGAACAGCAGATTTTCTTCCGCCGTCATTTCGGGATAAATCGCCAGTTCCTGTGGAACGAAACCGATCTCGCGAAATCGAGCGGGATCGCGACCGCACAAGGGGGAGCCGTCGAGCGAGACCGTGCCCCGATCGGGGTCGATCAGGCCGACGATCATTTGCATCGTCGTCGATTTTCCCGCGCCGTTCGGGCCGAGCAGGCCGAAAATTTCGCCGGCGGAAACGCGAAACGACAGGTCGTCGACCACGACGGCGAGCCCGAAACGCTTGTGCAAATGCGAGACATCCAGCAGCGGCAGCGGCATTGACAACCATCCTCTCACAAGCCGACGAACGCCGCATGCACGCACATGGCCGTTGCCGCCGCGACGACGCCGACGCGGACGTTGTCGTTCAGCCGTACGGGCAGGGTTTCGGCGAATGCCGCGAACAGAGTGGGAATGCCTCCGCAGAGCGCGGCGGTCGTCCACGAGACATGGGGACGTGCTTCACCCCAGTAAATCAGGCTCGACATCAAGCCGGCGCAGAGAATGAAACTGGTCAATCCGGCCCACGTCTTAGTGCGATTCCAGGGAATCGCCGGGCCGCCCAAGAGTTTTCCCCCAAGCGTCGCCATGCCGTCCCCGAAGGCGAGCACTGCGAGCACGGTGAACCCGAGTTCGAGATGCGCGGGGAAGAGAACGATCGTTCCCAGAATCGCCGACGCATAACCGACGACGGCTTGCGGCCAATTCTTTTCACCCTCGCGGACGATGTATTTTTGAGCGAAATAAATGGCGACGGCAATCCCGCCGATGAGCGTGAAAATGATGCTCCGCAAGAGCGGCGCGAGCGGATCTTTATGCGGAACATACCACAAGATCAACGGCAGCAATCCGGGCAGCACGTGACATAAGCGTCGCCTCAATTCGGTGGCCGTCAGCCGAGGCTCGGCGTAACCGTCATGAGCGACCCGCGACGGTGAAATACGACGGGACTCCCGCGTCGCCGGACGCGCGGGAGCCAACTCGCGTACAAATCGACCGGCCCAATGAGGCGGGGCGGGAAATGTTGTGTCGGGAACTGACGCCGCTGCGGGTTTCAACTCCTTCCGGGACTTTCTGATCATCTCCGCCATGGAATGACCTTTCGCCAAGTCGACGTTTTCCGGCCCGGAGAAGTTCGTCATGAATTCGAACCCATCATGATACCTGAGCAATTCGCGCGCCGGGGAATATATCCCTTCTTTCATCGGCAACCGATCGCACTCGTTTTAACCTTTTTGTGTATTCCTCTTAATTTGTGAATATTGTGAATTTACCCCAAGCTAAGCGGTTGAGCGGGTTCGTCCGATTATTCGGGGAATGCTGGCGGTTCCGCCGGGGAATCGACCTGTCGCATCGCATCGCGCATAATACGGTGTCGTTTCGAAGGAACGGACCACAATATTTTCAGGACACGGAGCCCTTCATGCGGATTGGAGTTTTTGCCGATGCTCACGATCATCTCGATTACGTGCGTCAGGCAGTTAAGGTCTTTAACGATGAAGGATGCGAACTCGTCGTGTTTGCCGGCGATTTCGTCTCCCCGATCGTCCTCCCGCCGCTTCGCAAATTGAACTGCAAGATGCTCGCCTGTTTTGGCGATAATGAAGGGAACCGGCTCGGCGTCCACGCCGGCTTTCGTATTCTGGGCAAACTTTCCGAATCGGCCTTCGGATTCCGCACCCCCGATGGCAAACGCATCCTCGTCACGCACATCGCCGATCATCTCAAGAACGACCCCGGCGAATTCGACGTGCTGATTTCGGCTCACACGCACAAACCGCACATCATCCGCGACGCGCAGCAGCGATTACATCTCAACCCCGGCGAAACCAGCGGCTGGACGTATCGCCAACCCACCGTCGCGATTCTGGAGACCGAACCGATCGAAGCACGGATCGTGAGTTTGCTGAATCAAGGCAGATAAGAAGGAAAAGAATGACTCACGCAAAGGCGCGAAGCTCGCAAAGGAGAAAACCTGTTTCGGGTTATCGTTCGATGGACGGTTTCTTCAAGGTAACCCGAAGCGTCGGCGAAGGAGTTCTAACGGGTGCTTCTGCGTTGAATAGCTCCCTCGCTGACGCTTCGGGTTACCATCAAAATCGTCGATTCCTTAGCGCCTTCGCGCCTTCGCGCGCCAAAATTCTTCTCTTTATTATCGCGTGGATACACGCGGCGTCCCTCTTCGCACACGACTACACCGTCGGTCCCGAGCAGGAATTCACCGTCATCGACCAGGTTCCCTGGGAACGGCTGCTGCCGGGCGATCGAGTGCTGATTCATCATCGCGACAAGCCGTACGACTCGAAATGGGTTCTCTGCCGCCGCGGAACCGCCGAGCAGCCGATCATCGTTGCGGGCGTTTCCAGCCCCAAGGGGGAACTGCCGGTCATCGACGGCGAGAACGCCGTCACGCGGCTGGAACTCCGTTACTGGGGAGGCGAGCGCGGCGTGATCAAAATCGGCGGCTCGACGATGCCCCCCGATACCATGCCCGCGTATCTCGTCATCGAAAATCTCGACATCCGCCGGGCCCGCCCGCCGTTTTATTTCTTCGGAGTGAAAGGCGTGATGAAATACACGAAAAACGCCGCCGCGATTTTCATCGAAAAGGGGGAGCACATCATCATCCGCAATTGCGTGCTCTCCGATTGCGGCAACGGTCTCTTCATCGCCCCCGAATCGCGAAACATCGTCGTCGAACAATGCACGATCGGCGACAACGGCATCGAACAGAGCCTGTACGAACACAACGTCTACACCGAATCGCTGGGGATCACGTTTCAATTCAACCGCTTGAATCCGCTGCGTAAGGGCTGCCTGGGGAACAATCTCAAGGACCGCTCGGCGGGGCTTGTCGTCCGCTACAACTGGATCGACGGCGGCAACCGGCTACTCGATCTCGTCGACGCCGAAGGAAGCGATGAAATTCGCAGCTCCCCGATGTACGGCACGACGCTCGTGTACGGCAACATCATGCTCAAGCACGACGGCGGCAACAACCAGATCATGCACTACGGCGGCGACAGCGGCGACGAACAGAGCTACCGCCACGGCACGCTGCACTTCTATCACAACACCGTTTATTCCGATCGCAGCGGACCGACGACGCTTGTACGTCTTTCCTCATCCGGTGAATCGATCGACTGCCGGAATAACATCATCGAAATCGCAGCGGGGGGAGAAAACCTCGCATTGCTCGACGACGACGGCTCCGCCGCGCTGTGGAACAACTGGATCTCGCCGGGTTGGAAAGATTCTCGCGGAGTTCTCGATCTCGAAATCCGCGGCCGCGAGACGACGCTCGGCGGCGACACTCCCGGTTTCCGCGATGCGAAACGAGGCGATTTTCGCCTGACGAAAGATTCCCCCTGCCGCGCCGCCGCCGGGCCGCTGTTACCGATGCTGGTGCCCGATCACGATGTCACGTATGAGTACGTGAAACATCTCCGGGTGGCGAACCGCGCTGCGGGGAGTGAACACGATTTGGGGGCAGTCGGCGTGCGCGAATAACATCACGCATCATCGTTTAGCCGCGACGCGAAGGGTTTCCGTAGCGGAGCGCTTCGTGCGCGGTTGGCGTTCATGCGTCAGGCGTGGCTCGTCTCTTCCGTCGAAACCGATTCGTTCGACGCCGGTTCTGCCATCGGGGGTTCGAACTTCGGGGCCGTCATCTCGGCGTGGGTTTCGCGCGGGGCCGGGCGGGACGATTCGGATTTGTAACTCGTCGAAGAACTGACTTCATCTTCGATGCCGCGAACTCCCTTTTTGAATTCGACGATCCCTTTGCCGAGGCTGCGCGCCACTTCGGGCAGTCGCTTGCCGAACAGCAACAGGGCGATGATCCCCACAATCAGCATTTCCCCTGTGCCGGGAGCACCAAAAATGAACGCCAACACATTGCCATGGGTCATCAAAGACATATTACACCTCTCAAAAATTCTGTCTGCCAACCACGATCACCTTCGGGGTACGATTTTCTTTTCTCACGTCATTCCCACCGCGGTCTCGGATAGGACGTGTTGTCGATCTCTTAGAGGCTATCCGGAAAGTTGGATCGACCGCAATTGGGGTATCGAAGCCTTGCAATGAACACAGTATGTTGTATTCCTACCAACATTTCCGGATAGGTTCTTATTTCTGAACTTCAGAATCGAGATCGCGCAGACCCCCCTTGAATTCGGTAATGCCGCGACCCAAATTGCGGGCCACTTCGGGCAATCGCTTGCCGAACAGCAACAGGGCAATCGCCAGCACGATCACCAGTTCCTAGCCACCCGGCATCCCGATCAACCCCAACACGTTGAAATCGTTCATCAGCAACATGGTACACCTCATTTATTCACTGTGTCACCCGCGAAATTCCGGAGTCCGAAATTTTCTGCGGCTTCCGTTTCAGGCCACCAGCCATTTTTTCGCTTTCGCGAAAATCATTCGACATGCCGTTCTGAATCGTCAGTGTCGCTGGCCCCCTTTTTGAATTCGGTAATGCTGCGGCCCAGCGATCGCATCGTATCCGGCAAGCGTTTGCCGAATAACAAGAGGACGATGAAGACGACAATAAGCAATTCCCAGCCACCAGGCATGCCAAAAATAAAAGCTAAAAGGTTCATCATGCGGTCCTCATATTTGAAAGACCCGTTTCTGTTGATCGTGCTGCAAGAATGAGAAGGGTCGCTACGATCTTTCTGGTTCCGCAAAACGATGTTTATTTCAACGTGATACCTAAGCGAAATTATACACTCGCCGAAATCGTCACAGATCGAATTATCGCGCGAATTACGGTGAATTCGATTCAAAACCGTTCGGCGGCCTGGTGACCGCTTAAACCATTGGCAATGTAAAACGAGTCGGTTTGGAAGGAATCGTTGTTCCTGGAAAAAATGAAGCGTTGCTTGAGAGAATCAATGGTGGGAGGAACCGGGAAGTGATATCCGCTGTTTCTTGACCTTCCGAGGGACCAACCCTGCCACAACTTGGCTGACCACAGTCATGCTGACCGCGGCATTAATTTTCATCGAGGGTGTCCACTCGCGGTGCCCGCATGGGGTGCAGGCGAAATGAGCGGATAGGTTGCTTCTATTATCACCCCGCCGCGGGCACCTGTCAACCTTCAATTCTTGTCCGTCGTCAACATGATGGAATTTGACGATTTTCCAAATTGTGGCACATCCGCTTGGTCTTGATAGGGAGATGGGGTGATCGGGAGATGGGGCGATGGGGAGAGTGAGCGGCAGAGTCGAGAGTCTTACTCCCGATCTCCCTATCCCCCGATCTCCCCATCTTCCGACCCCGCCTCTTCGAGCAGTTTTTGCAGAAACTCTTCCGTCATACCGGCTTGCAGTCGCGGGCGTTTCTGGAAATTCTCACCGATCCCCTTCTCGGGCTTGAGCGGCCAATGCAGATGGGCCCGATACGTTTCCCACTCGGTCAGCTCGCTCGGCTTCAGCCGTTTCAACCATTCCCAGCCGAACGCCACATGCCGGATTTCGTCGCGATGGATGATCCGCATGACGGCGGCGCTGCGGCGGTCGCCGACATTGCGGAAATACTCTTCGAACTCGAGCGTGTGATCGAGATTGCGGCCTTCGAACGTGAGCGACAGCCCCGCGACGAAATCGAGCACGCCGGTGAACTCGAGCCCCTTCGTCCAGAAGTAGGAATTGACCGGCAAGCTGCCGAACGGCACGCCGAGGTCGGCCCCGCGCTCGATGTGCAGTCGGGTGTGGCGTTGCTCGTCCTGCATCACCTCGGCGAGCCCGATGCGGAATTCCGCCGGGGCCTCGGGAAACGCCAGCATCACAAACGCCATGACTTCCAGCGCCTGCAATTCGTGATTCGCCATGATGTGATGCGCCACGCCCCGTTTTTGCGGCTGATCGAATGCCTGTGGACGAGGCATCGCCGGTGCCGACCGCCGGGGAGCAAACTGCAAATTCGCCGGTCGCGCAGGTTTCTCGACCCGCACCGCCGGGCCGGGGTCATCGTCGGTGAGTTCCCCCTCCGGCCGCCGGAGTTTCTCCGCGAGGTCGTCAGAGAACAACACGAGTTCGGCGAATTGGCGGAGATTCATAGCCGTGGTTTCGCGTAATTCCGGCCCTGGACTCTGGACCCTCGACCCTGGATCTCCCTCACCCCGAAACCAGCCACGGCAGCGGCGCTCCCGCCGCCGGCAACCTGACCACTTCCACGCTTGTTACCTCCGGATGCTTCGACACCTCGGCGAGCGCTTCGGCAGAGGGGGCGTTGTCGAGATTCAGCACAGCGACGGCGTCGCCTCCCATCACGTTCTTCTCGCGGCCCAGGGCCATGTGGGCGATGTTCACCTGATGTTTGCCGAAAATCGTGCCGATGAAACCGATCAGCCCCGGCACGTCGCGGTGACGGTAAATCAAGAGCAGGCCGTCGAGATAGGCGTCGAGCTGAAATTCTCCCAACCGCACCAGCCGCAGAAACTCCTGACCGAATGTAGTGCCGGCCGCTGAAATCTCTCCGGCATTGGTGACCACCGTCGCCTGCACCAGGGTTGAGAACGGGCCGACTTCCGACGACGACGATTCGGTAATTTGAATCCCCCGTTCGTGGGCCATCATCTCGGCGTTGACGATGTTGACGCCTTCATCGAAGGCCGAGCACATCAGCCCCGCGGCGAAACTCGCGGTAATGAGCTTGGTCTGCTTCGAGGCTGCTTCTCCTTTGTATTGCAGGTGGGCCGACTTCACGCCCCCCGACTTGTTGAGCTGAGCGAGGAGCAATCCGAGACGGTAGCCGACGTCGAGATACATGCGAATCCCCTCCATCTCTTTGGCGGTGATGGGGACCATGTTGACGGCGTGACGGACTTCGTTCCGCAGCAGAAAACCGGTGAGGATTTCCGCCGCTTCGACGGCGACGAGTTCCTGGGCTTCATCCGTCGAGGCCCCGAGATGCGGCGTCGCCAAGACGTGCGGATGCGCGATCAGTCGGCTTGCGCCCGGCGGCTCTTTGACGAACACGTCGATCGCCGCACCGGCGACATGCCCCGATTCGATCGCATCGGCGAGGGCTTCTTCGTCGACGATCCCGCCGCGGGCACAGTTGATGATCCGCACTCCAGGCTTCATTTTCGCCATCCGCTCGGCATTGATCAGCCCGCGAGTTTCGTCCGACAAGGGCGTATGCACCGTGAGAAAATCGCACAGCGGAATCAAATCGTCGATGTCCCGGAAGAGTTCGATTCCCTGCTCGGCGGCGCGTTCGGGGGATAGAAACGGATCGTAACCGACGATTCGCATTTCGAGTCCCCGCGCCCGCCGGGCGACCGATTGGCCAATGCGGCCCAGACCGACAACGGCCAGCGTCTTTCCCGCGAGCTGCGTCCCGGTGTATTTTTTGCGATCCCATTTTCCCGCCTTCATGCTGGCGGAGGCGGGGCCGATGTTGCGCGAGAGAGCCATCAGCATGGCGATGGTGTGCTCCGCCGTGCTGGTGGTGTTCCCCGCGGGGGTGTTCATCACGACGATCCCCTCGCGGGTCGCGCTCGGCAAGTCGATGTTGTCGACACCGACGCCGGCCCGCACGATCGCCTTCAGCCGTTTCTGCCCGGCGAGCAGTTCGGGTGTGAGCGTCGTCCCCGAGCGAATGATGATCGCATCGGCCGACTGCATCGCCTCACGCACCTGCGCGGGCGTAAGACCCGACCGCACGTCGACTTCGATTTCGGGAGATTTCTGCAGAACCTCCAACCCGGCTTTGGAAAGATTATCGGTGATCAACACGCGATATTTGGACATGAGTTGTTCGACTCCGTTCCGACAGACTTGGTTTTTGCAAAATCGGCCGCCGGAGAGCGGCACAATTGATAGCATAAGAGCCCGCCGGAAAAATAGAAGTCATTTTGGCAGATCGGCCCCACTTCGGCGGGAGATTTCTCGGGAATGGGAAAGATCGCCGTCCGAAAACCGGTCCCTTTCCCCTATCTTTACGTCCGAAGTTGTGTCCATGTCCGCATTCGGTTCAAATGAATTCATGATCTTGAGTCTCGATTCGTATTGACAATTTTGCATGAGAATTGGAAACCGCCGATGAGACATAGAAGACCACTTCTCGGATTCTTTCTGCTCGCCATCGCGTACATACGGCCACACGTCTTCGCCGCCGATACGCCCCCCCTTCAACTCAACCCCCAGAACACCAAAGTCCCCTTCTGTTATCTCGCCGACGGAAAACGCTCGTGGCCGATCCTTTCGCGCGATCTCGGCGACGGCGATCGCCTTACACTGACGGCGAAACGCGGGGATGCCGTTCTCGACAGCGGGCGGACGCTGTTGTTCGACGGCATCACCCTCTCGACGTCACCCGCCGGGCGTCTGCAGGTCGACGATTCACCCGGCGGTGCCGCCGGGGCGTTTGAACTGCTCGTGGCGTTGGAGACGTCATCGGGTGAGAAGACCGAGCAGACGCTCTCCCTCCGACCGGCGCCGCCGGCGCGACCGATTTCTTATATCGCCGATCTCGTGGACGATTTCATTCATACCTTTCATGACGCGAACGCCCACGAGTTCCGCAACATCGACAAGGCCGATTTCGATCAGTACTTCCGCCGGTTGCAGGCGCACGGCACATTGCGGCTAATCTGCTGGCATAGCCCGTTTCCGTATTTCACCCGGCCCGGCGATCACGATCCGCACGACTGGCAGCGCTACGTCGGCCAGTCACAAGCGATCATCGGGAGCAGCGAACTCGATAAAGTCATGCGCGAGCAGCCGGGACTGCCGTCGTGGATGTGGCTGAATTTTCTGATGGAAATCCGACTCGATCCGCACGTCGGCGAGCTGTTCGCCCAGAGCGCGAAAGAACATGGCATCTCCCTCACGGCAAGTTTTCGTCCGTTCGAATCGGCACTCACGAAATATTACGAAGTACCGACGTTCGACGCCGATGGGAAATTTCTGTGGGGTTTTCTGCCGTTGGCGATGCCGGTTGTGAATTATCAACCCGAAAACGTCTGCTTCGCGCATTACCGCGAAGTCCTCAAGCAGATGGGAAAGGAAGAACTCGGCAGGCTGACGACGATCGAACTCCCCGGCGTCACCAACGCCGAAGAGTTGCTGAAAACGCACGGTCCGACCGGCGGTTTCGAAATCTACGGTTCCCCCTGCGCACCGATCGCCGACGATGCCTTCGTGCTGCAGCGGACAGGGGAAAATGAAACGTACGCCCTGCGAAAGTACGATGAGATTCAAGCCCAAACCGAGTCGCATTGGTTGAAACTGGATGGCTTTCGACTCGAACACGACGCCGAGGGAACAGCGAAACTCGTCGGCATTGATCTGCCGCACGAGTTGCGTTTCGTGATTCTCAAGCACAAACACAATGACGGCGCCGCCGTCGAACTCGATAAAGAAGAACCGCTGCGACTCCGCGCGGCGGCGGGAAATCGCCTGCACCGCGAAACGATGTATTGGACTTTCGACGAAAACATGCCCGAGGGGCTCAACAGCCGGATCGTCGGCATCGAAAAGACCGGGGAATATCGCGCGATTTTTCAGGCGAGCGTCAATTCAATTCAGCATCTGTTCGACAAGCCGCAGCGGATACCGCTCACCCTCGACCAGAACATTGTCATCGATCGCGGCAGTTTGTGGAATGTCGAGATGATGGACTTCCAACGCCCCGCCGCGCGGCAGATGGCGATTGCTCAAATGAAATTACTGTTTGCGCTACAAGGCACACCCGATCCGTTCGCGACCGACGGCGAACTCAAGCCGCAGCCGGCGTACGATGAACTCTTCGTCAACACCCGCTCGCACGTCGATCTCGCGCCGACGTACGCCGACGGCGAGGACGGCGTCAAAACGCTCGCCTACTACTACAAAAATCGCCGGTTTTATCGGCATCACCTCGGACTCGACAAAGCATACGCCCCAATCTCGGCGGCGAGCGATCCCCGTCTGCTCGCGGCGGTGGAGACCCCCGAGGGAGCCGAGCGGATCACCGCCTGGCAGACCGATGAATGGCGCGATTCGTGTCAATCACTCGATTCGCCGTTCGTCTGGCGGCTGAGCCGCAATCTTGTCGTGGGTGAAGGCGTCACGCAACTGCTGCGTGATTTCGAAAAGGAGTTTGACGGGATGCGCATCCGCGCGGTGATTCCTCCGAAAGAAGCGGCGATTGAGAAGATACAACAGGCGCTGGAGGCCATGCCCGTCGAGCGCGGCGAGGGCAACTACGGCCGCGATTATTATCATCGGCTCTGGTGCTCGAACAATCACATCCCCACGATCGGTGAAGGGATGGCGCTCGTCGATCTCACCGGCACCGACATTGAGCCGGTATTTCTCGGTTCGGGAGGCTATCAACCCGACATGATGCCGTTCGCGATGTTCGTCGACGAGCAGATTGTTGACATGAGCGAGAATCGCGGTTCCAGTTATCGCGGCCCGCGCAGTTATTTTTTGGAAGCCCAGTTCACCCTCCGCGCCGCGGATTTGGAAGGCGCCCGGAAGCATCGCGAGAAGATGATCTGCCATTTGCTGAATCATTCGCAGGACATCCGCGAAGTGCTGCTGTATGAAGCCACGGACTGGCTGCACACGCTACCGCTGGATGATCCGGAGTATTGCAGCCATGCGTTTACGGAGAAGTGTGGGGAGGAGTGATCACCGCGAGTCGCGGAGATCGAATCAGTGCGAATCATCGATCTCTTCACCTCCGGCGATCGTGAGCATGGCTTTCACCATTTCGGGGCTTACGTTTTTTTGCAATCTCACACCGGACCGACCTTCGGCGAACATCACGACCGGGCCCACTTTGTGCGGACTGGAAATGCTCGGCTTCGCTGGGTCGTTAATGGCAAAACTCATCTGGTCAAAACTTAAATCGCGCGGCTCGGTCCAATAGATGTTCGGACTGGCGATTTCGACGACAAGGATCGTGTTTTCTGGCCGATCTTTAACGTCATTTATTTTCGTCGGTGTCGATCCGGAAAATGCTGTTTCGTCGCCCGTGACGACGACGTAATTCGTGTGGTACGAATTCGCCGGGTGAGTGCCGCTCGGGCAACTGAAGAATGAATTCTTCAGATCGTCAGCCCACTTTTTGTTTTTGCTGCTGTTCCACGGTTGAGTGAAGTCATAGTCGTCATACGTCGGTATCATGTCTATAAAAGGGAGTACGAGCACCCGCCAGCTATGCATCGGATTTCCGTCAGCGTCAGCGATGTACGCCGGCGGGAAACACAAATGCGCATCGTGGTAGTTTAGCAGGGCCAATTGGATCACTTTCAGACGTGATTCACACTGAGAACATCGATACGACTCACGAACACTTCTGACGAATAGTATCAGTGAGGCCACGAATGCAGTCAGGAGTACCGAAGGAACAACACGTGCCCACGGTATGCGCCGTCGCGGAGCGGTTGAATCGACTGGTTGAACGGGTGAGGGTTCGGTCATCGTTCGGCCTGCGAAGATGGAGAGTATGAAGCCCGATAACCGATGATATCAGCATCGCCGGCCGAAGGCGAAGGATTTTTCCACGCGAAGTCGCGAACCCGCAAAGGAAGGCAGTGACTTCGAGTTTTCCCTTAGCGCCTTCGCGCCTTTGCGTGAGCCTCGATCCTCGGAGCAGGACTTTACCGGAGCGTTTCGTCGGTCGAGGGCCGCTCGGCGAAGCGGGAGCTTCGCGAACTTGCGTTCCCAAGCAGAGCTTGGGAACGAGGCTACAATCGCGAGATTTTCGTGAATCGGCTAGCGCTCCGCGTTGCGTCGCGGCTAACCGGCTGCGCCTTCTTCTGGCCCTGGACCCTCGACCTACTTCACCATAAAGTTAATCGAATACGTCGACAGCTTCTGGCTCAACTGGTCTTCGACCACGAGCTTCAGCACGTGCGGGCCGAGGGTGATGCGCTGGGGGATTGTGAACTCGTAACTGTGGAAATAATCGGTCCGCGGCTGACGGCAAAGATCTTCCGTCGCAGGGAAAGGGATGCGTTCCACGAGTTCGCCTTGCGCCCCGGCGCGGTAGATTTCCAGCGTCGATTTTAAGATCGTGCGATACTGGCCGTCCGCGGTCGGCTCGCTTTTGAAGTTGACCATCTCGCCGTAGAGCAGCACCGGCTGGCCCGGCGTGAATTCGTCGCGGTTGAAGCGTTCATAGTTGCCGAAGCTGGTGATCTTGTGGCAGAACGCCACGTTATGAATTTCGAGTTTCGCTTTCTCTTGCAATCGCTGCACGGCGGCGCGGAGCTGCACCAGCGTCTGTGCCGCGCGGTCGGCTTCGTTGGGAATCGTCTGGGCGTCGAAGTAATTCGTCATGGCCCAAAAGACCTGCTGCCAGAATTCCTGATCGGCGGGATCGATGCCGGGGATCGGCTGTAAGGCCCGCTCTTGTTGTTTGCCCATCCAATACAGCATCCGCAAGAAGACGTGCTTTTCGAGAAACAGCCGTTGTTCTTCGGGCGTGGTTCCCAGCGGCAGCGTGGCGAGTTCCTGCTCGGTTCGCGCGATCAGCGATTCGATCGACGCCTTCTGACTCAGCGGCTGCGTCGACGATCCGGTCGAGACATTGATCACGCCCGACTCGGGCGCTGCACCCGCTTCCGGCGGAAAGACGATCGTCTGCGAATTCAGCGACGGCGCAGCGTTCGCCGTCAGGCCGGCGTTGGAAACGATGTTCGATGCGCCGGCGTCGTCAGCGGCGATGGATGACGAATCGACGTGCTCGTCGACAGACGGGATCGGTTGCGGCCCGGAGGAACCCGAAGGCGTGATCCGCGGCAGTTGCGGATCTCTTCGGGGCGGGGGTTGAATCGGTTTCGATTCGCCCAGCATCAGCGTCTCCGTTTTGGGGCCGCTCGGCGATTCCCACGGATTGCCGTTCCCCAGGCCCGATCGCGGCGAAGAAACCGTCACGTCGGCCGAGGCGTTGCCGGGTGACGATTGACTGTATCCCCCGCCATCAACGGGCGACGGCGAGTTGGTGGTTTTCTCACTGATTTCGCGCGACATGCGTCGCATTTTGAGAACTTGATCGACCATCGCCGGGTCGAGCATTTTCAAGTTGTGAAAGAGGGCCGCGCGCTCTTTGGCGGGAAGATCCTTCAGTTCGGTGTTGATTCGTTTGAGCAGTTCGGCGTCATGAGAAACGGGTTGGGTCGCATCGCGGCCTGAGGACGTCGCGCCGTTTTCTTCGGCTTCGGCATGCACGACGTCTGGTTTTGCTTTGGAGTCCGCGGTCTCAGTCGACGTTTCGGTCTTCGCCGCGTCATCGGCGGACGCGAGGAACGGATTGGGCCTTTTCTTGAAGAAAAGCGGCGGAGTTTTTTGCGCCGGCGGAGTCGCTTCGGGCTCGGATTCGGTTTCGGTCTCTTGCTTCGCGACGGAACGGGCGCCCCCCCAACCCGATTGCGTACCGGAGGCGCAGCCCAGGCCGACGACGGTCGGAATGAGCAGGAATGCCCCGATCAACAACGAGCGGGAAAACATGACAGCATCCTTGCTGTTTCAGGTGTTCTTGGAAGGGAGGAAGGAACCGACGAGATTGGGGGAACGCCATCCGGCCGGGCAGATCGCCGACCACAAGGCTCGGGAAGATAATGGATTACTGCATTTTGCTCAAGATCACCTGGCGAGAGCCGAACGGAGAAATATTTACCATGGCGCGAGCTTTGCCCGCAACCCAAAATTTTTACAGACGAAACCAGAAGAGACTTGTCACGCAAAGGCGCGAAGGCGCAAAGGGAAGAGTTCGACTTGCCGAGGCAATAGTTTTGGATTTCTTTGCGCCTTCGCGCCTTTGCGTGAAACCTGCCTTTCACTGGCGGCAGACATCAGGCATTGTCTGCAGATTTTCGCAGATAAAAGTCACGAATGAAGTGTAAGTCACAGGCACGACGACTGTGCTCGCAACTCATGAATAGAATTGATCTTGCGTTTTCGGCACCGAAAAATTTACGCGCCGTGCGCAAATTCTGTTCGTTAGTAGTGCAGAGGGTGCAGAGTTAAGGCCCAAGCGAATAGCCACAAAAACCGCAGAAAACACAAAAAAAGAAATTACATCCGGTTCTTCTCTTTTTTGCGCCTTTTGGTTTTTTGTGGCCATTCTCCTTTGTTTTTGCTCTGCATCCTCTGTATCCATGTGGTGAATTCTATCGCAGGCGTGTTGACACAAAGTCTTTCAGATGAACAAGTTCAGTGATCGGTGCCTGACAGGATCCCCGCTGACAGACGTAGACCGTGGGTCGACCGTCGATGGCGTCCTTCCCGGTGAAGCTGGCGGCGAGCGAGGTCGCGGTCGCCGATGCGGCGGTTTTCCTGGCAACGACGGCGTTCGGCAGAAACGTCTGCCGCAACAGATCGATAAACGGTTCGGAAGCGGCGGGATCGTCGCCGTCGACGATCACTACTTCGTCGCTCGGCCCAAGCCAGTCGTCGAGCGCCATCAACGACTGCCCGCTGGCGAGTGATATCCGAGACATTTGCCCGGAGAGGAGTTCGAGCGTCTTCACCGCGGCTTCCGTAAAGTCCTCGCGGCTGCAAAGTCGGCCGAGCCGCAACAACGCGAACGCCGCCATCCCGTTGCCGGAAGGGGTTGCGCCGTCCTGACTGTCCTTCTGCCGGGTGATCAGCGACTCGTGATCGTGCGGCGTGAAGAAAAACCCGCCGGCGTCGGTGTCGGCGAAGAGTGCGAGCATCTGATCGGCGAGCGAACAGGCCCAGTCGAGTGGACCGCCGTCGAACGTCGTCTGATACAAATCGAGGAGTCCGTTAATCAGGCACGCATAATCATCGAGAAACGCGCGCGACTTCGCGACGCCGTCTTTGTAGCCGTGCATCAAGCGGTTGTCTTGATCGACGAGCGACTCGCGCAGAAAATTCGCGGCGTTCACGGCGGCGGTTTTGTATCGCGGTTCGTTCAATGTCCTCGCGGCTCGCGATAACGCCGAGATCATCAGGCCGTTCCAGGCGACGAGAACTTTGTCGTCCCGTCCAGGGGCGATGCGCTGCGAACGGACGTCGAACAATTTTTGCCGGCAACGCGCGAGAATGACTTCGAGATCGGCTTCCGAGAGTTTTAGCGCCGTCGCCGATTCCCCATGCGAGCGCTTGCGATTGAGAATCGTCTTTCCTTCCCAGTTCCCGCCCGGCGTGACGTCGTAACATTCGCAGAAGATCGGACCGTCGTCACTGCCGAGGACCGCGAGGACTTCGTCTTGCGTCCAGACGAAAAACTTTCCTTCTTCCCCTTCGCTGTCGGCGTCTTGCGTGCTGCAGAAGCCGCCTTCGGGTAATGTCATCTCGCGGAGGACGTAATCCGAAGCCTCGCGGACGACGCGGGCGAAATCGTTGTTGCCGGTGAGTTGAAATGCATCGAGCAGCGAGCCGATTAAGAGCGCGTTGTCGTAGAGCATCTTTTCGAAATGCGGCGCGAGCCAATAGGCATCGGTCGAATAGCGATGAAATCCGCCGCCGAGGTGATCGTAAATTCCGCCGCGCGACATTTTGTCGAGTGTGAAAACCGCAACCTGCCGGGCGTCGTCGTTGTTGAATCGCACGCTGGCTCGAAACAGCACCTGCAAATCCATCGGATGCGGAAATTTCGGCGCGCGGCCGAAACCTCCGTGCTCGCGGTCGGCCGAGCGGAGCAACTGCGTTAATGCCTGCTGCAAGATCGTTTCGTTCAGCGGCGAGGGTTCTTCGTTCGGTGATGAATGCGTGCGGACGGCGGTGGTGAGTTCATCGGCCGTCCGAAACACATCGGGGCGGCGCGACTGCCAGACGTCGTGCACTTTTTCGACGATGTCGCGAAAACCGGGCATCCCCATGCGGGCGTTGGGAGGCCAGTAGGTGCCGCCGAAGAACGGTTTCAACTCGGGCGTGAGGAACACCGACATCGGCCAGCCGCCCCGGCCGGTGAGGGCCTGCACGGCGGTCATGTAAATCTGATCGAGATCGGGACGTTCTTCGCGGTCGACCTTGATGTTGATGAAGCACTCATTCATTCGCCCGGCGATCCCGGCGTCTTCGAAACTTTCGTGCTCCATCACGTGACACCAATGACACGCACTGTAACCGATCGACAAAAAAATCGGCCGATCGAGCGACTTCGCCGCCGCGAGCGCTTCCGGTCCCCAGGGATACCAGTCGACCGGATTGCGTGCGTGCTGCTGCAGATAAGGAGACGTTTCGTGAACGAGCCGATTCGTTTTTGCGGGGGGCGTTGTGCTCATATTCGTATGGTAGACACTCCGGGGACGTGCACAAGGGGGGAATGCTGAGTCAAGAGTCGAGAGACAAGAGTTAAGAGCCAGAAACCGCGCGACCCTGCCGTTTAGCCGCGACGCGCAGCGGAGCGCTAGCCGATTCTCGGGACATCAGCGATCGTTTTGCCGTTTTTGAACGACTAATTTTCGGTATGATTCGTCGACGTTTAAGCAAGTCTTTTCAAGAAAGGAATCTTGTCATGCACCGAATCATAATAGCAGCAGTTACGGCGATTGTGCTTGGCGGATTGAGTTACGGCGATAAGGGGGAATCGACGAACAAGCCGGCGAAGGTCACGATTCACGTTCGCTGTTACGAGGAGCAGCCGGGGGGAGCGCAGCGAAAGTGGATGTCGGCGGTCACCAATCTCAAACGCAACCGAGGCGCGAACGGATGATTGATCCCATCCTATTCGCCAAAATTAGCGAAGATTGTGTAATTAGTTTTACTGCGAAGGTATATTCCGATAGTTTGCCTGAGCCCCTCGTTTTGCAAGCTGAGCTGAAAGTGACCACTGAAGCGCGAAAGCTGACACTAGATGAACTGGTTCCAACGTCGAAGCTGTCGGATGGTATTGAAGCTCAGCAAGCTGACGAATGATTCTCGGATATATTCCCGCAGTTCGAACGCTGCTAACAGTAACTGCGAGAGAATTGAGCACCTTTTATTACAGAATTTTCACGACAGCTGTCTGATTATTGGTGACTCATGACGAGTGGTGCAACTAAACCAACAACTCCCGCCGCAGCGTCCCCGCACCGGCGATCGGCATCGGACGATTCAACTGATCGGGCACCGTCGTGTGCGGGTCGATGCCCATGAGATGAAATGCCGTCGCCAGGATGTCCTTCGGCGAAATGGGAACCGCGGCGACGTCGCCGGCGATGGCATCCGTACGGCCGACGACGGAGCCGCGCGAGATGCCGCCGCCGGCTAAGATCGCCGAGTACGCCCGCGACCAGTGATGCCGGCCGGCTCCTTTGGGTTTGCTGTCGATCTGCGGCGTGCGGCCGTGTTCGCTGAGGCAGAGAACCAGCGTCTCATCGAGCAGGCCGCGGTCGTCGAGGTCGCGGATCAGCATCGAATAACTGGTGTCGAAATTAGGGAGCAGATATTCCTTCAGCCGCGGATAGTGATTGGCGTGCGTGTCCCACGCGCTGCCGCCGAACGGGTCGAACGGATCCCAGAAGACGCTGATGAATTTTCCTCCCGCTTCGACGAGCCGACGGGCGGCGAGACACGATTGCCCGAACAGCGTCAGGCCGTACGCTTCGCGCATCGCGGCGGTTTCCTGCTGCACGTCGATCGCCTGGCGGAGAACGCCCGACGAGAGCAGCGAATACGCTTTCGATTGATGATTGTCGTACGTCGTGGTGTTCGCGATGCGGTCCCACTCCCGCCGGGTGTCGTCGAACTGTTCGAGCAGCCGGCGCCTCATGCCGAAGCGTTCGGCGGAGACGCCGTCGCGGAGTTCGCAGTCGGCGGAGAGTTGAAATTTTCCATCCGGGGTGATGCCGCCGAAGGGGTCGTAGACCTCTTTCGTCTGGCCGTCGGTCAGCTTGGGAACGACGGTCGTCCCCTTGCCGGTGAAGTCGGTCCAGACGGGGTCGTACGCTGTTCCCAAGAATGCCGAGTACGGCCCGGCCAGCGGCGAGATGTCACACTTCGAACCCGGCAGCCAGGGGAGCCCGATGTTCCGTGGGATGTCGGGAAGTTCGCCGGGACGCTGCTGCTCGGCGAGATAATCGACGACCGACCCGATGTACGGCCAGTGCATTTTGTCGCGCGGCGAAAATTCGATCGCCGGCGTGTAATCGACCATCCCGGTGACGGCGTATGCGAGGCCGTGCAGCGGGTACGGATGCGTCAGCGAGCGGACGATCGTCGTCTTATCGAGAATCTGTGCGGTCTTGGGGAGGAGTTCGCCGATGGCCACGCCGGGGAGGATCGTGGGAATTTCTTTCAGTTCGCCCTGAATTTCCGCCGGTGCATCGGGCTTGGGGTCGAACGTCTCGTGCTGCGGCGGCGAGCCGTACAGAAAGATGAGGATACACGACTTCGCCTTGGCGGCGTGCGGGCGGTCGGCGGCGGCTTGCGACTCCGTGAGACGGAACCAGTCGCTGAGCGAAAGCCCGAATGCACCGAGTCCGCCAAGCTGCAGCCAGTCGCGGCGAGACAGCCCGTCACAGAGTTTCGTGTTGGCGCCTTGAAAGCGAATCATGCGTGTGGTTCCGTGTGAATCGTCGTTTGCCGTCACACAGATAATGTACCGTCTCGATGAGGGTTCGGGCAAGCCGATTGCGGGATGGGAGTCGTTTGATCGCAATGAGCGCCGCTGCCACTGCCGAATGGCTCTGCATTCAGCAGTGCTTCTGTGGAATTGAGAGAAGCATCACTGCTGACCCAAAGCTGTCAGCAGCGGAACTCAGCGCATTCGTCGTCGGCGTCTTCGTCGAGGTTGTTGCGTATGTCTCGGAGTTGTTGGGCGAATGTCAATATCGTCCAAAATGCTAAACGCCTCACCAATTCCGAGTCGCATCAAGTCTTCGAGAAGGTTGAGCCCGTCGGAGCGTGTCTCGTCGAATCGCTGCAAAGTCATCGCAATGTTGACAAGATGTGCCCCCACGCCGTACAGGCTCGTTCTGAGGTCACCAACTTGGCTACCGAATCGGTTGACGATGAGCCTGGCGATTTCATAAACACGCCGTTGCTGAAATCGACACAAGCCTGCCAGAATATTCACGAGATCAGAGACGAATTGCGGATGAAGCACGCACGGGTTGTTGGCAATGATTGTTAACAGCTTTTCTGTGACTTCATCATCCGGAAAATCATCCGATGCCCAAAAAATGCTGCCAAAGGCAGAAGCAACTCGTTCACTGCAGCCCGGACTAATTCTTCGGAGGGATTCGACGACGCCTGCCCGTGCGCTCGGTTCTTCCCACATCTCACCTGCCGTGTAAGCAACACCGCACCGGAAAAACTCCACAAATTCTTCTTCGCCGTTGACGGCGTCATTGAGGCGTTGATCGAGAAGGCTAATCGCCCACTCGTGCTCCTTATCGCGAATCGCAAGCAATGTCAGCAATTCACCGGCGACCTGTGCAGTCCAAGCAGTTCGATTGCTCCACAGATCGTCGAGATATTCTCGAACGAAGAACCCAGGCAGGACGTGGGAAATTGTTCCGATCAGTTGAGCCCACTCTTTGCTTCGTCGAACGAATGGATATCGATGGAACATCTGCGAAATGATGCGCACGCCGCGTTCAATATCCGCCCCTTCGAGCGTAATCCAGCGGAGTTCGCGGCAATAGTGCTGCCATGTCGTCTCTGAGGTGTCCCTAG
Organism: Planctomycetaceae bacterium; assembly: GCA_040881995.1. Taxonomy (GTDB): domain Bacteria; phylum Planctomycetota; class Planctomycetia; order Planctomycetales; family Planctomycetaceae; genus JAQCEJ01. Next base: position 23,747 of record JBBECD010000122.1, read on the forward strand.
GCATGTGATCCTCAAGGACACGAAACCACTTCTCGGTATCTGCGGGCTGTCTCATTAGGTATCCGTTGGTTACCGCCATGAGCGGCCAGAAGGATCGATCGGCATTAACAATGCCGCCAATCCGGTTCCAATATACCGTCCCCTCAGGCTCTTTTGTCGCGTCGTCATCCGGCTCCCCAAATACCCGATATGTCGAGTCCCACGGCAATGCCAGCCACGATTCCAGCAAAGCACAGATGTGATCCGGCAAACCTTTCCCTGGCTCACATCGATTGTACAACAGACTTGCGGTGCTTGAGCGAAACTCTTCGGAGGGCTCTCTGTTGGCTGCCAACTCTTGAATCAGCTTGTAGACTGCATCGTTTGCAACGGGACATTCACCTAACCCATGCAGTACGACCGCGACCGGTTCCTCACTTCCCTCTGCCATAAGGCGGTGCAGAATTGGAAACACGCGGTCGGGAGATGTCTTCGCAAGTTCAGAAAGTTCTCGTGTCGCCGCCCTGACACCGCCGGGACACACAAGTCCTCCTTCAACCTCTGACCAGAAGGAAGGTTCTCGGTCTTCATCGAATGGCTCACTAAGTATTGCTACGATGGCATCGTCATCAGCCGTCAGCATTTGTTCCTTCGTCATAGGCGGAATTTCCTTAACCATACCACTGCGGATGCGACGACCCTGATTATGACGGGCCCGCTCCGGCAACGCCTGCTCTTCTGCACGGGCACATTCAGCCGTCTCAGGCGTCATCAGATGTTTTGGAATCGCCCGCAAAAGACGCAACCGAGCTTCGCGATCCCAAATTCTTTGTTCTTCGCACAATTCTACATCTGGCCAATACATTGACCACTCAACGATTTTTTGCTCAAGAGCCCTCAGTTCGTTCTCGGGCAGTTGCGGTGCAATTTTCTCGATCAGAGATATCGAATGCGCCTGGTCGCCGTCTTTATAGTTTCCAAGGAAAAAACGCCGAGGATCGGCACTCAAGAACTGTATGACGAACGCTGTGTGTGATGCCGTTGCAGACTCTAGTCCATGTGCGATCATGGACTGAACCACGGCATTCTCGACCGACCATGACTCTCGGGTTACTTCAAGGAACTTCTGAAAATTGTGACCAGCGGTGCGTTCAACCGAAAGTCGAATTGCCTCGACCACCGGTCTGACACTTCGAGGGTCACTTTCGAGAAAAGATTCCCGACCGTTGTACATCCGCACGGACGAAGAACCATAACCATCATGAAAGCGAACTGAAATGTCAACGAAGCACTGCCATATGGATTCAAGAAACTCTGTCGGTGCGGCCTCGGCAATTTCAGCAAGGTCGTACCATTCATTGCTTAGTTCTAAGGGGCTTCGTGCGTCGTCATGATGCAGTCTCTTTCGCAAGTCTTCGTAGATGACCTTTGGGGCAAGTGTTGGCTTATCGGCAGAAATCTGACCCGCTAATTGTTCTGCCCACCAATTTCTGGTCGTTTTTGAACGACGCACTAAGCGGCATACCATTTCCACCGACTGTTCCTCCCATTCCACCACCTTCATCAGCGTCTGGATTGTCAGATCATCTTTATCAGGTTGCGTCATCCACTGCTTTTCAAGTAATGCAAGACAGTCAGCTCTTGCGAAGCTCCATGCCTCGCAGATTACGCCGATCATGGGCCATGCTGCTTCGACAGGCCATTGCATGGCCGCAGCGAATTGCGAGTCCTTAAATTCAGTGAACCACGCCCAGTTACCGCGAATCGCAATTAGAACTCTCTGGCGGTCCTCTTCCACCTTGAGGCGTTTGGCCATTTGCACGACTTCCATTTCGGTAGGAGTCTTTTGCTGGCCGAGAAAGTCGATAAGTAGATACCTCACATGCAGACGAAGTTCTGATCTAAATAATGCATTTAACTCGATCTCATATTTGTCGGGATCAGCATCGCGAAGGTATGTTAAAACGGACCAAATTGTAGGCCGCACCAAAATCGCGTCCTGCCGTTTTAGAACATGATCGCGCAACGACTCGTCGGTTTTCGCGAATAGCCGGGCTCTGGCATGTTCTAATAGCGTCTGGTGTCGGAATCCAATGCGGGAATCCTCGACGGCGAGAACTTCGGCGGCGTTCAGGGCTTGGATTGTCTCAGCATCTTCTTCAAACGATGCCAGAGGCGCAGAGCTACTTTCTCTCTGAGTAAGATGCTCAGTGAGACGGTAGACAATATTCTGACGTTCGGGCGTGTTGATGCAACGGAACCACAGATCGTCAAGCATTTGTTGATAGCTGCTGAAAATGTTTGCGCTTCCGGTCTCCTGAAATCTTCGCAAGAACACGGCAAGGTGTTGTGGGGTTCGTAGAATCTCTCGAAAGGGTTCGGGCCAAGCATCGGTCGACTTCAGGCCGTGCCGCTGAAGCTGTGGTACTACTTGTTCCCAAGCGGGCAAACTTAGCTGGACCAACGCCGGCTCCAATACTGTGAACCTGACGTCGTGATTGAATTCGAACTCACGGCATGAACAGACGATAGTAACATTCTTAATTAACAGGCACTTGTGGATAAATGAGAGGACTTCATTGAAGCGCCCTGACGTCAAGTCGACCAAACCAGCGAGTGCGTCGAGCTGGTCAATCACGACATGGACATTGCCCGTCTGTGCCGCAATTTCAATCGCTACAAGTATTGGGACGTTGAGACCAGACTGCTCGGTCAATGCATCCACGAATGTGGTATCCGATGGCATCAGGTCAACCTTAATCGGCAGCACAGTCATTCCACTATCGATACGCTGCTGTGCGTATCTTGCCAGCAACGATGTCTTACCGGTGCCAGGGCGATTGCGCGATACTGGGTAGTATGGTATAACTGGCGACTTACAATAT
>JBBECD010000123.1:0-26101 GCA_040881995.1 Planctomycetaceae bacterium
AGCGTTTCATTTTCGTCCCGAATTCTTGCGAGACCGTCGGCGAGGCTTTCCTTCTCCTTCAAATTCTCCCACGCGATCCCCAGTTGATCGGCGACCGCCAGCGTGAATTCGAGATCGTCTTCCTGCAGCAGAATGTCGGGATTGGTCGAATACAGATGAATTAAGCCCGACAACTTCTTGCCGAGACGAATCGGGGCACAGATGACGCTTTTGACGTGAATCTTGCCCAGACTGTCGCGGGTCACGAGCTGACTGTCGTCGGCAATATCGCGGGCCAAGACCGCTTCGCGTTCGCTGAGAACCGCATGCGACAGCGAATCGGACACTTTCTGGTACGGCAACTCGGTCGTCGCTTTGTAGACGACCAGTCGCAAGTCGCGCGGCTTGGAATCGGTCTTGGTCTCGTCCGCAACGCGGAGAATCGCCCCGATGTCGGCGTTGGTTCCGGCGAGCAGCCCATCCATGACGATTTCGGTTAGCGTTTTGGCGTCGCGAACCGCTCCCATTTCGAGCGCCAGACGGTACAGTTTCGCGAGTACCTTGCTCGTTTGATCGCGAAAATCGATATCGTGTTGAATGCGGTCGAAACGCGACTTACGCCGGCGATGCAGGATTTCGGGCTCGGGATGCGCATCCGCATTGACAAGTGCGATGTCGAGAGCGGTATCGGCTTCGTTGATCGTCGCGGACCCCGGTTCGAACGCGGGGAACGGATTCGACAGATCGAACGTAAACCCGATCGCGCACGAACCGATCTGAATGACTTGATTGTCTTTGAGTTCGACGTCGCCGACGATGCGTTCCCCCTCCACCAGGGTGCCGTTGCGGCTGCCGAGATCGCGTAACGTCCACTTCTCGTCGCTGAGGAAGAGTTCGCAATGATTGCGGCTGCAGATTTCGTCGCGCAGCACGATGCGGTTGGTCGGCGCGCGCCCCAGCGTCGTCACCTGACCAGGGACGAGACGATAAACATCTCTCCATGTCTTGCCTTCTCGAATGACAAGATATGCAATTTGTGCTGAGTCTTTTGTCAATGCTGTCTACTTGCCATGTTGAAGCGTTTGGCCCGCACTGAAAATTCGGCAGGATCGAAACGGCGGTGATAGCAGCACGATCGATTCTTCGAATCCCCTCGTCGACTCAGCGCGGTTGTTCTGGATGAAATGCCATGTTTTTTGCCCGACCGGTCGTTTCCGGGATTCTTCGTGAATTCGTCAGTTAACCGGTTTCACGGCGCGCCCGCAGCGTCCGCCGCTTGCCCGTCATTCCAGCATAAACCAGCGAGGATCACTCCCGCAAGAGTAGCTGCCTAGTATCTTGGGGTTAAGGGTCCAGAGTCCAGGGTCCAGTGCCAGAAAAGGCTGTTGGTCACAGCGACTATTGAACGACGAATTGAAACGGCGGCGGGGTGGAGTCGATGGACAATACAACAAATCCTTTCCATTGTTCGTGCGGATCGTGCCGTTCGTGGTTCAAAGTCCTGTTGAACCACGAACGGCACGAAAATCACGAACGGAAGGGGGAGACTTCACATTTATGATCGATTGATCTATAGGCTGAATTGCCCCCCAGGTCACGCTTTTGAAGGCCATCTTTGCGCCCGGCGCCATTGCGGTGCGATTTCCTGAACCGGCGTCGGCAACCTTGCACTTCAGGTTCCAATCCGCCATGCTAAGATTCCAGGTCGTCCCTCTAGCGGCTTGTCCGCCCGTGTTTTCCGGTTGTCATTGACACTGGCAGGCCACCCATTTTTTCTACTGAAAAATCCTCTGAATCCAATGGAGGTTACTGATGTTGTTTTGCTCGCGCGTCCGTGGCGGTGGTCGGAAATCGGGGGCGGTGAAGTGGTTCATCATTTTCGGCTGGCTGTCGAGCCTGTCGGTTTCATCGATCCACGCCGAAGATTGGCTGCGCTTCCGCGGCGAAAACGGTTCGGGCATCAGCGACGAAAAAGGAATACCGACCACCTGGAGCGTCGGCGACTATGACTGGTCGGCGGCCCTGCCGGGCGAAGGTCACGGTGCGCCGATCATCGTGGGAGATCGATTGTTTGTCACCTCAGCCGACGACGAAGGCGCGCTGCGGTATCTGTTCTGCCTCGATTCCCAATCGGGAAAGGAAATCTGGTCGCGCGTGCTCGGCTTCAACCGCAGCGGCAAACACAACAAAAACAGTTGGGCTTCGAGCACCCCCACTTCGGACGGCGAACGCATTTATTTCGCCTTCGCCGATAAAGAAGAATATACCCTTTCTGCTTACGATTTCGACGGCGAGCTCGTCTGGCGGCGCCGCCTCGGCGCGTTTGAGAGCCAGCATGGACTGGGAGCATCTCCGATCATTTTCGAAGATAAAGTCATCGCGGTGAACGATCAGGACGGTCCCAGTTTCGTGATCGCATTCGACCGAAAGACCGGAGAAACCGTCTGGAATTCGCTGCGGAGTTTCGGCCGCACGTCGTACGCTACTCCGCTCTTGATCGACGAAGAGAGCGACAATCCCCAGCTTATCATCGGCTGCGATTCGCTGGGAGTCTCGAGTCTCGATCCCCGCACCGGAGAAATGAACTGGTACAGCGGCAATCTCCCCGCCCGCACCGTCGGCTCGCCCGTGTATGGCGCAGGACTGATCTTTCAAAGTTGCGGCGGCGGAGGCATCGGCAAACTGCTGATCGGCGTCGATCCCAGCGGTCGCGGCGATGTTTCAGCGACTCACATCAAATACACCCGCGACAAAATCATTCCCTATGTTCCCACGCCCGTCGTTTATGAGGGGCATCTTTACCTCTGGGGCGACAACGGCGTCGTGAGCTGTGTGAACGTTGCTTCCGGTGAAAATGTCTGGACGGAGCGAATCGGCGGGAATTACAGTGGCTCGCCCATCTGTATCGATGGTAAACTTTATTGTATCTCGGAAGAGGGAGAGGTCGTGGTCATAGACGCTTCCCCCACCTATAATTTGTATGGTAAATCGCCCTTGGGCGATCCCAGTCACTCGACCCCTTCCGTCGCAAACGGTAAGCTCTACTTGCGATCGTTTCATCGCCTGTCGTGTCTGTCGGCGAAAAACTGAGGTCTTAGCGGCTCTAACACACACAGCCGGTTGTGCCTATTGATGAACTCCGCCAGGATCGAACAAAATCGCGATGCGCAGAGGTTGTGTTAGAACTCATTAAAGAATGCTGCCTGGCAAGAAAAACTCGCTCGTCGGCGTGTGCTTCTCCACGGGGAAGCCAATTTCTTCCAAGCACAAAGGAATAAGCAGCGGGCCGGTCGATTTTCGATTCCGTGGGAATCGTAAGACGTTCTTTTCGATTTCACGCGCTCTCCAGGATCATTGAAAAATCGAGTGAACTTATGCCCGCTTGGCCCGGTGGACCCTGTCCCATCTGTTCCGAATTTATGCCGGAGAACCTGGTGCATTGCCAGTCGTGCCGGGCGCTCTTGAATCCTGATCTCGTCCAGGACAGCGTTGAATTGCCCGCCTTTCAACCGTTGCAGGAGATTGCGGTCATGATCGATGTCGTGCCGGAAGGCGTTTTCGTCAAGTGCCCGAAGTGCAACGAATCGTTGCGCATCAACAAGAAATACATCGGGCAGAACATCCAATGCAAGCTCTGCAAGCATCCGTTCGAGCTCGACCTGTCCGACCCGAAATTCGAATCATTTTCGATCTTCGCCAAATGCCCGCACTGCGAAAAGGAACTCCGCGCCGGGGAAAAATACCTCGGCTCGAAAGTCGCCTGCAAATACTGCCACGGCAAGATTAAGCTGACCCGCGTGTTCGAGTGAGCGCCACGGCTGACATTCGGATTTCGACATTCGTCACTCCCTCCGCGATGCTCGGCCCCCCGTCGTCCCGTAAACCGGCGGCATCTGATCGTCGGGGGCGTCGTTGGTCGCCATCGTGCCGTTGTACGGTCCCGTGTCGGCCTGGCCGGGACGGATGTCGTAGAGGTTTCCCGACTCGTCGAAATAGAGCGCGACGTTCACATGCCACCGCGCCCCGTCGCTGCGGTCCCAAATATCGCAGTAATAGATGCTCTCGCTGATGCCGTAACTTCCTTCGATCCCCGCCTTCGTTAAACGGTTAACGACGTCGTCTCGAGGCGTGCCGAGCGGAACGATTTTCAGAATCGCCTCGTGCTGCTGAGAGTAAGTCCACGGACTCGGCTGAATCATGCCCAGACCCATGCAGCCGGAGAACATCAGCATTCCCATCACCCACGCGGCGCAACGGCCCGAATTGGTTCGACGTCCGATCATCGCTCGGCCTTTGACGTGACGGTTCATCCATGGGGCGGCCCGTTTTCGCCGCTTGTGAATGAGGGAGGGGGGAGATGGGAAGTCAGGCGGCGCGAATACGCCGATGAAACTCAGGGAGAGAAGGACTTCGGTTTTACGTGCGCAAGGCGGAAATCGTCAAGAACGATCCGCACGGATCGCGGGCGAATCGGCGCGATGGGGCCGGCGCATTCTCGCCGACCGGCTAAAACTGCCGGAGGAAGCGGACGTCGTTTTCGGTGAAGCGTCGGATATCGTTCACGTGGTATCGCCTCATGCAGAAGCGTTCGACGCCCAGACCGAAGGCGAAGCCGGTCACCCGTTCGGGGTCGTAGCCGACCGATTCGAGCACGTGGGGATCGACCATTCCCGCGCCGCCGATCTCCAGCCAGCCTTCCTTCCAGCTCATGTCGACTTCGACGGAAGGCTCGGTGAACGGAAAGAACGAAGGCCGAAAGCGGATATGCACCCCCTGCCCCAGATAGGCGGTGGCGAACAGGCGTAGCACCGTCTTGAGCTGGGCCATGGTGACGTCGTCGCCGATCATCAGGCCTTCCATCTGATGAAACATGCACGAATGCGTCGCATCGATGGTATCGGGGCGATAGACGCGTCCCAGCGAGACCACGCGGACCGGCGGAGGCTGTTGTTCCATCACGCGAATCTGCACCGTCGACGTCTGGCTGCGCAGCAGCATCGGTTCGCCGGTCGCCACGCACGCAGCAGCCAGATAAAAATTCTCGAGGGTGTCGCGGGCCGGGTGATCATGCGGAATGTTGAGCGCTTCGAAGTTATGGCGTTCGTCTTCGAGTTCCGGCCCTTCGATCGACGTGAATCCGAAGCGTCCCATAATCTCTTTGAATTCATTCATCGTCTGCGTCAGCGGATGCAGCTTGCCGAGCGGCAGCGGCGTCCCCGGCAGCGTGATGTCGAATTCCTGAGCGGACCTTTTCGGCTGGGAAAGTTCCTGCTGCCGTGCCGTAAGGGCCAGATCGGCGGCGGACTTGACGGCATTGAAGTGCTGTCCGATTTTCGGCCGGTCTTCGGGGGGAACTTTGCCGAGCAAGTCCTGCAGTTCGCGCAGCCGGCCTTTTTTCTTCCCCAGATACTCGATGCGCACCTGTTCCAGCTCATCGGAAGTCGCCGCGGCGGCAATGGCGGTCAAGACCGCTTGCTCGAATTCGCGGATGGCGGAGATCGCATCCATGACGGTCATGCCGGTTCGAATTAAGAGGCGACTTTCAGGCCGCAGCGTTCGAGAACTTCGTCGAAGATCTGCGGATGGCTGATCGCCAATTCGCTCAACATTTTGCGGTTGAGGGTGATATTGGCTTGGTTGAGCGCGTGAATCAGCCGGGAATAGGAGAGACCGCGCTGCACGCACGCGGCACTCAGACGGGTAATCCAGAGCGCGCGGAAATCGCGTTTACGCAGACGCCGGCCGATGTAGGCATGACAACGTGCCCGGACGACGACTTCCTTGACGGTCCGATACAATCGTCTGCGGCCGCCAACGTTCCCTTTGGCCTCCTTAAACAGACGCTTTTTCGCACGGTGCCGCGTTTTACCCAGTTGGACTCTCATGGCCTGGCTCTTATCTTCTGTTTCTACTGGCCGTCTGAACGATGTTCAGAACGGGAGAATGATTTTGATAGCGATTCGACAAACTCGAATGCCGCTGGATTGTCCATCGAGTTGAGGACGCATTTTCCGGAACGAACCGTGTTACAAACAGGGTCGCAGCGCTTCGAGAATTTTGCGGGCGCGGACGTCGGTGATCACTCCATCCAGCCGATTCTGGCGCGTCTTCTTGCCGCCTTTATGACTTAACAAGTGCCCTCGATTGACTTTGCGATGGACGGCCTTGCCCGAGGCGGTAATTTTGAACCGCTTCTTCATCCCTTTATGAGTCTTTTGCTTTGGCATGATCTCAGACTTTATTTCATTCGATGGTTGAAGTTGCAATCGCCTGCCCCTGCGTCAGACGGGGTCTGGGTGGGAGGAGGAAGCGAAGATTATATCGTGAGAGGCCGTGATTTTTCCACTCCGCAGGGGAAAAAACCCGATTTTCAGCGGGGCGGAGATATCGACCGCTATTTGGGAGCCAGAATCATGGTCATGCTGCGACCACTTTCCATCGAGGCACTTTTCTCTACTTTCGCTATATCCTCCAGCATCTTTTGAACCTGCTCCAAAACGCCCCGTCCCAGTTCGTGGTGGGCATTTTCGCGTCCCTTGAATTGGACGTTCACTTTGACCTTGTCTTTATGCTCCAAAAACTCGCGAGCCTGCTTGACCTTAAACGCGATGTCATGGTCGCCGATTTTGGGGCGCAGACGAATTTCCTTGATCTGCGTCTGATGCTGCTTCGAGGTCTTCGACTGCTGCTTCTTTTTCTGTTCGTACTTAAACTTGCCGTAGTCCATGATGCGACAGACAGGAGGTTTTTCGGTTGGCGCAACTTCCACCAGGTCCATACCCGCTTCGGACGCAATTTGAATGGCTTGTGATGTGGGAATGATGCCCAGAATCTGACCGTCATGGTGCACGACGCGAACCGGGGTGATCCGGATCTGCTCGTTGAGTCGATGGCTCGTATCGATCGCAGTTTTCCTTCTACATGTTGCTTCAAAATCTTCCGGTCGATCGCTGCCGGGCGAAATCGCACCGGACCCCCTAATACAACCGAGTTCTGAAACGCGTTTCTTGATCTCGTCAAATATGAAGGTGATGCCCAAGCCGGCAAAATACGCGAATCGCCTCGCTACGCATCATCCCGCACTCATACTTCTAACGCTCAATGTGATTTCCGTCAAGGAGATACGCCCGAAAATCGAAGTTCCCCTCGGCATCTCTCGAAAATCAAGCTTTCTTCGCCGGCTGCTGCTTCAGCCGGGTCGCCACGACGTCGCGGGGACGCTCCAGCGACTTGGTGATCTGAATCGCCTTGTGGCCCTTGTAAACGCCCGGAAAGCCGATAAACGCCGGCCGTCCTTCAACCGTAATCTGCAACCCCTGTTGCACGGCGTTTTCGGTGACGATCACGTCGCCGACGGAAAGGTTCATCGTTTCGTGCATCCGCAGCGATGTTTTTGCCAGCCTGGCGACCAGATTGACCTTCGTGTGCGTCAAACCGGTTTCGAGCGAAACCTGCTGCCAGGGGTCGATCGCTTTTTTGGTGTACGCCGACCACGAATCGGAGGAGAGTTTCCCGGTGAGCGGCTCGATCGAATTGAACGGAATGCAGAGATTCATGATCCCGCGCATCTCCCCCATCGTGATTTCGAAGCTGATCAGCACGATGACTTCGTTGGGAGGGACGATCTGCACCAGTTGCGGGTTGCTTTCGACCTGCGCCACGCGAAGCTGCAGATCGCAAATGTTGGTCCACGAATTCTCGAGCCCCCGCATTGCCAGCTCGATGATCCGCGCAATCAATTTGAGTTCGATCTCGGTCAGCGGACGGCTGGGATAATCCTGCTCGGCCTCGCGGCCGCCTCCGAGCATGCGGTCGAGAATCGGAAAAATGATCGACGGATTCAAATCGAGAATGAGATGACCTTCCAGCCCTTTCGAATCGAGCAGATTGAAACAGGTCGGATTCTCCAAACTGAAGACGAACTCGCTGTACGTCAACTGATCGACGCTGATCAACTTGGCTTCCACGATCGTCCGCAGCAAAGCACTGACCGAGGCCCCGAACTCCCGGCTGAACCCTTCGTGCAACGCCTGAAGGGCCCGCATCTGATCTTTGCTGACCCGCTCGGGACGCTTGAAATCGTAAACGCTGATTTGCGCAAACGACTCGTGCTGTTTGTTCGCCGACGCCGCGGGCGCGGCCGACCCGCCGCCCGAATGATCGAGCGCTGCCAATAACGATTCCACTTCCGTCTGACTGAGCACATCCGCCATGCCCGACCTCCCTGTCGAGACCGTCATTTGTTTCGCTGTCGATCGATGACGGGTTCCTACCTGTCCAGTTGTCATGACGCCGGTCGATGACGAATGTCGAAGCTCGAATCAAATCCGAATGCTTTCGTTTCGGATTTCGTCATTCGTCATTACAAATCCTAACATAACCTCTGTGCGTCACGATTTATTGCAAACGTTCAAGCGTTTCCGGGAGGCACAACCGGTTATGTTAGAGTCTCTTAAAGTTATCGGCGTATTTGTCCTTGTCCGTGGACGACGTATTTGTAACTCGTGAGTTCCTTTAATCCGCACGGGCCGCGGGCGTGAAACTTGTCGGTGCTGATGCCGATCTCGGCCCCCAGTCCGAATTCGCCGCCGTCGTTGAACCGCGTACTGGCGTTGACGATGACCGCGGCGGAGTCGACCTGCGTGGTGAACCGCTCGGAAGACGCCAGATCGCGAGTCACGATCGTATCCGTATGATGCGAGCCGTATTCGGTGATATGATCGATCGCCTCTTCCAGCGAATCGACGATTTTCACCGATAAGATCAAATCGAGATATTCGGTGCGAAAGTCCTCCTCCGTCGCCAACCGGCTCTCCGGCGCCAGGTCGTGCGATCGCTCGCAACAGCGAAGTTCGACTTTGTGTTCTTTGAGTTGCGGCACGGCCAGCGACAGAAAACTGTTCGCCACGTCGGCGTGAATCAGCACCGTTTCGGTCGCATTACAGACCCCCGGCCGCTGACATTTGCCGTTGATGAGAATCTGAGCCGCCATTTCGAGATCGGCCGAGGCATCGACGTAGACGTGACAGACGCCGTCGAAATGCTTGATGACCGGCATCGAGGCTTCCGCCGTCACCCGTTCGATCAACGATTTTCCACCGCGCGGAATCGTGACGTCGATGAACTCGCGGAGTTTAAGGAAATGACTGACGGCCTCGCGATCGGTCGTTTCGACCAGTTGCACCGCATGCTCGGGCAACTTCGCATCGACGAGGGCGTTTTTCAGCACCTGATAAAAGGCGATGTTGCTGTGCAGCGCTTCCTTGCCGCCGCGAAGAATGACGGCGTTGCCGCTCTTGACGCACAGCGCCGCGGCGTCGACGGTGACATTCGGCCGCGACTCGTAAATGAAGAACACCACGCCGAGCGGCACGCGCACGCGCGTCACCAGCAAGCCGTTGGGCCGGACATTGCTGTCGATGATTTCGCCGATCGGCTCGGGCAAGGCGACGACTTCTTCCAACGCCCCGGCGATGGCATGCAGACGGCTTTGATTCAAGCGCAGCCGATCGATGGCGGCGGCATTGAGACCGTATCCCGGAGCGGCTTGAAGATCCTGGGCATTGGCGGCGATGATCTCGCCGGCATGCCGACGTATCCCCTCCGCCGCGAGGGTTAGCCAACGCGACTTCTGCTCGCCGGTCGCGGTGACGAGATGCCGCGAGGCGTCCCGCGCTTGGAGCGCCAGCGTTCGCGTGTATTTTGCCAGATCGACCATAGACTGCCCGAATTCACATCCTGAATTTTTCGCTAATTCTCCGATTTCAAAAGTGCAGAGGCAGTATCCGGGAAGTCGCCAACTCTGTCAACGGGCATTCCGGAGCCGCTTCCACTGAACGTATTAACCGTACCTCTTCGTAGGAGTAGAGGCTTCAGCCTGCCGAATGTTTCAACGGCATAAGCCTGCTGTGCCGTTGGCCGAACCTTGTGATTCGCCTCTCACCGGCTACGATACAACGAATCGAGTTACGACCATCAGCCGGAGCCAGTGCATGACCGTTTACGTGAAATCCGTTACGAATCCCGAACTTCCCGCGTTTCCGATGCCCGATCGTTTCCGGCACGATGTGACGTATTTCGCGACCCCCGCCGGGAGCGGCGATGCTCCCGCGAAACTCGGCGAAGGCGAATTCTGGATTCCCCTCGCCGAGTCGCGAACAACGTTGGACGACGGCGTGATCCGGCTCGTCTCGCCGCTCGACAGCGAGCACACCACCGAAATCGAGATCACCGAAGAGCAGGAACGCTGGCTGGAATGGATGATCAAGCACCAGATTCAGCACGTTCTATTGTCGGCGAGGGCCGACAGATAGGGAGATAGGGAGTGAAAGACAAGAACGAGCCGTCTCCTGACTCCCCATCTCCCGATCACCCCATCCCCCCATCATTTCTTCCGCTAAGAGACGTTAAAAATGCTCTCGACGTTGCCACGCAGCGTCTGCCGTCCTAGCGCCAGCGCGCGTTCTTCCGTCCAACCGCGGGCGATGATGAAATCTTCAGCTAGCGTCTTCGCCAGCGCCTTGCGATACATGCGGAACTTCGGCAGCGCGAACTCCAGCTTGTACATGTCGCTGTAGTAACCGATCTGCTTGTTACGCGGCGCCGCCTGCAAACGGCTGCGGCAATCGATTTCGATGTACGTCGGAATGTTCGAGTACCACCAGTGGCCATGGGCGATCACATTCGGGAAAATCCAGCAGTAGCTGACGAGTTCCTGATTGCTGACGCTCGCCAGCACCGAGATCGGAAACTTCACCTGGGGGAAGGCGTTGAACAGCCGGCGGTATAAAATCAGCGACGTCCGCTGATCGAACAAATCCTGCCCCTGAAATACCCCCGCTTCGTAGACGCGGCGATTGACGCCGATCATCAAGTCGAACGGCAGACGGTGGTCGGCGCAAAACTCGGCGAGCGTCCAGAAGACGGCGCTGCTGATGGTTTTTCGCTCGTCCGCCGTCAGTTCGCGGCCGCTGAGAATCCCTTGCAGCACCGGCTCGGCTTCCGCTTCGGAAATCGGCTGCGGTTCGAAATCGGGGGGGAGCGAAATCGCGCACGCTTTCGCTCCCTTCGACGTGAAATGCGCGAAGAGTTTCCCGATCGCCGACTTGAGATCTTTGAAACTGCGGACGTCGCCGCCGGTCGCCTTGTTGAGCCGCTCTCGAGTTTCGGGCTTGGCGAGATGGAAGACGAGGTCGTCGGTGCGCAAACAAGGGATGTAGCGGTCTGTGTTGAAACCGGTGAGCGGGTCGTCGAAATCGTTCGTCAAAAAGACCTTCTTGATTTTGCTGCGTTTCAGGACTTCGTCCTCCCAGCCCGGCCGGGTGACGACCGCTTCCACGTGGTCGTAAAACGGCTCCCAGTTGTCCTCGGTGAGATGGTCGCCGGTGAAGCCGAAGAACGAACGCGCGATGTCGAGAAACCAGTCCATCTGAATCGTGTTATCGAGATGGGCGAACCACGGCACCAGCCGGCCGACTTTCTCTTTCGGAGAAATTCCCGGCTCTTCGATCGCCTCACGCGGGCAACCCGCCGAGTGCGCCAGTTCGGTGTAATAGTGGTATCCCAAAATATCGGCGAGCGTCTTCGACGCCGGTGCGTGCGGATTGATGTGCGTATGCGGATCGATCAATTCGATCTGTTCGAGTTCATGCCAGAGGCGTTGGATTAAGGCGTGGGACATGGGGGGCGTTCCTCGTCGTGCATTTTGGTAAGTTGTCTGCTCCGATTGTAAACGGACGATTTATCGAGCGAAACAGACAAGGAGACTGGGAGACCGGGAGACAAGGAGAAAAATGCGTTCAACGGTGAGCCGCGACGCATTGCGCAGCGGAGCGTGCTCCTCACACCTCTCCCTCTGGGGTCGGCCGCGTGAGGGTGCCTTTGAGTTCTGACTCATCCCTCATCCCTCATCCCTCATATTTCATCCCTCGAATCAAAGGCACCCTCACCCCGGCCCTCTCCCGGACGCCTTTCTGCCGAAAGGCTGGGAGAGGGAGAAAGAAAAAAACCCCGGTCATTGACCGGGGGCTAAAATGCAAATCGTTGGATGCACCGTGTCGCGATTACTGCGCGGCGGCCGTCGGCATGGGATTTTCTTCCGCCGGTTTCGGCGGTTCGAGGCTTTTCAGCAGGTTCCCGTTGGTGCCGTCCCAGACGCGGAGGATGCCGTCTTCGCCGCCGCCGATGACGAGCGATTCGTTGCGCGCCGCGGCGGAGGTGTAAACGTAATCGGGGTTGCCGCTGAAGCTGCGGTAATTGCTGCCGTTCGAGGCGGTGTGTCCGCGGACGACGGTATCGCCGCCGGAGGAAACGATGTTATCCCCCACCCCGATGAAGTGGATCGAGGTCACCTGCTTCGAATGCGAACCGATGGTCCGGGCCTGTTCGCCGGTCTCGACGTTCCAGATCTTAATGGCGTTGTCGGCACCGGCACTGGCGATAAACGCCCCGTCGGCCCGGAAGCTGACGCCGAGCACGTGATGCGTATGACCTTCAAAGGCCTTGACGAATTCGCCGGTCTCGACGTTGAAGATCTTGACGAACTTGTCGGCCCCGCCCGAGAGAAGGTACTTCCCGTCGCGGGAGAAATCGACGCTGAAAATCGTATCGCTGTGAGCGTTCTCGAATTCGCGGATCACCGCGCGATTGGCCACGTCCCAGAGCAGCAGTTGTCCGCTGCGCGAGGGGTCGCCCCCGCCGGTGATCAGCTTCGTGCCGTCGGGACTGAAGGCCAGCGCCAGCACGCGATTGATGAACGGCGACGGAGCCAGATCGAGCGGGGCTTCCGGTTTCGGTCCCAGCACGCCGGCGAGATGCCACGCGGGGTCGGCATCCCAGGAGACGACCGCGTTATCGGCCGCACCGGAGACGACGGTCGTTCCCGCGGCCGATGCGAGTGCAGCTACCGGAGCGGCGTTGCCGCTCAAATTCTCCAGCGGTTTGCCGGTCGTGGCATCCCACAGATGAATGACGTTATCGTCGCCCGAGGTCGCGATGATGCCGCCCTCGGCGACGAATGTCACCGATTTAAGCGGTTTGGCGGCGGCGGCATCGGTCGCCTGCACCGCGGCCAGTTCGGCATCGGCCTGTGTCGCGGCGGCGGTGGCAGCTTCGAGGCCCGCCTTCGTCGCCGTCTGTTTTTCCTTCGCCGCCGCTAATGCCTGATCGGCCCGTTCGACGTTGCGGACCGCTCCGGCCTGGGCGTTCGTAGCGCTCTTGACCGCTTCGGTCTGCTTCGTGACTTCGGCCTGAGCGTCGGTCGCCGCTTTTTCCAAGTCTTTATTGGCCGTATCCTTCGCGGCGGCCTCTTTTGCGGCGGCGGCTTTGGTCTCGGCGTCGGTCAGGGCGGTTTGAGCATCGGTGAGCGCCTTGTCGGCGGCGGCTTTGGCCTCGTTCGCCATTTTCTGCCCCGCCTCGCGTTCGGTGACCGAGGCATCGGCGGCCTTCACGGCGGCATCGGCGAGCGCCACGTGCTGTTTCGAGACCGTCTGACTTTCGGTCGCCAACACCACGTGATGCTGCGTATCCAGATTCCCGGTCATCTCGGCGATCTGCGCGCCATTATCGGCTTGCCAGAGCTTCGCCACATTATTGGCCGCGGCGGACGCGAAGAATTTACCGTCGGTCCGCGCGGCGACGTCGGTCACCGGGGCGCCGTGATTCATGTTCAGAGCCGCCATATTGGTCGCGAGATTCCAGGTGCGGACCGTCCCGTCGTCGCTGCCGGAAACGATGATGTCGGGAGTCGCCGGCACGACGGCGAGGGCATTCACCGGACCGGTGTGACCGGCCAGTTCGGCGAGCGGCGTCGGCGGATTGGCATCGGCGGGAATGTTCCAGATGCGAATCGTGTTATCGGCGTGAGCCGTCGCCAGCCGGGCCGGTGCATCGGCCGGTTCCAGCGGTTTGCTGACGATCAAATCGTTGATCGGGGCCGTCGTCGTTGAGGTGAGCACGGCGGCACCGTCGGCGAGGTTCCAGATGCGGATCGTCATATCTTGCGACGCCGAGTACAACTGCAAGCCGTCGAGCGAGAACTGCAATCCCTTTACGGCGCCGGTGTGTCCGGCGAGCGACAGATGCAGCGCGCCGTCGGCCTGTTTGAGCAGGACGATGGAATTGTCGGCGAGTGCGACCGCAACATAATCGGGATGCGAGGCATTCACTGCGGTCACGGCCGCGGGGGCGGTGTATTTCCAGCGCTGAACGTTTTCACCGCGTTGCCAGATTTTAACGGCTTTGAAGTCGCCAGTGGCGAGCGTATGACCGTCGGGGGAAAAGGCCATCGAATGGACGAAATCGCGATGAGCCGCTCCGTTCGGGTAGAGCGGCTGCCCGTCGATCACGACCGACTGCAATTCGGGATCGAGCAACTGCGTCATCTTGTCGCCGTTCAGCAAATCGAAAATGTAAATCTGGTTGACGCGGCCCGCGGCGGCGAACCGTCCCCAGGGGGAGAGCGCCGAGCTATAGATCGCTTTCAGATTCGAGGGAATCGACTGCCACTGCAAGTTCGCGGCGCCCGACCCCGAGCCGGGTTTCGCTCCTTCGGTAATCCATTGTTTGATCAGCCCCAGTTCCTGCGGCGTGAGCGCCTTCGCTTCGACTTTGTTCGGCAGCGGCGGCATCGCCGGTTCTTCGGCGCGAGAGACGACTTTGAAGAGGAGACTCTCATCGGGCTTGCCTTCAACGACTACCGGGCCGCTGGCTCCCCCTTTGAGAATGTTCTCGACCGATTCGAGCACGAGGTCGCTTTCGTTGATCGCCACGTTGTGGCAGGCGAGACAATTTCGATCGAGGATCGGAAAAATATCCTGCTCGAAATCGACCGGACGGCCCAAGTCGACGGCGGCCGCTTCGATCGGACCGGCAGCTTCTTCCTGGGCGGAAACGGGGGAACTCACTGCCCACCACGCACACGTCATGACGAGAGCCGTCAATGTCGATCGGTGCAGCATTTTCTATATCCTCTGCTTTAAAGGGAACTTTTCGATTTCAGTGGCACGGGGGGGAAAATAACGGAATCAAACTCGTTGGCGTTAGAGACTCTAACATAACCGGTTGTGCTTCTCGAAAATGTCTGAACGTTTACAATGTTAGGATTTTTTAGGGTGAAACGGTCAATGCGATCGGAATATCGACCTCGGCGCGGCCGTCGAATTCCGAGACGGCGCGAATCACCAGATTCGCCAGCGCCCCTTCGGTCGCATCCGCCGAGGCTCGAATCGAGATCACCCCTTCGGTCTGATCGGCGGGGATCGTGACGAATTCGGAGGTCAAGCCGGCGTAACCCCGAGGGATCGGGAACGTCAACGTGACCGGCCCCTGGAAACCGTTGATCCGGTTGACCGTCGCCTTGATGTCGACCTGGCCCCCCTTCTTGAGTGCACCGCCGTCGGGAACCGCCGCCGCCAGCGTGACGGGGGACTGTTTCACGTCGATGATGATCGGCGTCGAAGGAGAAAAAACATTGAGGTTCGCCGCGGTGGAGACCTTTTCGGCCGCGGCGACTTTGGCGTCGAGATCGGTTTTGGCGGCGGCGGCGGCTTTCGCAGCGGCATCGGCGGCAACGGCGTCGGCTTCCGCTTTGACTTTCGCTTCCTCGGCGGTCTTGGCGGCCGCTTCGGCATCGGCCTGAACTTTCTTCGCCGCTTCGACTTTCTCGGCAACCGTCTTGGCGACCGCTTCGGCATCGGTCGCGGCCTTCGCCGCTTCTTCGGACGCCTTGGCTAAATCCTGATTGTTGGCATCGCCGTCCGCCGCTTTCTTGGCTTCGGCCGCTTTTTCGGCGGCGGCTGTCGCAGCGGTTTGAGCGTCGGCTAGTTCTTTTTCGGCGGCGGCTGTCGCTTCCTGAGCGGCCTTCGCCGCTTCGGCCGCTTCGGCCCCCTTCTTGACGGCCTCGTCTTTGGCCGTCGTGGCGGCGGTTAACGCTTCGGCGGTCTTGGCGGCGGCTTCATTCGCGGCGGGCTGTTGTTGCTGTAATGCCACCAGCTTGTCGAGATGGCGGCGATAGGAGACCGCGGCTTGCGATTTCATATACACCGTGTAAACGCCCGGCGGCGTGTTATTGTTGACGAACAGCCGATAGAGCAACTCGGTATTCGCGGCGGGAATCGGCTTGTTCTCGACGGCGATATTGGCATTGCCGGGCATGCCGACGAACGTCAAAGGAACGTCGGCGTTAAAGCCTTGTCGCTTCGCCAGGGCGACGGGAACAAGAATCTGATATCCCTGCCGGGCATCGACGCGAAAGACGTCGGTCGACAACTGGTAAAACGCCTGTTCGTCGAGCACGGCCAGTTCGATGGTTCTTGTCGTGCGCGCCGTTCCGGGAATATTCGGTCCGCCGCTCCACGCGATCGTCGCGCCCCGTGCGGGATGCGACACGATTTTTGCGGCGGCGTCGTGAGCCGCCTGTGCCTCGGCGACCTTCGCCTGAGCTTGTGCGATCACCACGTCCTGAGCGATTTTGGCATCCTGGGCCGCTTTCAGTGCGGCGGACGCGGCGTCCACCGCGGCTTGGGCTTCAACGGCTTTTTGAGCCAATGCGGCATCATCTTTATTGGCTTCGGCCGCTTTTTGCGCTTCGGCCAGGGCCGCGTTTGCCGCGGCTAAGGCTTCGTTCGCTTTTTGTTCGGCGGCGACCAGCGGCGCCAGGGCATCGGTCGCCGGTTTGACGGCGGCTTTCGCCGCGGCGAGGGCGGATGTCGTTTGAAGCGAGTCGATCCGCGCCTTGCCGACGACCTGGATGGTCCCCGACCATTTTGCCGCGTTTTCTGTGGCGGTCAACACCAGCACGGCGGAAGTCTGATTGGGACCGATGGTCGTCCCCTGCGAGACGACTCCTGCGGGGAGTCCCTCCACGTCGACGTCGATCGGGCCGTTAAATCCGTCGCGGCGAAACGCCATGACTTCGATCTCGAAATTATCTCCCTTGCGAAGATTCGAAGACCACGTTCCGGCGATCTTCGTTCCCGGAGCAACCGGCTGGAGCGGCAGGTAAACCAAGCGGTAATCGGGCGTCTCCTGGCGAATCGACAGCCGGTACGTCAACCGCGGATCGCCGCGGGTTTCGAAATACTTGTCCCGCACCGAGACGCGATAATTGCCGTCGGCGGGAACCACGAAACGGAAAATCGGGTCATCGGCGATCGTATCAAACACGTTGGGAGCCAGATTGGCGCCGTTGTCGTCCTGAGTGGTGATCGCCGTCACGGCCTCTTCACCCTTGTCGTTGACGGTGATCTGTTCGAGCACGAAATACGGATCGAGCGAGACGCCGTTTCGCTGGCCGAAGACTTCGATGTAATAGACTTCCTGCGCTTTCGCCGCGAACTTAAACCAGTCGACGTCGCCGCGGATCTGCGACTGGCCGGTCAGTTCGACGGGAATCGTCACGGTCTGCGCTTCGGCGGGAGTGTTGTTCGGTTCGACTTCGGTGGCGGTCGGGGCGGTGGCGAAGAAAATCGTCATCGGGTTCGCCGTCACGGCGCCGTCGCTAAAAATGTACTTGTATCCGTCGGCATCGGCCATCACCGGGTCGAGCAATTCCGCCGTCAACTGGCCGGCGGTGCTCTCGGGCAACGCAATCGAGACATCGAGTTTTTGCAGCGGCTGGCCGTCGACTTTCATTTCAGTCGGTTGGCCGTTCGGCAGATTGCGGCCGTAGAGCGAATAGGTTCCGGTGGTATTCGCGAGGCCGGAGGAAGGAATCACAAAATCGATATGCGGGCCGGTGTGAACGCTCAATCGATAAAAGTGATCGGCACTTCCCGCATAGACGACGTCGTAGATCTTGACGAGATATTCCCCGTCGGCCGGGACGGTGAAATCGAGCAGCGGGTCGCGCATGATGTCGGCGGTGGCGTGAGCCAGCCGTCGGCCCTGCAGCGTGTGAATTTCGAGCCGGGGCTGCATGCGGGAATCGATCGTTTTGGCGCTGCATTCGAAGAGAATTCGCTGTCCCGCGGCCGCGGTGAATTTGTAGTAATCGAGGTCGGTGGCGGAATCGGACCGGCCGCTGATGGTCGTGTTCAGTTCGACCGCCTGGGCGTTGGTCGCCGGATCGTTATTCGGCTCGGCTTCGCGGACTTCCGGACGGGTTCCCGCCACAAAGGCCCGCGGATTGCTGATGCCGAAGGCCCCGGTCACCCGCAGGTCGTAAACGCCCACGGGAACCGACGGATCGATCGTCACCATGAACGTGTTCGCCACGGGCTGCGGCTGGCCGTTGACATCCTGCGTCTTCGGCACGGCGGTGATACCAGGATGACTGAACGTCATCGCGTTAACGTCGTCGATGTCGGTGCCTCCCGCGACGACGACTTCCACCGTCGTCCCGACCTGTCCCCCTTGGGGCATGGTGGAATTCAGGCGGATTTGCGGCAGTTGGGCCTGTACCTGGCTGAGGCCCGGTGCGAAACAAATTCCCCCGCCGAGAAGCAGAGTCCACGTTATCGCGGTTCGCGAGATCACAGTTCGGGAGATCGCGGCGAATTGCGAATCAGCACGCTGTGCCATGTCACTATTCCTTTTCGGGTCGATGAATGTCTCGTCGTTTGGGTTCCATCTCCGGCGACGTCGCGGGTGTGGGTTGACGTCGCCGGGATGTCGTACGAGGCGGGTTTTCGGTTTCGCATTCGAGCGGCGAACGCGAAGCCGAATGAATTCAGGAAGGCATGACGACGGAGGGTGGGAATGAACCAGTTGTGTTGGCCGGGTTGGCTTCCGTCGTCATGATTACGGTTAATGGTTGAGTTTTTCGTCGGCACACGTTCGCAAACGTTTGTATGTCCGGGCTGGATCGTAACCCGGTTCGGCAACCATCAATTTTAAGATCTCTACAGAGCCCAGCGTGAGCACATTTTCACAAATAACGATCAACTTTACAAAAGTTGATTGTGACGCCTCTTCAGGGCTCTTGAATTCAAGACCAAACATCACCCAGGGCGTTGCCCTGGGCTAATCTGTTGATACCCCTTCGGGGCGGAAGAAATAAATCTTCGCCCAAAATATCATTTCACCGGTTGTGCTCTCGAGACAACGAATACGGTAATGAGCCGCGAATCCGACGGTGCCGTTCGTGGTCCGACATTCATCACAAAACTCAGTGATTGAACAAAAACTCTTTGGTGTTGATCAAGGCCCAGACAATATCTTCGTAGGCGATTTTCACGTTCGCCGCTTCCTGTTTCCCGATGTGATCCAGGGCGATCTTCAATTCATCGGCGTTCGGCTCGCGCGAATAGACCCAGCGATACAGCTCCCGCACGCGGTCTTCGTGGGGACGGTCTTCGGCCGCGGCGAGCGTGGCTGCCCGGCCGGCGCCGTTACTGATCTTCGATTGCACTTCGCCGCTGTTCAAGAGGTGCAGGCTCTGCGCCAGATTGGCTTCCTGCGACCGCTCGCATTCGCAAGCGGTGTCGGCCTGCGGCTGACCGAAGACCTTCAAGAAGTACGGTCCGACCGACGGATCGGGCAACTGAATCGCCTTCGTTCCGGCCGGCTGGCCGCTGAAGTTTTCGCTGGTTGCCGTCACCTGGTGGAAGGCGTCGTACAACACTTCGGCGGTCAACCGTTTCGGATAGTACCGCGAGAAGTTCTGCTTGTCTTTGAGATTGTGATCGTTGGGCAGCGAACTGAGCTGATAGGTGCTCGAGCGCACGATCGTCCGCACCAGATGCTTCAGGTCGAAACCGCTGTCGATGAAATCCTGGGCGAGCTTGTCGAGCAGTTCCGGATTCGACGGCGGATTCGTCGCCCGCATATCGTCTTCGGGCTCGACGATGCCGCGTCCGAAAAAGTGCTTCCAATAGCGATTCACCAGAGCTTTCGCGAAGAACGGGTTGTCCTTGCGGGAGAGCCAGTCGGTGAGGGCCACGCGCGGATCGCGATCGGCGGGAATTTCCAAGACGCCGCTTCCGAGCCCGGCGGGTTTCAGATCTTTACCCGAGCGGGGATTGCGAGCCGAGGCGAGGCCGATCTGGTGGATTACGCGCTGGTCGCGGCCATTCTGGGCCACGGTCCCTTCGAGATTCTTCTTGCCGACGCGCGAGAAGAACGCGGCGAACCCGTAGTAGTCGTCCTGGCTCCATTTTTCGAACGGGTGGTGGTGGCAGCGGGCACATTGAATCCGCAGCCCCAGAAACAACTGAGCGGTGTCTTCGACTTGTTCTTCCACCTGATCGACTTCGCGATACCACACCACGGCGGGATTGAATTTCGCTTCGCCCGACGCGGCGAGGACGTCGCCGACGAACTCGTTGTACGGCCGATTTTCGTAAAGCGCGGTCCAGATCCAGCGATAGAACTCATAAGACCAGACTTGCTCGGCTCCGCCGCGCTGCTTGTTTCGCAGCACCATGTTCCACTTGTTCGCGAAGTAGTCGGCATACGCCGTCGAATCGAGCAGGCGATCGATCACGACGTCCCGCTTGTTCGGGTCGGCGTCGGCGAGGAACGCCTTCACTTCTTCGTCGCTGGGGGTGCGGCCGGTGACGTCGATATAGACGCGACGCAGAAACGTCGAATCATCCGACAGGTCCGACGGCGGAATTCCCAGCAATTTCAATTTGTTGAAGACCGCCTCGTCGATGTAATTGGCCACTGCGGGCGTTTGCGCCACATTCACACCGAGCGGAATCGTCGCCCGGAACGTCGAGACCTGTCCCTGATAACGAGCCATGATCGCCACTTCACCCGACAGATCGAGCGTCTTGACCAATGCACCGGCGGTGACTTCCGCCATTTCGGTGTCGTTCGGTTCGTACAGCGCCATCTGCGTGACGTCTTCCGTCGTGCCGTCGGAATAAGTGGCGATCACGCAGAACTGTTGTTCGCCCCCCCGGCCCATAATCCGGCCGGCGGGATAACAGGTGATGCCGGTCACGACCGGATCATCTTCGCTGCCGTAGGGAGCCCCCTGTTCGATCCAGCGATAAATCAGGCGATATTCGTGGCTGCCGACGTCCATCCGCTTGCCGCCGCCGTGAGGCGATCGGCCAGTCGCCTTCGTCAAGAGCAGGCTCTGCGACGGAGACGACGGGAACAATCGGCGTCCGCGGCCTTCCTTCACGAGAAATTCGTGATCGTCGCCGGGATAAAAACCGAGCAGCGACAATTTGAAGCCGTTCTGTCCGCTCGCCTTGCCGTGACATCCGCCGCTGTTGCATCCCAACTTGGTGAAAATCGGCACGATCTGATTGTTGAAATTGATGGCGACCGGAACGGCGACCCCTTCGACGTGCACGGCGAGTTCGGCGACGGCCCCTTCCGAGGTCGTGGCTTTGACGACCGCGTCCCCGTCAGCGATGGGAGTCACCATGCCCGTGGCCGAGACCGTAATGATCCCTTCGGGGGCCACGCCGTACTGCACGGAGCGGGTGAAGTCGTGCAGTTGACCGCTCGAATATTCGCCGGTCACGTACAATTGCTGGCGGGCGTCGCGGCCCCGCAGCGTGACGCCGGTACCGGTCAAGTTCGGTTCGACTTTAACAGCGGTCAAGGTTCCCGGAGCGCCTAACCCTGCCGTTTCGTCGGCGACAGAAAAAGGCACCATTGCCAGGGTCGAGAGGATAGTCGCTGCCGTGACAAGCAATCCCTGTCTGGTCCGTTTCATGCCACATCTCCCTTGAATATTAAGCATTCGAATCGATTGATCGTATTGCGGGTCCACGTGCGCTGCCCCATGCCGTGAGGAAAATTGTTGCAAGAACGTCTTGCGGATTTTTCTGAAGCGGACGGACAGCGGTAAATCTTCACACAAATATCATCTCGAATTCCCTCAGCGAAGTCGAGCGATAAACGTATTTCTCAATTTTCAAAAGTCGATTTTATCTGAATCAGTCCTGAGGGCAGGATTCGGTCGTCGTTAAGGCGAGGTCGGTCGGCTGGCGGGAAACCCTATTCAATGGAAGCGGTTTCCCTCAAAAATGCAGGATATCGATTAGGCTTCCTTTATATGTTATCGTACGCTGCGCCCCAGTTCAAGATCCCTCGTCTAAATTCAGAACATATCAACATTTGCTTAATTGTCAAGTTTGACTGTTGTAACGGCGGTATCGACGATGCCTCCGGCCAACGCCCACGAAATTCAAATCGGCGGTCGACCGAGCGACGATCGTCTCATTTCTCATGCGGCAACTTCTCATTTCTCGCGCAGAGTGATAGCATGCGTCGAAACGGGTGGAAAGCAAAATTGGCAACAGAAAAATTATCCGTGTTCCCCAGCTCCTGCGGCGGAACGCCCGTCTTCGAAGCTCCGTTTCGTGCATTTTCGAGGAGAGACGTGAAATGTCGGCGAAGAATCCGTTTGGTACCGAAGGCCAACTGAAAACCAACAGCGGTGAATACACCATCTACCGTCTGCAACAACTCGTGCAGGATAAAATCGGCGCAGTCGACACCCTCCCCTTTTCCATTCGCGTCCTGCTCGAAGCGTGCCTCCGTCGGGTCGACGGATTTCTTGTCTCCGCGGAAGACGTCGTCAACATCGCCCAGTGGAACGCCGAAAAACCGAAAGAAGTCGAAATCCCGTTTCTTCCCGGCCGCGTGGTGCTGCAGGATTTCACGGGTGTGCCGGCGGTTGTCGATCTCGCCGCGCTCCGCAGCGCGATGGTCCGCATGGGAGGCGATCCGAAAAAGATCAATCCGCTCGTGCCCTGCGATCTGGTGATCGATCACTCGGTGCAGGTCGATTTCTTCGCGTCGCCCCATTCGTATCAGGAGAATCTGCGCGTCGAATTCGAACGGAATCAGGAACGCTATCAATTCCTTCGCTGGGGACAGCAGGCCTTCGCCAACTTCCGCGTCATTCCGCCGGCAACCGGAATCGTGCACCAGGTCAATCTCGAATATCTGGCCAAAGTCGTGCTGACGAAAGACGGCGTCGCCTACCCCGACAGCCTCGTCGGAACCGACAGCCACACCACGATGATCAACGGCTTGGGCGTCGTCGGTTGGGGCGTCGGCGGCATCGAAGCCGAAGCCGTGATGCTCGGCCAACCGATCGCCATGCTCCTCCCCGAAGTCGTCGGGTTTGAACTTTCGGGCCAACTCCCTGAAGGAGCGACCGCGACCGATCTCGTGCTGACCGTCACGCAAATGCTCCGCCGGCACGGCGTCGTCGGAAAATTCGTCGAATTTTTCGGCCCGGGACTCTCGGCGATGACGCTCGCCGATCGCGCGACCATTGCCAACATGGCTCCCGAATACGGGGCGACGATGGGCTTCTTCCCGGTCGACGACGAAACGCTGCGTTATCTGCAGCGCACCGGCCGCACGCCGGACGAAGTCGATCTCGTCGAACGCTATTACAAAGAACAGGGCCTGTTTCGGACGAATGCCTCGCCCCAGCCCCGGTTCTCCAGCCGGTTGTCGCTCGATCTCTCGACGGTGGAGGCGTCGCTCGCCGGTCCCAAACGGCCGCAAGACCGCATCGCCCTCGACGGCATGAAACAGCAGTGGCGGCAAGACCTCGCGACGACGTTCGGCCGCACCTCGACGAGTAACTCGTCGACTCCGGCGTCGATGACGTCCGAAGGAGGGCCGTCGGCTCCGGCCGGGAATTCGACAAGCAGCAGCGGACTGGAGGGCGTCCCCGTCGAATACAACGGCGAATCGTTCGATCTCAAAGACGGCGCCGTCGTCATCGCGGCGATCACCAGTTGCACGAACACGAGCAACCCTTCGGTGCTGGTCGCCGCCGGTCTCGTCGCCCGCAACGCGGTGAAAAAAGGGCTCACCCGCAAGCCGTGGGTGAAGACGTCTCTCGCCCCCGGCAGCCGGGTCGTCACCGATTATCTCCACAAATCGGGACTCGATCGCTATCTCGACCAGCTCGGCTTTAACACCGTCGGTTACGGCTGCACCACCTGCATCGGCAACAGCGGCCCCCTCCCCGACCCAGTATCGCAAGGAGTCACCGAGGGCGACCTCGTCGTCGCGGCGGTTCTCTCGGGCAATCGCAATTTCGAAGGACGCATTAATCCGCAAGTGAAAGCGAATTATCTCGCCAGCCCGCCGCTGGTGGTCGCCTACGCCCTCGCCGGCACGACCGATCTCGACCTCTCCACCGAACCGCTCGGTGCGGATTCAAGCGGTCAGCCGGTGTATCTCAAGGACATCTGGCCCACGCAAAAAGAAATCACCGAGACCGTCAATGCGTCGCTCTCCGCCGAGATGTTCACCCAAGAATACGGCAAGGCCAC
The DNA here is from genome assembly GCA_040881995.1 of Planctomycetaceae bacterium. GTDB lineage: Bacteria > Planctomycetota > Planctomycetia > Planctomycetales > Planctomycetaceae > JAQCEJ01. The sequence goes on from JBBECD010000123.1 coordinate 24,186, forward strand.
GATTGGCCCGCCGGAATGGCAGGCGATCTCGTGTGCGTCGGGCGATCTCTTCGACTGGGACGAAAGCAGCACCTATGTGCAAGAGCCGCCGTTCTTTGTCGATATGCCGAAAACCCCCGGACCGATCTCGGCGATTACCGGTGCCTCGGTGCTGGTGTCGGTGGGCGATTCGGTCACGACCGACCACATCAGCCCCGCCGGTTCGATCAAGGCGACGTCCCCCGCGGGGTTATACCTGCAAGAACAAGGCGTTCCGCCGCTCGAATTCAACAGCTACGGCAGCCGCCGCGGCAACGACCGCGTGATGACCCGCGGCACGTTCGCCAATATCCGCCTGAGAAACCTGCTCGCACCGGGAACCGAGGGGGGCGTGACGAAGTATCTTCCCACCGGCGAAGTGATGTCGATCTACGATGCCTCGCTGAAGTACAAGCAATCCGGCACGCCGCTGATCGCGCTCGCTGGCGCGGAGTACGGCACCGGTTCGTCGCGCGACTGGGCCGCGAAAGGGACGTTTTTGCTCGGCATAAAAGCGGTGATCGCCACGTCGTTCGAGCGCATCCACCGTTCGAATCTGGTCGGCATGGGGGTGCTGCCGCTGCAATTCCGGGAAGGCGAAAGCCGCGATTTTCTCGGCCTCGACGGCACCGAAGTTTTCGACATCCAGCTCGACGAAAAGCTCAAGCCCCGCCAGGCGATCGAAGTGACCGCCACGAAGCCCGATGGCACGGTGACGCGGTTCACCACGCTCTGCCGCATCGATACGCCGGTGGAAGTCGAATACTACCGCCACGGCGGGATTCTGCATAAGGTGCTCAGGGAGTTGAATGCGAAGTGACCCCCTCCGCGAGCGGGGAGCGTAAGCTCCCTGAGATCAGCCGCGAAATGCCCCCATCCGCGACACCCGACCCTCGTTTCACGTGAAACAAGCAGTCTGAAAATCGAGCGACGAAAATCGAGCAAAAATGCAGCGAAATGCGCACTTCAGCGCATTTCAGCGCACTGTGCGCGCGCCGTAACCCCTTCTCCCCCCGGGAGAAGGGGGCCGAAGGCCGGATGAGGGCACCCTCGGCCAGTAAAAAGTGCGCGCAAAATCGCAAAAAACAATGAAAATCGACCCTTTCGCGGACTTTCCGCGCATTTTGCGCGCCAGTGATCGCAAAAAGGCACGCCAGAACGCCATCGTGTCTGAAATCGAACTCCTTCCCCCGTCTGCGTTTACGCTCGTCTCTCGGAGCGCGCAAAATGCATGCTGCGTACGCACGTCCTCGCGGCCCCCGAAATCGGCGACCTTTGTCGATGAAGTGCCTCTTTTGCCATCAATCCAGGTAGCTGAGGTAAACCTGGTAACACAAAATCTCCCGCCTCCACCAAACACGGCGATTTCCGAACAAACCGGTCCGAAAGATGGAGACGATGAGAAGCCCGCGTCAGCAAACAACGGCGAAAAAAGGTGTTTGAAATGCAAAATGCGCGCACGAAATGCACACAAAAGCGTCACTGGCGCGCTCAAAGGCATCACTCGCGCGTACAAAAGCGACACTTTGCGCGTACTTTACGCCCAACTCCGACATGAGCAAACAAAACATTGGGATGAATGCGAAGAATCAGTGCCCTGCGTCCGGTGGCCGGGATGCGCGATTCGGGAGGAAGCCCAGCGGATGACTCGGCCGATCGCCAACCCGCTGCGCGCAACCATGCGCCGAGAGGGGCGTTGATGCTTTGCGCGTTTTCGGATCGGTGTTGGCGAAGTGAGAGCCATGTTTGAAAAGTGATGTTTGGAAAGGGGGCCGTCGTTTCGGAAGCGGACCGCCGTTTGGAAAGGGAACCATCGTTTGGAAAGAGAAGTTCCCGCACCCCGGCGGGGTGCCAGCCATGAGCCGGTGTGTTGAGCGAAAGCGAAACCACCGGAACGG
>JBBECD010000124.1:0-26098 GCA_040881995.1 Planctomycetaceae bacterium
ACCACAAACCAACCCGCAACGGAATACCTCATTCACTGCCGCGTGGGGTATAACCAGCTTCCTGTATGCCGGTTGTCCTGAAGAAAACACGCGGGGAAGGCGATCAGGATTTCGCCGTTCGGAGCAACCCTATCCCCGGTGTTGTCTCGTTGTTAACCCAGCGCCCGAGCCGCCGCGATCGCCTGTTTCTCCGCCGCCAACGTGTACGTCTCGGTCATGATCGCGCTCGAGTGCCCCAACAGCCGCTGAGCCGCCTCGGCCCCAATCTCGTCCGCGAGACGCGTGGCGACGGTGTGGCGCAGCTGATGCGGTACGAACGGCGTCACGCCCGCGCGTTTGCACGCCCGCTTGATCACGACGCCAAAGTTATCACGCCGCGTGGGAAAAATCAGCGCTTCGGGGACGAACTTCATGTGCTTGAGCAAGATGGCCTGCGCCCCGCCGTTGAAGAATAACGTACGTTGCTTACCGTACTTCACCGTCTTGTGCTTCTCCAGATCGGCCCGCCACATGTCGCCCGTGCGCTTCACGTCTTTCGTCCGCAGGCTGACGATCTCACCCGGCCGAGCGCCGGTGAGCAACAAGAGGTCAAAAATATCGCGGTGGTATTCCCGCAGTTGGGCACGAACGGCTTCGATATCGGCCTGGGGAACCGCTCTTCGCGGAGCGTAATCGACCGCTGGCGACTCACCCGGCGTCAAATTGCGGACCATCGACAGCGCCGACGCGACCGATTCGGGGACAATCTCAAAGCTCACGCCCCAGCGGAAGATGCTCCGCAGGCGATTCATATGGCGGTTGACGGTCTTGCGAGCCCACGGCTTCCGCGGCTTCGGCTTGGCGTTCGGGTCACCGGCCACCATCGCATCGCGGACGATCCGCAACCTGAGCGGCCCGAACTCCGTGACCGGCGTGTCGCCGAACAGCGAGCGGAGAACGCGAATCGCCGTGGTCTGGCAATCGCGCTCCGAGCGGGAGAACCGCGGCAGTTCCTTCGAGACGAACGTCAGGAGCAGTTCGGAGACGGAGATGCCGGGGCGCTTGTCGGCGGGTTTCTTCGCTCGCGCGACCAACAGCCCCTTGGCGTGGTCTTCGAGGATCTTCGCGAAGCGCAGCTTGGATTCGGGCAGTTCCGCCCGGCCCAAAGAATAGAAGCGGCCGGCAACTTTCGTGAAAGCGCGGCCATTTTTGTCGACGCAGAAACGAGGAACGGAAGTCTTGGGACGAGCCATCGTGCAGCACCTTTCGGGTTTTGGTTCAAATTTGAACCGATTCCCGGGCGTATTTGCTGCACTGGCGACCGTCGCCAGGTGTCGTAAGTCTCGACTCAGCTATAGGTTATAAAAAGTCGGGGTGACAGGATTTGAACCTGCGACCTCTTGGTCCCGAACCAAGCGCTCTAGCCAGGCTGAGCCACACCCCGAGGGGATCTCCGTTGGCGGGAGATCGTGAATTCTTGTCTCTCTTTGTTTCGTCCGGCAGGCCGGTTGGGAGGGCCTCGGGGGGACGGAACAGTCAACTTCATCGACTGTTCGGGTAATTCTGGTCGATGAATTCTTGCCGTTTCGATCGGAATTTTTCGTTAACGCGGTCAAACCCGTCACTTCGCTCGATCGCGTCGCCGACGGTTTTTCGCCCGTTCACCTCTACATGACACGAACCGTCAGGCAAAGGTTCTCCCGTTGCCGCTTCGGCTCGGCACGACAATGTCTATCGTCTTGCCGAGCTTCGTATTCTAGCAACCCTGTTGATGGGGTCAACGCAAGCCCCATTCTTTTCCAGAGATCGAGCCGCGGGGCGAATCAAATGATCGTGCGGATTAACTTCAATTGACACGATTCAAGCATCCGGATTATAAGGCTGTGCCCGTTTCCTGCGGGAACATTCCTGCGAAATCCACCCCTTTCCCATACTTTCCGCCGTTTTCCCCTTCAATCAACGCCCCTTTTATGGCCCCACGAACATTGCTTTGGGGATGACGACGAGCTTTCGGCTCGACACGTCATGCTTGAAGCGGTGCACGACCTCTGGGAGTTTCTGCAATGCGCATGGTCTTGATTTTCGGTTTGCTGGCCGGCATCTGGGGATGTCAACGACAAGATGCCGATTCGATCTCGAATGAATCCGCCGCCGTGGAAGCGGTCGCCAAGCCGTTGTCTCCCCCAGCCGCCGAGAAACTCGAACAGGCGAAGCAGTCGATCGAACGGCACGAATTGAAGCAGGCCGTGGCGTTGCTCGACGCGGCGATCGCGACCGATCCCGACGTTGCCGAGCTTCACTTCCGCAAGGCGGGAGTCCTTGCCGATCTGGGGAATGAATCAGAGGCTCTGGCCGCGTTCGACAGGGCGCTCGAACTGGATGCCGGCGTGGCGCGTTTTTGGAATACGCGCGGGTTTTATCACCTCTCGCTCGCCCATTTCGACGATGCGCTGCGCGATTTTCAAAAGGCGTTTACGATCGATCCGGAATACAAGCAGGCGCACAACAACTACGGCCTGGCATATATCTCGACGGCTCAATTCGCCGAAGCCGTGGCGTCGCTGAAGCGGGCGCTGGAAATCGATCCCGATTACGCCGATGCCCGCAACAATCTCGGTTATGCCTATTTGCAGCAAGGGCGATGGGACGACGCCTTGGTCGAATTCGACAAGGTAATCGAGTTCGATCCGAATTATGTCAACGCCTACAACAATCGCGGCATGATCATGCATCGGCTGATCAACTACGACAAGGCGATCTCCGACTTCAGCGAGGCGATCGTTCGCGAGCCGGAGAACCCAAAGTTTTATCTTCAGCGCCGCGATTCGTACATCGCACTGCAGATGCTCGACGAAGCCAAGGCCGACGAGGAAAAGGTCCGCTGGCTGACCGGTCTGGTCGAACACCACGAAACGGTTCGCCGCTATCCCGACGACGTGCAGTCGTACTTGGCGCGAGCCGCCTATTACGAATCGGCGGGACAGTATCAGCCCGCGATCAAGGACGTTTCGCAGGCACTTATGTTGGACGAAAAGAACGAACAGCCGCTGCTGTTTCGCGCTCGATTGAGACTTAAAACGAAAGCCTGGAACGAGGCGATCGAAGATTGCTGCCAGGTGATCGAGCTGTCGCCGACGCATCATGAAGCCTATTCGGTTCGCGGCGACGCCTACCTGCAGAAAGGCGACATGGATAAAGCGATCGCCGACTATGAGCAAGCGCGCCGGTTCGATGCCGACGTCGCGCTGGCCTTTTGGCTGCGAGCCGAACAACACGAAAAGGCCGGCGCCATCGAAGCCGCATCGGCCGACCGCGACCGGGCTCGCAAAATCGATCCCACGCTGGCCGAACGGCCCGAGTGACTTTTCGATACCGCGTCGATGTAGAGATGAAATCTCACGACGTGAAGGCGGAGAAGCGTGCCGTGAATTTCGCCAATCGGCCCCTCAGAGGGAAAATCCGGATTGAAGAAACAAAAATCGCGGCGTATGCTGTCGGTTTCTTCGCTCGAATTCACTCTGGAACGATCGCTTCCGTGACATGGTACAGAAAATTATTATCGATGCCGATCCGGGAATCGGCGACGCGTTGGCCATTGGTTTGGCGCTCAACCGCCCCGAATTCGACGTCGTGGGGTTGACGGCGACGGCGGGCGTCGTCTCCGGAACTCAGGCGAAGAAAAATCTGATCGCGATCATCGAACAGGTCGATCCGCTCAAACATCCGCGGCTGGGTGATGCCTCGTTCGAAAATCCTCCCGAAAAACCGGCCGTCAGCGGAGCATGGATCTCGTCGCGGGAATTGCATGGCGAGTTCGGATTGGGGGAGATGGCGGGGCGCGTTCTCAATCTGCATCATTCGCATCCAGCGCATAAAATCATGATCGAACTCGTCCATACCTGCCCGAACGAGATCACGATCGTGACGTTGGGGCCGCTTACGAATTTGGCGATCGCCTGCGATCGCGATCCCGAATTCAGTACGCTGGTCAAACGGGTCGTCTGCCTCGGCGGCGCCTCAATGAACATGGGGGACGTCACCCCGGTGGCGGAGTTCAATATCTTTTCTGATCCCGAAGCCGCCCGGACCGTGATGCACTGCCCGATGACGCTGACGATTGTTCCGTTGGAAGTGAGCCGGCAACCGGGACTGACGATGAATCAGTATCTGCAGTTTCCTCAGCACAAGACCGAAGGTTTCGCGGGATTGATCAATCGGCTGATCCCCTTTTATTTCCGCACGCATCACCAGCACCTGGGGATGGAAGGAATTTCGCTGCCGGAGGTGACGGCGCTGGCGGCGGTCGCTCATCCCGAGTGGTTCGAAACCGAACGCATCGCCGTCGATATCGAAACGCAAGGCGAACTGACGCGCGGCATGACTGTCTTCGATTTCCGCGGCACGCAGCGCTGGCAAGGGAACATCGACGTCGCCCGCTCGGTGCAGGTGAACGCCATCGTCGATTGTTTCTGCAACGAAGCCGCGCGATAGGCCAGCGAGACCGGAAAAATGCTCGCGGCATTTTTGGTAATAGCCGCGACGCTCTTTCATTTTAGCCCCCGGCGAGTCGCCGGGGGTTGAAACGCGCCGAATTCCCCCGGTCATTGACCGGGGGCTAAAAGACGAAGCGGGAGTTTGGGAACGAGGGTTCTCGACTATTTTGGCTCTGGACCGTCACGCAACAATCCGTTCGCAGGCGATGTCGATCCACGTGCGGAGTTCTTCGCCGGGCGCGAGAGTTCGCCAGCCGGTGGCTGATTCACCGCCGGGCAGGTTGACCGCGTTGGTCACGCAGGTGTACGGTTCGAGACAGACGGCGGAGCGACCCGGCGGCGTATAGACCACGATCTCGCGAAAGATCGCATCGCAGCGCTGCACCACTCTTAACCCGGCGGGTTCATCCCAGATCGACGTCGTTTGCTCGCGCACTCCCTGCGGCATGCCCGTCAAAACGTCGTCGAACTTCGCCAGGCCGTAGTATTCACCTTCGCGCAAATCGGTTTTTTCGTCCACGGGCAAACGCCGGCCGGTCGGCAGGCAGTCGATCAATTCCCACCTCTCGGCGCACGGGACTTCGATTAAACATTGCTCCGACTGACTGCTCGGCGACAACGGCAATTGAAAATAAGGATGCGTGCCGAAACCCCACGGCAACGGTTGGTCGGACGGATTCACGATTCTGATGTCGGCCCGCAGCGACGACGCTTTCACCGTGTAACAGACCTCGATCACAAAATCCGCCGGCCAGAGATCGCGGCGATCGGGAGCATCGACGCTCAATTGAAATTGGCCGGTGACGTGTGACGGTCCCCGATCGATGACTCTCCACGGTCGATCGAGGCAGAAGCCGTGAATGGCATTTCCGTTCGGGTCGTGTCCCGCGCGGTCGGCGGGGATGTGATACGACCGGCCGTTCCATTCGTAACGGCCCCGAGCAATCCGGTTCGGATACGGGAACAGCAGCGGAATTCCCCGCGCACTGGGACGATGCACCCCCTGCGGGAAATCGTCGGCGGCTTCGAGCACGTCGACTCCCACATCGGGCGCGATCATCGAGCGAAACGCATAACAATTGAAACCGAGATCAACGGCGATCTTCGCCGCGGAACCGGATTGAGGATCGCGGATTTCGATGACGTTCATAACGGCCTCGGCGCGCGGTATCGGTTGAAAGCACGGCGTCGGATCAACAATTTAATGCGAAATGAAAATGGGAACGGGACACTCCGCGAGAATTCGCTTGGTGACCGTACCGAAGAAAAACTCGCGCCAGGTCGGTTTTCCATAGGCCCCCATCACGAGCATCGAGACCTTTCTCCGGCTGAGAAAGTCGAGGAGCACGTCTTGAGGCCGGCTGCCCGAACCGATGGCGTGCGGCTGTGCGTCGACGTGATGAAAATGCAAAAAATCGATGATGCGGTCGGCCCATTTCGCCGCCACTTTAACTTCGGAATGGATCGAGACCACGTGCACTTTCTGATCGCGATACAGTTCGAGCGACTGAAACGACTGCACCGCATGAGCCGCCTGAACGCTGCCGTCGTAGGCGATCACGATTTCCTCACCGGGCGAAAACGCCTGCGGCACGACGACGACCGGCCGGGGAGAACGGCGTATGACTTCGTCCCGCGTTGCATCGGACGCCGTTTGCGTTTCGAAGGAAAAGTGCGACTCCTGACCGAGCACGATCAGGTCGTAACGTTGGGCGATCGTGGAGATGCATTCCGACGGCGAACCTTCTTCTTCGAGTTCTTTACAGGCGACTTGCGCCTGGGCGCAGCGCTGCGCAAAACCATCGAGGACGATCCGCACCTGCCGGTGGGCGTCTTTCGCGCGGGCTTCGTCCCGTTCTCTCTTGAAGGATCCTCCTCCGAGCGGCACCGGTTCCGAACCGCCGATTCCCTCGAGATCGATGACTCCCAGTCCGACGAGAAGGGCGTCGAACCTGGCGGACGTCTGAATGCCCCACTCAATGGCGGATTGCGTAAACGCCGAATTGTCCAAACCAACCATCATGGTGCGTAACATCGCTCAACTCCTGATTGGATGAATCGAATAACCATGACCCGGATTTTAGCAGCCCCTCTTATATTCGTCATCGCCTTTCCGCGGCAAACTGCCGCAATCGCGCAACTTCGCCGGCGATGCGGTTGACGGCTTCGTCGATCTCCGTCGGCGTATTCTGGATGCCGACCGAAAAACGGACGGATGACAAGCAGAGTTCGGGCGGACAGCCCATCGCCAGCAGAGCGGGCGCCGGTTCGACCGATCCGCTGGCGCAGGTACTTCCCAATGAACAGGCGACGCCGGCTAAATCCAAGGCGACGAGCAACGCTTCGCCGTTCAATCCGGGAAAGGCGATGCTGCAGGTATTCGGCAACCGCGCGGCATGTTCGCCATGAATGACGACCGGTGTGCAACGTTCGCGGAGTCCCTTTTCGATTCGGTCTCGCATGTCTTGTAACTGCCGAAGACGCGGCTCCGCTTCCTGCGACCATAACTCGAGCGCCTTTGCCAAGCCGGCGATAAGCGGAACCGCTTCGGTTCCCGCCCGGAGGCCGCGTTCCTGATGACCCCCGACGAGTTGCGGCGTCAGTCGTGCGCCGTGACGAATCAGCAAGGCGCCGACGCCGCGCGGCCCGGAAAATTTATGGGCTCCCAGACTGAGGCACGTCGCTCCCAACGCGCGAAAATCGACGGGGATCTTGCCGACCGCTTGCACGGCGTCGAGATGCCAGGGGACGCGGCATTCCTCGCACAACTCGCGCAGCAACTGTGTATTCTGTATCACGCCCGTTTCGTTGTGCGCGTAGATCAGCGAGACGATTTTCAAGTCTCGCCACGGAAGTTGCCGCAGTTGGTCCTCGACGATTTCACCGTGTGCATCGACTTCGATGAACGTCGTCGGCCAGCCGCGCTCGGCGAGCTGGCGGTAAGATTCGCGGGTCGCGGGATGTTCGCCGGCGGTGCAGGCGACCGGTCCGGGCGGTCCGTGTGCGAGTCCGAAGAGAGCCAGATGCGTTGATTCGGTCCCCCCGCTGGTGAAGAAAACTTCGTCGGGGCCGGCACCGAGAATCGAGGCGATCTGCTCGCGCGACGATTCCAACATCTGACGCGCCTGGCGGCCTTCCGCATGGCGGCTTCCGGGATTGGCAAAGGCATCGACCCAGCATTGCTGCATCGCCTCAAGCACGCGCGAATCAATCGGCGTGGTGGCGTTATTATCGAGATAGATGCGATGCATGGGAGACCCGCTGCGCGGTCAATGACGAATGTCTAAGCCCGAATGTCTAATGAAATCCCAATGACCAAAGTCCAAATGACGAAATTGATTGGATCATTTTTGGTTTTCGTCATTCGGATTTAGACATTCGTCATTCCCGCTTTTGCGGGCCACGCCCGCAAAAGCGGAGAGAGAGGGATTCGAACCCTCGGTACGAGTAAACCCCGTACACCGGATTAGCAATCCGGCGCTTTCGGCCACTCAGCCATCTCTCCGAGCCCAAGTTGGGACAGAGAGCAGAATACCGTCCCCAAAGGGTTGCTGACAAGTCAGATTCACGCGACTTAAATCGGCGTTTTTCCGCCGCGGCGGCAAAATATGCCGAACTTCCACGAAAAGAGATTGACCGATTTTCAATTCCGGCCTATATTCCGCCCTCCTCAGGAAAAGGATTAAAGATTTAACACAGCCGGTTATGCCCGTTGAACAGCGATTTAGGTCGAAAAACGTAACGCATAGAGGTTGTGTTCGAATTATCTCAGTCAGGTATGGACACCTCAAATTCAGCGGAGAACTATGGCCATGGGTGAAGGGAATCACACCACGAGCATGGGAATGGAATCACCAAAAAAGCCCAATCGCTGGGCCATCTTTCTGGGCGGAACGGCGTTCGCCGTACTCATCGCCGCCGTGCTGATGCAGGTCATGCGCGACCGCACGACCCCCGCCATGGCGGAAACCGAGCGAACCGCCGCGGAGAATAGCCGCTCCGAAAAGGCAGCCAAAGGCCGAGTCGCCCCCGACCGCGCCGTCGCCAAGGTCGGCGACGTGGTAGTCAACTACGAAGACCTCGCTCAGGAATGCGTGCAGGTCTCTGGACGCAAAATTCTGGACGACATGATCAATCGCCTGATCATTCAGCAGGCCTGCCTGAAACACCAGATTGAAGTCACTCCGGCCGAAGTCGACGCCGAAGTGGTGAAAATCTCCAAGCAGTTCAATCTCCCGGTCGAATCGTGGTATCAGATGCTCGAATCCGAACAGGGATTAACCCAAAGTCAGTACCGCCGCGACGTCATCTGGCCGATTCTCGCGCTCCGCAAACTCGCCGGCGAACAGACCGAAATCAGCGAAGAGGAAATCAAGCGAGCCTACATTCGCGATTACGGCCCCCGCGTGAAAGCCCGCATCATCGTGCTCGACAACCAGCGCCGGGCTCAAGCGGTCTGGGAAGAGGCGAATCGCGGCACGCCCGACGATTTCGAGCGCCTCGCCGCCGCTCACTCAATCGAGCCGACCAGCCGTTCGTTACGCGGTGCGATTCCCCCCATTCGCCGCTACGTCGGTAACGACGAGCTTGAAAAAGTCGCCTTCAAGCTGAAGGCAGGGGAGATTTCGGGCATCATTCAACTCGCCGCTACCCGTTATGCGATTCTCTTGTGTGAAGGACAGACCGAACCGGTCGTCAACAGCATCGACGAAGTCCGCGAGATTATCATCGGCAACCTCGTCGAGGAAAAAGCGGGGGACGCCGTCAATCAGATCTTCGCGAAACTCAAAGAAGAAACGCTGGTCGACAATTACCTCACCAACTCGCGCACGGGAGGCACGAAACCGTCCGAAAACACCAGTGGTGACTACGGCACGGCGACCATTCGCCCCGCCGCGGCGGTCCAAAAACCGACGAGCGGTAACGCCTCGGTGCGCAGTAAGCGGCCGGCGACGAAGTAACCGTTCGGCAAAATATTCGACGATTCCCCCTCGCCAGAGTTAAAACCCCTCCTTTCACCCGGAGGGGTTTTTTGTTTTCGTATTCTTCTTTTCTCGCCGGCTCTTGCCATTTGGGTATGCGAAACCACAAAATAAAAAGCAGGAGTACCACCGCATTCACGAAAGACCGACATGTTCGAACCCAAAATCAAAATCGGAAAAGACCTGTACGCCACGCTTAAAAAAGCGGCGGACGTCGCAGGATACAGTTCCGTCGATGAGTTCATCCTGCACATTCTCGAAACTGCCGCCGCCGAAGTCGAGCAGGCCCAATCCGAAGAGGAAGTCCGCAAGCGGCTTCAGGGACTGGGCTATATTGAATAATGGAGAATGGACAATGGACAATGAAGAATTCCTTTCCGTTCGTGCTTTTCGTGCCGTTCGTGGTTGCACATGCTTCTGACCACAAAACACACGAAAGGCACGAACACTCCGAGAAAATCTGATACTCGTCAAGCACGACATGTACTACCTGAACCGCGTTATCAATCTCCTCGGCGACCTGTTCTTTCGCCTGTGGGTCTCCCCCTGGCTGGCGCTCATCGTCGGCAGCTTCGTGGTGGCAGGATTGATGGTCGCCCTGTTCCATCTCTCGTCGAATCAATTCGCACTACGGCGTTCGCGGAATCGCATGATTGCCCGCACGCTCGAACTGTTGTTGTTCCGTCACGATGCCCGCGTGAGCCTGACCGCATGCTGGCGGATTCTCACCAGCAATCTCGCCTATCTGGCGGCGTTTGCCCGGCCGATGGCCGTCGCCCTCGTGCCGATGATCTTCATTTTTTCGCAGTTCGCCGCGTGGTTTGAGTATCGCCCCGTTCAACCCGGTGAAACCGCGATCGTCGAGGTCGAACTCGATCCGGCTCATTCGGTTCTCGAAACCCCCGTGCGGCTGGAATTTTCCGATAGACTTAAACAGGAAGGAACCGGGGTCCGCATCCCCGAAACGAACGAAATCTGCTGGCGCATTCGCGCCGACAAACCCGACGACGCCTGGATCGACATCCACAGCGGCGACGCCGTCGCCCGAAAAGAGTTTCGCGTCGGCGAATCGTTCGTCAAAATCTCCCCGCGCCGCAGTCAACAAAATATCTGGCAGGAATTGCTCTACCCCGTGGAACCTCCCCTCCCCGGTGACGGCCCGATCACCCGCATCGATATCCAATATCCCCATCGCGAACTGTGGGTCGGCGACATGGAAGTCCACTGGCTCGTCGCCTCCATCGTCCTGATGATGGCCGCAGGCCTGGCCATCGGCAAACTCTTCGGCATCAGCATCGCCTGATGGTTTTAGTAGTTCGAACACAACCTCTGTGCGTCACCGTTGTCCGTAGATGCAAACCATTTTTAACACGCACAACCGGTTGTGTCAGAGTCGTTTATTTTCTGGCTCTTGACTCTCGACTCTTGTCTCTCTTCTCCGGCCCTGGACCCTGGACTCTCAACCCTGGACCTTCCATGATCACCATCGTTTCCGGTTTACCCCGCTCGGGGACGTCGCTGATGATGCAGATGCTGCAAGCTGGCGGTTTGCCCCTGCTCTGCGACGAAAACCGGCCCGCCGACGAACACAATCCGCGCGGCTATCTCGAACTTCAAAAAGTCCGCTCGCTCGAAAAAGACAACTCGTGGGTGCCCGACGCCGAGGGGAAAGTCGTTAAAGTCGTGTCGCTGCTGCTGTATCATCTCCCCGCCGGTTTCGAGTACCGCGTCATCTTCATGCGGCGTGATCTCGATGAAGTCCTCCGCTCGCAAGAACGGATGCTCGAAGATTTGAACCAGCCCGGCGGCCCCATGCGTGAAACGATGAAGCAGCATTTTACGAAGCATCTCGATTCCCTCGCCGAGTGGGTCACCCGTCAGCCGCACGTCCGCATGATCGATTGCTCCTACGCCGAATTGGTGACGTCCCCCGCCGCCACCGCACAAACGGTGATTGATTTTTTAGGAGTCGATCTCAACCTCGAGCAGATGATCGAGGCTGTCGACCCGGCGTTGTATCGTCAGCGGAACGAACGGTGATTCATCGCCTGCCCGTCATCGCCACGCTACAATCTCGTCAGCAGGAGTACAAGTTTTAGCCTGCCCCGCCGTTATTGATATTCCGTTTCATAAGATCGTCGATGAAGGACAAACACCCCTCATGAACGCCATCGATTTTTCGCGCACGTTTCTCACCTTTCGCATCGATTCCGTCAAGAAGCCGCCGCAGACGGTGACGCACAAGCTGGTCGTCACGCTGAACAACGCCCGCATTCCGCTCGAAAGCCGTTGCGTCGTCACCGAGAAAGCGACCGGCAAAGTGCACACGTTCGTCCACGGCGCGAACTGTAAGACCGAACGCGTCGGCGTCGAAAAAGACATCTGGACCGAACCCAATGCCGACTTCATTCCGATCTTTTCCGAGGACCGTTATCTCACCCTCAAGACATATGCCCGCACCGGCATGGGCGTGCCGTTGTATCCTCCCGGGAGCGGCGTGCAGCCTGATCGACACACCGGTTTCATCGACGACACCTTCGACAGCGTGCGTATCGACGTCACCGAACGCCCGGGCGAAGTTATCGAGTCGCCGCAGGACATCGTGCACGCCGTGCTCAAGAACGAAATCCTCGTCGCGCGGACCGAGCTGGAAAACGACCGTTTTCGCGCGGTGATCGAGTATCCGGTCAAAACCATCAACGCCAGCGAACGCGAATGGATCTATCAAACCGACACCGGCCCCACGCTCATCCCCGATCTCACCGGCGAACCCGACATGCTGCTCGACCGTATGCAGTTGGCATACTCGGCATTCAATTGCCCCGACTGGATCGAATTCCTCATCCGCGTGCCGACGGATGTCGGGAACGACGTCAGCGTTTATCATTATTCACAGTCGCTGCACGTGACATGCAAGAATCAGGTGATCCGGTTGCAGTAAAATGTCAGGGGGTTGAACTGCTTGATGTCGATCGATCCTCGAACGGCTCTCGTGCCCTACGTACGAGACAGCGCGAACAGCGATGAACGTGTCGACGCCTGTCCGCGCGAGTGAACCATTTCCGCGGGGGCGATGTCGTCATTGGAGTCGGACAACGGCAGTTGCCGATAACTTCGTTATTCGCCTACCGCAAGACTTGAATTTCCCCGCCATCGCCGTCATAACTACGCATACTGGCAACATTTGCTCGCCAGTGCCCAGGTAAGTCGTAACAACAATCGGCGATATTCAAAGGGGCACAGGGCAGACGAGCCAAAAAAACGGGACGTAGCGCAGCCTGGCTAGCGCGCTTGCTTGGGGTGCAAGAGGTCGTGGGTTCAAATCCCGCCGTCCCGATTTACACAAGAGTTTGCCGAGTCGCGACTTGCGACTACCTGCCAACCCGGCAGTGCGGCGTGAAAGTTGGTCTTTACCACACTTTCTACCACTTTCCTTATGAAAGGGGCCGCAATGCCGAAGTTCAAGCACAAACCGTCTTACCTTTACCACAAGCCCTCCGGGCAGGCCCGCTGCCGTATTGACGGCAAAGATTATTATCTCGGGCCGTTCGGGTCGCCCGAATCCCGCGAACAATATGACGAGTTGGTCGGCGAATGGCTTTCTCGCCAAGACACCACGCGAGTCTCGCTTGCGGTTGACGATCTGTGTTTGCTCTTTCTTCAGCACGCCAATGGCTATTACCGACACAAGGATGGCACCCCCACCAGCGAGGTGACCTGCCTCCGGTACGCTCTTCGCTTTCTCGTCAAAGCACATGGTCGCTGCCGCGTTCGGGACTTTGGCCCGTTAAAGCTAAAAGAAGTCCGCGAGACGATGATCGCTGCCGGCTTATGCCGGACAAACATCAATCGCACCATTCTTCGGATGAAGCGGGTATTCGGCTGGGGCGTCGAAAATGAACTCGTACCAGGTGAGATCTACCAAGCCCTGCGAGCCGTGACGTCTCTCCGATCCGGTCGCACTGAGGCTCGCGAATCCGAACCCGTTCGCCCCGTCGACGAAGGCACCGTCAACGACACACTTCCGCACCTCACGACCATCGTCGCCGACATGGTGCGATTGCAACTTCTCTGCGGTATGCGGCCGGGCGAAGCCTGTTCGCTCCGCCCCTGCGACATCACCCGCGGCACCAACGGCGTGTGGACCTATCGACCCGCTCACCACAAGACCGAGCACCACGGCAAAGAGCGGCGAATCTTTATCGGTCCCACCGGCCAGGAGATTCTCCAGAAGTATCTCGACCGCGATCCCGAAGCACATTGTTTTTCGCCGATCGAATCCGAGGCGGAGCGAAAGACGACGCGTCGACAGAGAAGGCGGTCGCCCATGACGCCGTCGCAGGAGTCGCGGAAACCGAAGGGGCGGAAGGTAAAGGATCATTACACCAAAGATTCGTACAACCGCGCCGTCCAGCGAGCGTGCGAATCGGCTTTCGAGATGCCCTCGGACCTGCGAAACCCTGCGGCCGCCGTCTTCCGACGCAAGGAGCTTTCCAACACAGAACGTGAAAAGCTAAAATTACGTCTCAGCGCTGAGGCCTCCGAATGGCGTCGCAAATATTGCTGGTCTCCCAATCAATTGCGGCACTCGAGGGCGACAGCGATTCGCGAACGCTACGGAATCGAAGCGGCACAGACGGTATTGGGGCATTCCGATCCGCGGGTGACGGAAATTTACGCCGAACGCGATTTCGCGATGGCGGCGAAGGTTATGCTGGAAATTGGATAACGTACGGATTCACGCGCGGGATAGGCCGACGGGCCGAACGATGGCAACCTGACCATTTTCCCGCGAGTTTTTTCTTCGGGATGACCGACATCAGGAAACCGGCAATTATGGGGATCGACGCGAGAGAAAGGAGTCTTCGCAGTTGGCAGAATATTCGAGACCGGTTCCAGAAGCTCTGCGAGAAGGGACCGGAGATCGATGTGGTCGTGGTCAATTATGGTGAATTCCCGTCTGTCTCCCAAGAGGATTTTGAATCGGCATATGCTGCGGTCCTTGAGTGGGCGGATAAACGACTCAAAGAATTCTGCCGGAAGGAAGCCGGTTCCTCTGAGTTGCGATCATACGACGCCGTCGATTCCCTCGGCGGTCGCCCCACTCACCGTCAATGCTATTATCAGTCGCGAGTGAGCGTGGACGACTTGCTCCGCTGCGTAGATGACGCTGCCCGTCTGTTATTCCAATTGCCTCCTCTAATTTCGGGTGTTCTCTGGGAACGCCACTTCACTCCCAAACGTATGCCCCGTGAGACATTGACCTTTTGGAGCGATGCCGTTTTGGAACTGGCGATGCGGAAGATCGATGGCAGCCCACTTTCGCGATCCGCGAAGTGTTTTACCTGGCGCACTTTCTCGCCAACTGATGCTGGTATTTTCCCGAGCACGGTCATAGGGCTCGAGTTCCTCAACGGTGAGATGAGCGACGAAAAGGTAAAGACTTTTCTACGCAGGATGCGGCTGCCGGACCCACTTTGGTTCTGGTTTGCGGAGCTCAAGGGGTTTGTTTCGAAGTCGGTGTATACGGTGGACTGGATCATGGATGCAGTGGGCGACGATCCAGACTCGGGAGGCAAAGCGAATGAAACGCGAACATCGAAAAATGACCCGGTTTGCAAGTACATCGATGTCCTTCGCAAGAAGACGCCTCCTGTCAAATGGGAAACAATCCCTCGCCTCATAGATAATGCATTCGGAGAAGACATGTCCGTGGATGCCATTCAAAAGGCCTACAGTCGATGGAAACGAAAGCTGGAGGCAGCGGACCAGAATCGGACAATCTGACAAACCCAGACATGTCCGACGATGTCCGGGACAATAACTGACTCCTTTGAGATGCTTGGAACCGTCAACAGGTTTCAACCATTTCACAGGAGTTTTTTTTTATGCCCACTGCGAGTGCAATACGAACGGAATTGTTGATCGACTTGGAGCACGATGATCTGCGTCCGGTTACGGTCATCGCCAAAGAGCGCACTGGCCGACGGCCTTCACCCGGGACGGTGTGGCGTTGGCGGTTAAAAGGCTGCCGTGGCGCAAAGCTGGAGTCCGTGCTCGTCAACGGTTGTTGGTGCACGACGGTCGCAGCCTTCGCGCGATTCGTTCGCGATCAGACCGATGCCGCAAACGCCGCCTGCACCGCCGCCGACATCTCGACCGAACGAGACGAAGCCACGACCCGCCGTCTGAAGGCTGCGGGCTTGATCTAAACGCCTACTCCTTGAGCGATGTGCTCGGGAAATCGTGTGCTGAGCTGGTGTTTTCATCGCTTCAAGTGTTTGAGCGAAACTACCTCGGCGCAAACCACGACGGACAACCCGCGGGGGCGAGTCGTCCGTCACAGACCCTGAAAGGGTAGTCCAAATGTCAGATGAAAGTTTAAACGAAAACGAGAAGCCGGACAATGGGAAACCGCAAAAGAAGAATGAGGCGCCGGATCCTTTCGATCCCGAACAATTGCGGCTCAGCCAGGATTTCGCGTCGAACTTCGGTGTGAAGAAATCGCTGCTGACGGTTCCGGTGCGGAAACCCCCCAAGGAGACGTACGTGCGAATTCACCCCGACCCATTGTATCGTCTCGAAACTGCCGTTTTGGAGCTGAAAGAAGATCGGGAGATCTACTTGGTCGCACCGTCGCTTCGTGATGACTTGGCGACAGAATCGACGTTCGGCGTGCGTGCCTTCTTTACCGCCATGACCCGGCAGAACGTCCTGTTTCTGTGGCCCTGCCGATTGCCGGGGCCAGATGGCAAGATCGATGAATGGAGCCGCTCGTCTCTGGAGGCTGCGACGATCGCAGCCGAGAAGTGGGTCCGGGTCCAGTCGAACATGGCGCTCGGTGCCTACGAGGTCTGGGAGGCGATGGGAGACATCCCAGAACCCACTTGGCCCGATACATCGTTTCGCGACATTCTGGCGATCGCGTTCAAAGATCGCCGAATCGACTCGCTGGACCACCCCGTGCTCAAACGACTGCGGGGCGAAATATGAGCATCCTGGACTGCTACCGTGAAGTGTGGTGCATCGACTTCGAGTTTCATGCCCCTGAAGGTGAACGTCCCACGCCAATCTGCATGGTAGCGCGGGAATACCACACCGGACGCCTCGTCCGGCTGTGGGGTGATGAGTTGGAACATCCGCCGTTCTGTATGGCGGCGGATGTTCTGATCGTCGCCTACTATTCCTCGGCCGAGTTCAGCTGCTTCATCGAACTCGGTTGGCCCATGCCGTTGCGCGTACTCGATCTCTTCTGCGAATTTCGCAACCTCACCAACGGTCTGACGACGCCCTGTGGTAGCGGGCTCCTCGGGGCTTTGGCGTATCACGGCGTCGAGTCGATCGGAGCGCTCGAAAAGCAATCGATGCAACAGCTGGCGATGCGAGGCGGTCCGTTCACCGAGGTCGAGCGTCGCGATCTTTTGGACTACTGCCAGTCAGACGTTGATACCCTCGCCCAATTGCTTTCGGCGATGTTGCCGCGTATCGATCTGCCGCGTGCACTGTTTCGTGGCAGATATATGGTGGCCGTCGCGCACATGGAAGCGACGGGCGTTCCCATCGACGTCGAGATGTTTGAGAGATTGAATCGCCATTGGGAAGCGATCAAGAGCCTCCTGATACAGGCCGTCAATGTCGATTACGACGTCTACATTCCCACCGGGCAACGAACCATCGATCCGCAATCACCCCTCGGTGCGGCCATTCTTCGGGAAGCGGGAGCCTGGGATATTGATCCGCACCAACTGCTCAACACCGTCGAGCACATCTGGCGGATTGAACGCGAGGCTGTGGGCGAACACATCGCTGCTGTGTCCGCTGCCCGCAAGCGGACAGGTCTCACGGTCGGCCGCATTGCTCTCTGGGAAAACGCCGGTAATGATTACTCAACGTGGCCGGCTCTCGATGTCATGGCCCGCGAATTGGCTGCTGAATTTCCCGCGTTGGGCATCGGGACCGGTTTCCAATACGACGGCGGTTTTGACGACGCCGACTACACTGGCAATCTCTGGGAACTGCTTCGCGCAGCTGATCGGCGGGTGAAGCCGAAACACCATCCCGATATTCTCAATCGGGGGGCGAACCTCGTTGTCACGTCCCCGGCCATAATACCTTCCGGTCCAATGTCGTTCTCCTCCAAACGATTCGCGGCTTGGCTCGTCAAGAACGATATACCGTGGCCGCGACTCGAGTCCGGTGATCTGGACCTCTCCGAGAAATGTTTCCGGCAGATGAGTCGGCAATACGCGGCAGTGTCACCCCTGCGGGAACTTCGTCATTCGCTCTCGGAGTTGCGGCTGAACGATCTGCTGGTCGGTTCCGACGGGCGGAATCGCACGATGCTTTCGGCGTTCCGTGCTAAGACGGGGCGCAACCAGCCATCGAACGCGAAATTCATCTTCGGACCGAGCTGCTGGTTTCGCGGATTGATCAAACCTACCCAAGGGCGCGCCTTGGCGTACATCGACTGGTCCGCCCAGGAAATCGGCATCGCTGCAAAACTCTCTCGCGATACGGCGATGCAGGATGCGTATCTCTCCGGCGATCCGTACCTGTGGCTGGGGAAGGTTGGCGGCGTCATCCCGCAGAACGCGACCAAAAAAACGCACGGGGAGTTGCGAGATGTGTTTAAGGTCGTCTACCTCGCCGCCAACTATGGTATGGCGGAACACAGCTTGGCGCAGCTAATCGGGCAGTCCGAAGCCCACGCCCGCGAGTTGCTGCGGTTGCACCACGAGCGATTTCCCATTTTCTGGGCATGGTCCGACGGTGCCGTGAATCACGCGATGCTCAAAGGTTGGCTGCATACCGTCTTCGGCTGGCGGTTGCATGTGGGACCGGATGTGAAGCCGACCAGCCTGCGGAATTTTCCAGTGCAGGCGAACGGTGCGGAGATGCTGCGGTTGGCGTGCTGCCTAGCCACCGAACGAGGTATTGCGGTGTGCTGTCCGGTGCATGACGCGTTGCTCGTCGAGGGCGCCGAGGACGAGAATGAAGACGTCGTCCGCGAGACGCAGGCCGCGATGCGGGAAGCGTCCGAGGTGGTGCTGAATGGCTTCGCATTGCGAACCGACGCAAAGATCGTGCACTCCGGTGAACGGTACATGGACCCGAGAGGAGAGCGGATGTGGGGCACAGTTCAACGATTGTTGGAGGAATTGGAAGCTGCCGAAACCTGCGCAGCTTCACCATTTTGAGATGTGTCAGGTGTGGGCAACCAGTTGTGTCAGATCCGGGCATGAGTTGTGTCAGCTACAGGCCAACCGGTCCCTCTATTCTATTATCTTATCTATATATCTCTTCTCTTATAAGGATATGAGATGCCGCCCGAACGGATGACAGACGAAACGCGACAGCGCTGGCAGGAAAAGCAGAAACGGGAAGCAACTCGCTTTCTACGGGGGCCGGTCCCCGTACATTGGATCAAGCAGGCGGCGGCGCTGCCAGGAAAGGCACTTGCCGTTGGCATCGCCATCTGGTTTCTCTGCGGATTACGTAAACGATCAAAGTTGAAATTCAGCCGTGCGACCTGGGAACAGTTCGGGCTCTCTCGGTCTGCCACCTATCGCGGCCTGGAACACCTCGAGTCGACGTCGTTGATTTCTATCGACAGGCGACGCGGGCGTTGTCCGATCGTCACGATCAATGAAGTACGACGTAGGCAAAGGAAAGCGAAGGAAGGCTAACAAAGCACAGGACGACACACTTGATGAAATTGACGGGGCGGCCTGCCAACAATCGTGTAGGTACTTTACGCGAGATACGGGCCTTGGGGGACGGGGGAACTGCCGAGCTATTAAGCACAGTTTGTTTTGCTTGTCCGAACGAAGTTAACATGCACGAAGAAAAGGAGTTATGTCATGGATGAGAAGCATAGGTCGTTGTCCGATTCTAAGCACCACACGCTGGCGAAATCGGGCGTGCCGCAATCGATCGAATGGTACTCGCCGGGCCAGGCGCGGGTGTTCGAGGTTGATGGCGTGCGGATCGCGGTGCGGTTTGTCGGACGGCGGGGGCGTCGGGGGAGAATTGCTGTTGCGACGGCATGCGGCGCAAATGCTCGCCATTTTGTGTCAAAGGGCGTTCCACATGAATGAAGGCTGGCTATCGTCCGAAATACGTCCGGAAGTATTGTGACCCATGCGTCAGTAACCGATGTCATTTTTGTCAGAGAGGTGTAGAAGAAAATGGAAGATCGCATTCTGCAATCGTTACTGGAAAATGTGGAATTGGAATGTTGGTGCGAGCACTGCGATGGTTTGGGACACGTATCGGATTGTGGTCCTGAGATGGAGGAATGCAAGTTTTGCGATGGTGCGGGCTATATCCCCACACGCGCCGGCAAAAAGGTTCTGGCATTGATTCGACACCACTTGCAGCGTATTCCCCGAAGCAGCAATTAGCCCGCCTTGATCCAGTCATCTACGGCCTGTATGAGTTCCGAAATTTTTTCAATCGCTGGTGCAATCACCACTTCGACTGTGTCGCTGGATGCCTGCCACTTCTCGCCAACTTTAAGCTGCGGAACTTGCGGTATGCTGCGAGATCGTTTGATGTATGTGTCATCGGCCACGCCGGCTCTGTGGACAAGCAGGTTTCTGATCAGGCTGACTGCATCGAGTGATTTATTGGAAAGGCATTCATCGATGGGTTTAGGCCGGGGTTTCAGTTTTTCGGAAAAGGCCACACTATACGCTTCACGAATCGCGCCGAGAGTAGAAAACGAGAACCTCTGTCTGAGCAAAGTCCCCATCAGGTGCGACAGGTCGTAGCGTCCGCGTGCAACGCGTTCCAGATCGCTAAGCAAAATCGATTTACGATCCTGCGTGTCGTGTTCCGGCAATTCGGTATCGTCGTTCAGTTCTGCCTCGTCAACGCGTTTTCCCCCGATGCGATTTTTTCTTCCAGTTAAACGTGCTAAGCCGTCGGGGTGGTGATTGAGAGCATCTTCCCAGAGATCGCCGGCGAGCACTTCGATTGCGGTCCATGTGCCGGTTATCAATGCCCCCATCAAGCCCTCAATTGTCGCAGAAAGCATGTTCGTATCATGCATCGTGGACATGATGAAGTCACCAAAATCCATACTGGTGGCGGTACTCAGGTGAACCCATGCCGGCATCTCTTCGTCACCACGCATCCACTTGTTGGCGTATTCTGCGGCCTTTTTTTGATTTTCCCGCTGTTCATTATCGGACATGTCAATGTCAAACCCAGGAGTCCCGGTAAAGTGGTAACGAGCACAGACTTCAATACATCCTGCTACCTTTCCTGAAAGAGATGCATTATCGAGGGAGCGTGCCAGTTGCGTCAGTCGCCTGATGTTTGCCTGAAACGCTTTTGCTGGCTTGTCGACGGCAGAAGAAAACGTTGAGGCACAAGGTGCATTGTTGACGCTCCATCGTGCCAACGCATTCCATACGTCCAAGAGTGTCCGTTTTCGATCGTCCACGTTTCCTGAACCTTTCGTCGAATATGGTGACGGTCCCAGATCAATTGCCACCCAAATAGTTGATAATTTCGGGGCCTACCGTTACAGAGCCTGATTTTCTGAACTTACACAACAAGGCAGTTGGTTGGTGCGGAGCCAGACAGGAAAGGTTTGTCCGCGCCTGATGGGAGCAGTACTTCCTACCGCCAATGAGGGTACGGCAAAGTCTTTTGCAATGCCAGCGAACCGTCGGTCGCGACATCCAAGAAGCGGACGGTGCTTCAAGTTTCGATGTGCAAAGCTAGCTCGGTCTGTGTTTTCGATCGTGACAAGTTGTCACAAGTGTCTTATAATGCGAACTCAGTTGGCAGCCCCCAAACGGTAAAACCTGCCCGCCGCCCCGCATGACGGGGCCGCACTCCGCAGCTCGGAGTTACCAGTACTTTGACACGTACGAAGGTAACTCCCATGAAAATCGAGTTGTGGCCCCTCTCCCGCATTACGCCCTACGAACGCAACCCGCGCCTCAATGACGATGCCGTCGACGCGGTGGCTCGTTCGCTCCAAGAATTCGGCTTCCGCCAGCCGATCGTCGTCGACCCTGACGGCGTGATCATCTGCGGGCACACACGTTACAAAGCGGCGCAGAAGCTCGGGCTCGACAAAGTCCCTGTGCATGTCGCCAAAGATCTCACGCCCGAGCAGATCAAGGCCTACCGGATCGCTGATAATCAAACCGCGACGCTGGCCGAATGGGATTACGATCTGCTGCCGCTCGAACTGGCCGAGTTGGACCAGTCTAATTACGACCTCGCGATGCTCGGTTTCGGCGAGGACGAACTCGCCAAGCTGCTCGGCACCGACGTGCAGGATGGCCAGTGCGATCCGGATGACATTCCCGCACCGCCCGATGCCGCCATCACGCAGCCGGGTGATCTGTGGTTGCTCGGCAATCACCGTTTGTTGTGTGCCGACAGCGCCAACCCGGCAGACGTTGATCGATTGCTCGATGGTGCCTTGATTCATCTGGTCAACACCGACCCGCCGTACAACGTGAAGGTCGAGCCCCGATCGAACAACGCCATCGCCGCCGGCAACAGCAGCTTTGCGAAACCCAAGACGCATCATCAAAAGTTCGATCTCGAACGCCATCCCGAGAAAGCGAAACCGACCGACACGAAACTCCGCGCCAAGGATCGACCGCTCGCCAACGATTTCGTCACCGATGAAGCCTTCGACGACCTGCTCGACGGCTGGTTCGGCAACCTCGCCCGCGTGCTCGTCCCCGGCCGTGGGTTCTACATCTGGGGCGGCTACGCGAACCTCGGCAATTACCCTCCGTTCTTGAAGAAGCACGGTCTGTACTTCTCGCAAGGCATCGTGTGGGACAAGCAGCATCCGGTGTTGACGAGAAAAGATTTTATGGGCGCGTTCGAAATCGCCTTCTACGGTTGGCGCGAAGGCGCAGCCCACGTGTACCTCGGCCCGAACAACGCCACCGACCTATGGCATGTGAAGAAGGTGAATCCGCAATCGATGATTCACCTCACCGAGAAGCCGGTCGAGCTCGCCGTCCGGGCGATGCAGTATTCGTCACGCGCCGGCGAGAACGTGCTCGATCTGTTTGGCGGCAGCGGTTCAACATTGATCGCCGCCGAGCAGACCGGACGGAATGCCTTCTTGATGGAATTGGACTGCTTGTACGCCGACGTGATTGTCCAAAGGTACGAGCAGTTCACAGGCAAGAAAGCCGAACGGGTGACGGCGAGCGAGGTGGCGGCATGATTTATCTCGCCAGCCCCTACTCGCATCCGGATCCCGCCGTCCGCGAATCCCGTTACCGCCTCGCCTGCCACGCGGTGGCGATTCTGCTGCACGCCGGGCTCACCTGCTATTCGCCCATCGTTCACAGCCATCCGCTGGCGCAATACGGCTTCCCGACCGACTGGGCGTTCTGGGAACCGCATAACCGCGAGCACCTGGCTCGGTGCGACGAACTGGTCGTGCTCACGATCCGGGGGTGGCAAGAATCGGTGGGGGTCGCGGCGGAGGTGGCCTTGGCCGAGGAGTTGGGAAAGCCGGTGCGATACAGCCACTTCGGGGGACTCGTACCCAAGTCGCCCACGTTGGCCCACGTCGCGGCGGGGGCGGAATCTTGAACGTTTCTACCACCCACGAGAAAACGCCCCGACGTGGCGAAACGTGGGGCGTTTGGGTACGGAACCGGCCCGTTACGGCTCGGCGTCCGGGCGGTACGTCGTCCGGCAGCGGGAGCATTGGACCGACTCGTCGTCTAGCCAGACCAACTGGTCGACGTCCCGTTCGCCACATTTTGGGCAGCCCGCGTCCGACGGGACGTTGTCCGGCACCGGCGGATCGAGTTCGTCCGCCAGCGCGAGGAGCGTTTGCAACAGATCTTCGGCGTCGATCCGTTTCGACCGCCGGCCTTCGTCGAGCGCCAGTTCGAGGCGAAGCGCTACGTTGCGGAAGGCGTCGGCGATCTTCTGTTCGCAGATCATGGCGATTACTCCTTGTTCGCGGTCTGGTTCTGATCAGCCTTCTGCTGCTTGGGGGTCGGCTTCTTGGCGGCGACCTTCGCACCCGCCAAGGCGAACTTGCCCCGTTCCGTTTTCACAAACCGGGCCTCGGTCCCCTTCAGTTGCAGCTCGCGCAGGATGGCGGCGTAAAGGGTATTCGAAGGCGTCTTGCCGCCGGGGCTGGTCCAATAGTTCTTGGCAGCCATCGCGTCGATCATCTCAGCGGCGGACATCGCTTCTTTCGTTTCGCCCAACACGCGTACCGCGGAATCCAACGCGCTCGGCTTCCGTTCGGTCTTCTCTTTCTTCGGTGCCGTCGCCTTGGTGCCGTTGGGCTTCGTGGCCTTCGTCGTCTTGTTGGTCGTCTTCTTCGGGGCGGCTTTCTTGGTCGTCGTCATGGTCGTGATCCTTTTCGAATGTTTCGATGGAAAGGCTGCCATCATCAGGCCCGGCCTACCACGGTCGGGCGACGGGGAACGGTTCCCCGTTTCGGCTTACTCGGCGTCTTCGAAACATCCGCAGGCGGCGTCCGCCAAACCCGCGCACAAGAAATCAACCAGCCCCTTCGCCTCATCCGTTTGCGGCATGATGTCCCAGCCCCGGTCGAAGTTGGCGACCGTCACGCGATCCGACAGACGTTGCAGCCAGAGCTTGCTGATCCGGCTGTCGTACAGTTCGTAGTCCGGGCATTCGGCGTGGGCGGCGAACACCAGCCCTTGAAACCGGTGCCCATGCAATTCGCCCTCCACCCAGATGCCCGTTCCCGACTCCCGGCGGTTGATTTTGGTGATCCGCAAATCATCGCCCCAATCCTCAATCTCATGGTGGTTCGTCATCTTCGTTTCTCCTGTATCTGGTGGTGGAAATCTCAATTCGAACAGCCATCAGTTACCTCAGGTCCGGCATGACATCCACTCCGTTTCGCCCACATTCCAAAGGATTCTGAAAGGTTTCCGACATGCCCACGGACGGAGAAAAATCGCCGCTGAATCCCACCGCGCTGGCCGTCCGCGACGCCGCCCGCCTGCTGTCCAAGGTTGGCGCGTTCGCCGTCACCGAAGCGATGTTGCACGACGATGTCGAAGCCGGAGCCCCCACGAACGCCGACGGGACGATCAACTTGGTGCACTACGCCGCCTGGCTGGTGAAACAAATGGGACGCAGCTCGGGAGACCCGCATGGCGACTGACCCGCGAAAACTCCGCCCCAGCGAATGCTGCCGGTTATTGAATTCCACGCCGCTGGGCGAAGTCATCAACGAGCGCCAGTTGCATCGTCACCGCACCCGCGCTGGTCTGCGGATCGGCGATGCCCGGCATGTTGACCTGCTGCGGTATACGGCGTGGCTGGTCGAAACCCGGCATGCCCCCAAACCCGAGCCCGATGGCGATCCGTACGAAAAGCTGAAGGACCGTGCTCGGGCTCGGAACGTGGCGCTGGCGATCGCGGGTCGCGATATCGGGGTCTTGCCCGTGGTCGGGAATCCCGACCGAAAAGCTCAGGCCACATTCGACTTTCGGTTGTTCTGCGACTCGTACTTTCCGCTGACGTTCCATCTGCCGTGGTCGCCGGATCATCTGAAGGTCATCGCCAAGATCGAACAGGCGGTGCTGCGGGGTGGATTGTTCGCGATGGCCATGCCCCGTGGTTCGGGTAAAACCACGATTTGCGAATGCGCCTGCATCTGGGCCGTGCTCTACGGACACCGCGAATTCGTCTGCCTGATCGGCAGCGACGAAGGGCACGCGATGGACATGCTCGATTCGATTAAAACCGAACTCGACGCCAACGATCTGCTGCTCGAAGATTTCCCGGAGGTGGTCTATCCCATTCAATGTCTGGACGGCATCGCCAATCGCTGTAACGGTCAGTTGTATCAGGGCGAAAGAACCCACATCGGCTGGACGGCCCGCGAGATTGTGCTGCCGACGATGCCGGAGAGCACCGCCAGCGGGGCGATCATCAAAGTCGCCGGGATCACCGGCAGAATCCGCGGCATGAAACACAAACGGGCCGACGGTCATACCGTCCGGCCCTCGCTGGTGGTGCTCGATGATCCCCAGACCGACGAATCGGCCCGATCGCTGTCGCAGTGCGCCACGCGGGAGAGTATTTTGGCGGGTGCCGTGCTGGGTCTGGCTGGCCCCGGTCAGAAAATCTCCGGCATCATGCCCTGCACGGTGATTCGTCCTGCCGACATGGCGGATAATATTCTCTCGCGCGACCAGCACCCGGAATGGAACGGCGAACGGACCAAGATGGTGTACTCGTTCCCCCGTGATGAGAAACTGTGGAAGCAGTATGCTGAACTTCGCGCCGAGAGTTTTCGCCAAGGGAACGCCGGCGAAGACGCAACGGAGTTTTATCGTGAGCATCAGACGGCGATGGATGACGGGGCCGTGATCGCCTGGGCGGAACGGTACAACCACGACGAACTCTCGGCGATCCAGCACGCCATGAACCTCAAGCTGCAGAACGAGGCGGCGTTCTTCGCCGAGTACCAGAACGATCCCATCGATCTGATCGCCGCCTCGGATGCACCACGATTCGCGGGGCTGGAAACCAAGCTGACCAAGTTGTCCCGCGGCGTCGTACCCGTGTGGGCGTCGTGGCTCACCTGCGGCATCGATGTGCAGAAGCATCTGCTGTATTACGTCGTCACCGCCTGGAGCGACAAGT
>JBBECD010000125.1:0-25978 GCA_040881995.1 Planctomycetaceae bacterium
TATGCGACGCCGAGAGGCAGACCGGCACGAGCAGGTTTTCACATTCCGATTTTTTCGGCGTGATACTGCGATACGAAATGGGATAGGGCGTGAACCCGCCCACCTGCACGTCCCCTTCGTTCCAGACCCGGCCCTCTTTTGCATACCGCTGCGTGTTGTGAGAATCCATCGTATACGCGGCGAGGCCGACGGGATCGTCGGCGGCGACCCTGCCCTGGCAGTTGTGCTGGGTCATCACGTAGTCGGAAATCATCCGCCGGGCTTCGCGGATGTAAAGCTGATGCGGCCAGTTGTCGTTATCGATGAACTCATCTTTCGCCATGCCGAGGTTCTGAAAATGTTCGCGCACGTCCTGCGGCACGCGCGGGTGATTGGCGAGCGTCCACATCAGGCCGCTGATGTACGAGACGTGCTCGCGGTAAATCCTTTCGCGGGTCGCGTAGTCGCCGTCGGGGTAATCGTAATTCGCCCCCAGAAAATCGGTGCTGATGGCGAAGTTATTGTTGGTGTCGGTCTTGCGATTCGGCATGAAGATCGGATTCCACGGCAACCGCACATCCTCCGCTTCGAAATTACGGAAGAGGAGTTCCCAGCGCGACTCATCGTAATCGTCGGGCTTGGGCCACGGTCGGCGGTTTTCTTCGATGTCGGTGGTGCACAGCCGGAGGTTGTATGCCTGCACGCGGTGATCCTCGGCCCCCTCTTCGTCCGGTCCGTCCGCCTGAATCAGCGGCAACAAACCGCTCGATGGGTCACCCGGCGTGACGTACGGATCGACCGCCTTGATGAATTGATGATGCGTCGCGTTCGCCGTCTGCACGCCGTTGAGCGTTTCGTCGTAGCGGGCATTCCCCTCGCGCCCCACGAAATACGAGACGCCGGCCTTCGCCAGCAAATCGCCTTCGTACGTGGCATCGATGAACATCTTCGCGGTGACCGTCAGGCCGCTTTCCATGCGAATGCTGACGATGCGGTTGTTCTCCTTCGTCACGCCGTCTTTAAGATCGAGACGTTCTTCCATGAGCACAGGGACGTCGGCCTCTTTGAGCATTTGCGTGTAGATGCGTTCCGCGACGTGCGGCTCGAACGTCCACATTTCATTTTCACCCGCCTGCCGGTTGCTGCGGTAGGCTTCGCGTTTCTCCCACGTCCATGCGTCAGGTTTCGCATAATGCTCAGCAATGCGGCGATAAAACATGCGGGATAATCCACCGATCGCCGCTTTGTTGCCGATGTCGGTCGCCCCGAGCCCGCCGGCGGTGAGTCCGCCGAGATGATTGGACGGTTCAATGAGCAGGACCGACTTGCCCATGTGCCTGGCTTGAATGGCAGCGATGATGCCGCCGGAAGTGCCGCCGTAGATGAGGATATCGAATGTCCGTTCTTGAGCGGCCACGGATGCGATGGAAATCGATAAACCAAACAAGGCCACAATCGACATTCGGAACGGGAATTTCATCGAGACGACCTCGCACAAGGGGCCAACGGTTTGCCGATTTCGAAGGGAAGCCGAAGGAGACGTTATCAGTATAGCGCGTTTGCAAGTCCCCCGCCAAGCGCGCGATCGTTGGGGGCGATCGAATCGCCCGCCCCCCAGCAGCAGGCTTCGTCGATTCTTGGCTTTCGCCCCCGGCAGGGGTCGCAGCCATTAGCCGGTCGGTTGAGCGCAGCGAAACCACCGGTGAGCGGTTTACCAACAAGCCGACCCCGGCGGGGTCGCAGCCGAGCGGCTGAGCTTCACAGGCCGTCGTGTGACGGCAAATGCAGGCAGGAAATCGTTCGTCCTGTTGACACCTGCGAATGGCAGTGATGTAATGTCTATTGGTCAGTGTCACATGTCTTGAACCAGGGGGCCGCGGTGTTCGCAGCCCGGCGATTTTGAGATGTCGGGTTCCGTATAACGTGCGCACGTTATTCAGAATGATTCTGAATAAACAGTAGTTCGGCGAGAGAGGTTTTAAGGGCTAGTACGCCCAGACGGTCGTGGATACGTAACATGTCATTCTCGTTGTCAATCCCAACTAACAATCCGAATGGGCCTCTACAGCTTACCGTAGAGGTCGGGGAAATGCTCTTCATCCTTGGTGCAAACGGCACCGGCAAGTCGAGCCTGATGCAGGCTTTCGCTTCGGCGAGCAAGGAAAAGACTCGGCGAATCACGGCGCACCGCCAAACATGGTTTCGATCGGGATCGCCCGAGTTCACTGGCAGACAGCGTGTAGACTACGAGCGGAACGTGTTCAATTATGACCGGCAGCCGAATGCGCGGTGGATGGACGACTACTCCGAGCAGCGAGCTCAGATGGCGATCTATGATCTAGTAAATTCTGAAAATGTGCGTGCTCGTGAGATCACGAGCGCCGTTGACCACAAGAAAAAGCCAGAGGAAGTGGAAAAGCTTGCCGCCAAGGACGGGGCGTTTACGACCTTGAATCGCTTACTACGCCTCGCCAATCTTGACATCGTCGTGTCCGTTGAAGCGAACGACGAGATCATGGCGACCCGCAATTGCAGCAACCTATACAGCATCGCGAAGCTCTCCGACGGCGAACGCAATGCGATCCTCATTGCCGCGAACGTGCTGACCGTGCCGGTGGGGACGCTTCTCCTGATCGATGAGCCGGAGCGACACCTCCATCGATCGATCATTTCGCCGCTTCTGTCGCTTCTGCTCAAGGAAAGATCAGACTGCGCTTTCGTCGTGTCCACACACGAGCCGTTGCTTCCAGTCGACAATCCGCGCTCGAAGGTCTTGTTGACTCGGGCCTGCGTGTATGACGGCGACAAAGTGACATCTTACGACATCGATTTGCTGGAGAAGACCGATGCGATCGACGATGATCTAAAGCGAACCATTTTGGGTGAGCGTCGGAAGATCGTGTTTGTCGAGGGCGTCGAACACAGTCTCGACAAACCGCTCTACAGCCTCCTGTTCCCGAATGCGTCGATCGTAGCCAAGGCCAGCTGCCGCGAGGTTGAGAATGCGGTTGTTGGCATCAAAGGCACGGATGACCTCCACTGGGTGAAGCCGTTCGGCTTGGTCGACAACGATTCTTCCGATCCGGGGCGGATCGAGCACTTGCGATCCATGGGAGTGATTCCGCTGAATGTCTATTCGGTTGAATCAATCTACTATCACCCCGACGTTCAGAAGCTGGCGGGTGAGAAGCTCACGGCTGTGGTGGGGGGCGATCTGGCGGAGAAGCTGAAGAAGGCAAACGACGATGCCATCAGAGCAATTCGTGACAACGCCAAGCACCTCAGTACCCGGATTGCTGAGAAGGCGGCACGCGCACAGGTTTTCTCGCTTCTACCAAAGAAAGACGAGGTCGCGGCGGGCGGCAAACGTACGGCTGAAATCGACTTTGCGAAAGTCGCCCAAGACGAGGCGGCGCGTCTGGAAACGTTGGTCAACGCATCCGACTTCGTCGGTGTGTTGCAGAGATACCCTATTCGAGAATCTGCCGCGCTCGATGCCATCGCCAAGGCGCTTGATTTCGCTGGTCGTGCTCAGTATGAAGAGGCCATTCGTAACCTTCTAGTTGATGATTCGGAGGCGGTCAGGGTTGTCCGAGCCTTGCTCGGCTCTCTTCCGGCCGACCTGATTACATAGGGGATTCGTTCTAACATCGACGGGTGTACGATCCACGCAGGCGAAATCCAATTCAATCATCCGCCGCAGGGCTGCGACCCCGCCGGGGTCGATGAAGTTGGAGTGCTCGCGGTCCGGTGGTTTCGCGGACGCTCAACCGACCGGCTAATGGCTGCGATCCCTGCGGGATCGAAAACCGTGAGAAAAACCGCTGCCGCCGCATTCGCGGCTCTTCGTTCGTTACGTCCCGATTCCGTGGGTTGACACCTACGGCTACACGCTATCGCGGCATTCGCCGCTGAAAGCCGTCGATAAAAAAATGATCACAGTTTCCCCAACCGTTGGCGCAGTTCATCGCTCAATGGATTCTTCGCCGCCGCGAGGGCCTGGTCGATGTGCGACGGACTTCGCGCCCCGACCAACATCGTTGTGATGCCGAGCCGACCAAGTACCCAGGCGAGCGACAGATCGATCATCGAACGCCCTGTCTCGTGTGATGCTTTCTGCAATCCTTCGACGACGCGCCAACCCGGTTCGGTGAAGTAGATGGGCTGATGGCCGGGGATGATGTCGAAGCGGGTTCCCTTCGGGACTTCGCCGCCGCGGGTGTATTTGCCGGTGAGAAAACCGGCGCCGAGCGGGCTGTAACTGAGAACGCCCACTTGCTGATCGAGACACAACGGCAACAGGTCGGCTTCAATTTCGCGCTGCACCAGATTATACGGCGGCTGGATCGATTCGAAGCGGATGCCCGCCTGCTTCGCCGCGCGAATCAGCGATTTCGCGAGCTGCCAGGTCTGCCAGTTGCTCACGCCGATATAGCGGACTTTGCCCTGTTTTACCAGCGATTCGAGCGCACCGACTGTTTCGTCGAGCGGCGTGGCGGCGTCCCAGTTGTGGAGCTGGAACAGATCGATGCGATCGGTTTTCAGTCGCATAAGACTTTCATCGCACGAGCTCGTCACCCGTTCGTTCGTCAGCTTGCCGTACACTTTCGTCGCGAGCACGATTTTGTCGCGCGATTTTCGCGAGTCGATCCAGTCGCCGAGCACCGCTTCGCTGGTCCCTTTGGAGTAAATCTCGGCGGTGTCGTACAGCGTGATCCCCTGCTCGAGCGCATGATCGAGC
This sequence comes from Planctomycetaceae bacterium, assembly GCA_040881995.1. GTDB lineage: Bacteria > Planctomycetota > Planctomycetia > Planctomycetales > Planctomycetaceae > JAQCEJ01. Next base: position 4,721 of record JBBECD010000125.1, read on the forward strand.
ACGCCGAACGACGTGTCGCGATCGATTTCACGGCCAAACGTGACGCAGCCCATGCCGATGGCGCTGACTTTGAGGTCGGTTTGTCCGAGTTGACGGTACTGCATGGATGCTGGTCCTTCCCTGTGCGGTTTTTGAATCGATCAATGACTAATGACGAAATCCTAATGACTAAAGAAATCCCAATGTCTTAATGACGAAAGACTCTCGCAAAAAACTTGCAGCCATCGTGATTTGGTCATTTGGACATTGGGATTTCGTTCGACATTCGTCATTAGACATTAGTCATTCCGTTCGATCCAGTGACGATACATCGGCTGGACGTTCGGGGGAAGCGACTCGTAGACGTCGCGGCGGATCGAGGGGACGACGTTGTCGCTCAAACCGCTTTCATCGCACATCCGCTTTCGTTCGTCCGACTCGGGACGCAGCACTTCGAGGTTCAGCCACCACGGGGCGTACCGCACGGCGAGGGCGACGCGCGATTCGCCCGTCGCATTGGGCGCCGTCGCGTGCCACAGCCGGCTGTCCATCACGAGCACGCTCCCCGCCGAGCCGGTGGCGTTGATTTCGCTCGGGAACGGTTGATGGCAATCGACGCCGCAAGCGGACATCGTCGGGTTCGTCGGATGACGATGACTCCCCGGCACGACCAGCGTGCCGCCGTTCTTCGCCTCGAAGGGGGAGAGCATCCACAGCGTCGTCAAATGCATCACGGCGTCGGGATACGGCGCGGGAACGCGGCCGGCGTTTTTCTGATTGAACGGCCAGTCGGCGTGCCATTCACCGCGGGCGTTTCCCGGTTCGTTGATGATCGCCGAGGTGAACGAAATGCGGACGTGTCGACCCAGCAGTTGTGAGACGAGCGACATGAGCCGCGCATCGGCGAGGTATTCGGCGAACGACTGATCGTGATTGATGACGCTGGGAACGAACCCGACCTTCTGCGGCGCGGTTCCATAATCGCGTCGCGCCCGTTCCACCGCGGCGATGATGTTCCGGCGAATCTCCGCGCAGCGATCGGCGGGAATGACGCCTTCAAGCACGCAGAAACCGTTGATCTGCATCTCGGTCACATGCGTGGATTTTTCTGACTCATCCTTCATCCTTCATCCTTCATCCTTCATCCTTCATCCTTCGAAAGGCACCCTCATCCGGCCTGCGGCCACCTTCTCCCGGAGGGAGAAGGATTTAAGAAAAGATCCTTTTGCACGGCACGCCTTCGTTCAACGTGGGGCGTTCGGGTTGACCTTTGTGCGGGTAGGCCAGCCGCATGTTGTCGAGGCCGAGCAAATGCAGCATGGTGGCGTGCAAATCGTGGACGTGCAGGCGGTCTTCGACGGCGTGCAGTCCGACTTCGTCGGTCGTGCCGATCGTCTGGCCGCCTTTGACGCCGCCGCCGGCCATCCACATGGTGAAACCGTACGGGTTATGATCGCGGCCGTCCCCTTTTTCGCTCATCGGCGTGCGGCCGAATTCGCCGCCCCAGACGACGAGCGTGTCGTCGAGCAAGCCGCGCTGCTTGAGGTCGTGAATGAGCCCGGCGACCGGCTGATCGGAGGCCTTACAGTTCGTCGTGTGATTCGCTTCAATCCCCGCGTGCGCATCCCAGCGGCTCCCCGAGCCGTGATACAACTGCACGAAGCGGACGCCGCGTTCCACCAGCCGGCGAGCCAAAAGACAGTTGCGTCCGAAGACGTCGGTCGCCGGCTGACCAATGCCGTACAGCGCTTGCGTGTGTGCCGTTTCTTCGCCGAGATCGACGGCAAGCGGCGCTTCGGCCTGCATGCGGAAGGCGAGTTCGTAACTTTTGATGCGGGCGTCGAGTTCCGATTGTTCGCGCCGATTGGCTTCGTGCTGGCGATTGAGCCGATCGAGAAAGCGGAGTTTGGCCAATTGCCGATCGGCGCTAATGCCGTCGGGCGTCGCGAGATTTCGAATCGGCTCGGCTCCGGGAAGAAACGCCGTCCCCTGATAGGCGGCGGGCATAAAGCCCGCGCTCCAGTTGCGCGGGCCGTTGATGACTCGGCCGGGCTCGTCTTCCATGACTACGAACGCGGGAAAATTTTCGTTTTCGGTGCCGAGGCCGTAGCTGACCCAAGCGCCGAGCGAAGGCCGGCCGCCGATGATCGAGCCGGTGTTCATCTGGCAGACGCCGTTCGAATGATTGAGTCCGTTCGCCCAGCACGAGCGGATGACGCAAATGTCGTCGGCACACCCGGCGATATGCGGCAACCAGTCGCTGATCCACATGCCGCTTTCGCCGTGTTGTTTCCATTGACGTTTGTCGGCGAGCAACGGAGCGTCGTACTCTCCCATCGGCGTGATGACGGGTTTGAAACTCGGCGGCAGCGGTTGACCGGCGAGTTCGCGCAGTTTCGGTTTGGGGTCGAACAGGTCGATGTGACTCGGCCCCCCTTCCAGAAACACGAAAATAATGCTCTTCGCCCGCGCCGGCAGATGCCGCTGACCGCGATCGAAGCGGATCGTCGGCTTCGAAGCGATATCATCGGCAAGAGTCTGCTGCTGCAAATACACGAGCGCCAGCGCGCCGAAACCGGCACCGCCCTGGACGAGCATGTCACGGCGCGACAGGTTCTGCGGTTGGTGAACGTGAATGCGGTGCAGCGGCATGGATCGAACTCCTCGCGGTGATTTAATCATTCTAACACAACCTCTGTGCGTCACCGTTCTCCCTGGAATGTGAGCTATTTTTAACAAGCACAACCGGTTGTGTTAGAGTCTCTTAATCAACATACAAGAATTCGCTGGAGTTGAAAATCGCATGGCAGAAATCGACCCATGCCGCGCGACGGGGATCGATCTTTTTCGTCTCGTCCGATTCGCCATCCGTCGTCTGATCGTCCATGATGCGAGCCGATTGCTCGTCCAGAAAAGCGTTCGCGGCGACGACTTCTTCCGCCGTCGCCGAACGGCCGTACGCCCGCCGATAAGCGTACGCGATGCGGTCGGAGTCGGAGAGGTCCAGGTTCTCCAGTTGTGCGGCGAACGCCTGTGCGCGATTGAGCGTCCAGACGCCGTTGATCATCAGCAGCGATTGCGTCGGCGTGGTCGTGACGTTTCGCTGCGAGACGCTGTTGAAGTTATCGGGGGCATCGAAGGCGTCGAGCAGCGGGTCGCGTTTGTTGCGGATGATCTTTGTGTAAATCGTTCGCCGCGGCGCATCGGCCTCGGCGCTCGGTCCGCCGTGCGTGGGATCGAGTTCGCCGCTGACGGCGAGCATGGTATCGCGAATCGGTTCGGCGTCGAGACGGCGGATATTCATCGTCGAAAGCCAACGATTCTGCGGTTCGCGGAGTTTTGCAATCTCCGCGTTCGGACCGCCGGAAGCCTGCCGATAAGTCGCCGACGTGACGATGAGCCGGTGCAACGATTTGAACCGCCAACCGCCGTCGAGGAACTGCCGCGTCAACCAGTCGAGCAATTCGGGATGTGTCGGCGCATCACCGAGCCTGCCAAAATTGCTCGGAGTCGCGGCGAGGCCGCGGCCGAAATGATATTGCCAGAGGCGGTTGACGATCACCCGCGTCGTTAATGGATTATCGGGGTTCGTCAGCCAGCGGGCGAGGGCCAGCCGACGGCCGGTTGAGTTCGGCAACTCCGCAGGAATCTCCGCATTGAACGGATCGAGCACCGTGAGAAATCCGGGCGGAATATCGGTCTGATCGACGTCGCCGGGAATCACCGTGGCCGGAGCATCGCGACCGACGTCGCTGACGGTGAACGCCGGCGGAAGAGGCTGCGGTTTGGCGGAGTCGTATTCCGCGAGTTGGTTTTTCAGTTCCTGATATCTTTTCTGGGCTTCCCCCTCGAGTTTTTTCTCGACGTCGAGCCGCTGAAGTTCAGCATCGACCTGCCGATAGGCCAGCGAGGCGAGTTGATGTTCGAGGGGCAAGCGCTCGACCGCCGATTTACGCAGCAACGGCCGGATGTCGGGCGGGAATTTGTTGATCGCCGCCGCTGCGGCCTGGTCGCGAAACGGCTGCTCGATTTCTTCGAGTTGGCGTCGCAATTCAGCGGTCTCGTTTTGCCATGCGTAAAGCCTTTGTCGATAGGCGTCGACCTCTTCCGTTGCACCGTACAATAAATCGTCGCGCGGCAGGAGCGGGGCGAAAAATGCTTTGAGGCGGTAATAGTCCCGCTGCAGAATTGGATCGAACTTGTGGTTGTGACAGCGGGCGCACCCCATGCTCATGCCGAGAAACACGTCGCCCGTCACGTCGGTGATGTCGTTGAGAATCGAGTCCCACTGCGTGCGGACGTCGCGCTGATTGTACTCGTAAATCCAATGCCGCAGATAACCGGTCGCCGCGAGCGTTTCGGCGTCGTGCGGTTTGATCTCATCGCCGGCGAGTTGTTCGAGGACGAACTGATCGTAAGGTTTGTCATCATTGAACGATTTGATGACGTAATCGCGATACCGCCAGGCTTCGGGACGATAGTCGTCTTGCTTGTAGCCGTCGGATTCTGCATAGCGGACGAGATCGAGCCAATGCCGCGCCCATTTTTCGCCGTAGCGCGGGTCTTCGAGCAGCCGATCGACGAGTTGTTCGTAGGCATTATCGACGGAGTCGTTTACGAAGTCGTCGATTTGTTCGGGAGTCGGCGGCAGACCGATCAGATCGAAATACACCCGGCGAATCAGTGTGACTTTGTCGGCAGCCGGCGACGGCGTCAGTCCTTCGTCGATTACTCGCCGCAGAATAAAGCTGTCGATCTTATTTCGCGACCACTCGTCGTTCTCCACGTCCGGCGGAACGACGTCCGCTAACGGCTGAAACGCCCAGTACGCGCGGTCATCGTCGGTGATCGTCGACGCGAAACCGGTCGAGTGCGGCGACGTCAACGCCGTCGGCCAGACGGCCCCGTCTTGAACCCATTTCGTGAGGGCGGTGATTTCCTTCTCTGTCAGCTTCGCCGAGGGAGGCATTTCCAAAGAGGCGTAGTTGATCGCCTCGATGAGCAGGCTTTCGCCCGGCTTGCCGGGGATGACGGCGGGGCCGCTTTCGCCGCCGCGAAGAAGCGTCTCCTGCGAATCGAGCCGCAGTTTGCCGTTTTGCTTCGTCGGGCCGTGACATTGATAACACTTCGCCGACAGCAGCGGGCGGATGTGCGTCTCGAAGTACCGTTCCTGTTCGGCGTTTGTTTCGTCGGCCCATGCGGCACCGCTGACGCCGAGCAGCAGCATCAGCCCCATCATCGAACGGAATTGTCGTGGCCAGTCAGACATCGCCGCTCCGATTTGCACCGTCGACGTCGCATTGCGAGGTCGATTTACGCGGACTGCGGCAGATTGGCGAACACGGCGGCCGCATTTTCGTCGGCTTCGGTGTCTTCTTCCGGCAGATAAATCGCCGCATCGCGAATCTTTCGCGGCAACGCGCCGGCGGCCGCGGCCGCCTTCGGTTTCACCGCTTCCACGCTGTCGTCCGCGGCGTCGTTCGGAGCCGGAGTCGTGCCGGCAATCGCCTGTTTCAAGAAATCGACCGCCGACTGCAACTGACGATCGACGTACTCGCTCTTCGGCGGACCATCCGCTTTGTAAACATCGCGGTCGCGGCGATAGATCAGATATTGCTCGATCTCCTGCGGCGTGAAATCAATCAGGAACTTATCGTCGGGGTAAACGCCCCATTCGTCTTTATCGGTTGCACCGGGGAAGCGATGGATGTTCTTGCCGCTCGGGCGGTGATAGCTGGCGGTCGTCAATTTCAAAGCGCTATTGCCAGCCTCCAGCTCGATGACGTTCTGTACGCTCCCTTTGCCCCAGCTTCGTTCCCCGATGACGACGGCCCGCTTGTGGTCCTGCAGGCAGGCACTGACGATTTCGCTGGCCGAGGCGCTGTAGCGGTTCACGAGAACGGCCATGGGGAATCCCGTATAGGTTCCTTCTTTTTTTGCCGTCCATTCGCGGTCGGAACTGTTGCGTCCCTTCGTGCTGACGATTTTGCCGCTTTCGATGAACATGTCGGAGATTTCGATCGCCTGCGACAGCAAGCCGCCGGGATTGAAGCGGAGATCGAGCACCAGCGCTTTCATCCCTTGCGCCGTGAGATCCTTGAGGGCTTTGACGAGTTCCGGAGCGCTGTGCCGGCTGAAATGCGTCAGGCGGATGTATCCGACTTTCGTTTCGGGATCGAGCAGGAAGTTCCAGGTGTTATCGGGATTATACGAGTCGCCGAGCACCGTCGGCACCTGAATGATTTCGCGGACGATCGACATGCGGATCGTTTCTTCCGTACCGGGCCGCTGAATGCCGAGATTGACCGCTTTGCCCGCTTCGCCTTTGAGCAGTTTGACGGCGTCTTCAGTCGTGTATCCTTCGGTCGCCTGTCCTTCGATTTCGACGATCATATCGCCCGAGCGAATCCCTTCGCGGTAGGCGGGAGTTCCCGGCAGCGGGGCGATGACGGTCAGCCGTCGCGATTGCGGGTCGACCTGCACCTGAATGCCGATTCCGCCGAATTCCTGTTCGACCGACTGAGTGAATCGAGCCAGATCGTCGGGGCTGATATAATTCGAGTACGGGTCGAGTTTCGACGTCATTCCGCGAATCGCCGCTTCCAGCAATTCCCTGCGGTTCACACTTTTTACATAATTGCGATCGATTTGCTCGAACGTATCGGCAAACGTCTTCATCAATTCATAATATTCCTGGTCTTCGTCGGCCTGCGATGTCTGCGGGGCAATCGCCACGCACGATGCAATCACCGTCCCGCACACGATTCGAGACAACAACCGGAAATGACTTCGAGACATACGACGACTCCTCCCGAATCCTTGGTGGAAAACGAAATCGAATTATTAGGGCGCAGACCGCTGGTCTCAAACGCGCTACTATCAGTTTATGTGATTTGTTAACTTTGGGCAAGATGATGCTGCATCAACTCGAATTATTATTAGGACTGGCCGGGACCGGGAAAACCCGTAATCTTCTCGACCGGTATCGCATCGCACTGCGCAAGACCCATGAAAACAAGCGTTTCGGTTCGACATTATGTCTGGCCCCGACCCGGAAAGCGTGCCGGGGGATCGAACGGAATTTGCTCGCCCCCGATTTTGCCGCGTGTGGCCGTCCCCAGGTGATGACGTTCGAGGATTTTGCCGAAAAGATTCTGTTTCACGCGGCCCTCTCTCATTCGACGGAACAGATTCTGCCGATTTCGAATCTCGAGCGACGCTGGATTTTTCGTCAACTGCTCGATCGCCTGCTGGAGGAAGGACGATTGCCGCATTTTTCGGCGGTCGCGAAGACGACGGGATTTCTCGATCTCGTCATCGACTTCGTCGTCGAGTTGAAACGCGAAGAACTCTGGCCCGAGTCGTTTCAGGAAATCTGCCGGCGGCGGGGCGAGCGTTCCGCCGATCGGGAACTCGGGCTGATCTACGCCGAATATCAACGGTTATTACAACAGTGCCAGCGCTACGACGCCGAGGGTCGTTTCTGGCGAGCCCGTTCGCTCGTGCTGGCTGGTGAATGGCAACCCTTTTCTCGGCTCGATCTGGTGGTCGTGGATGGATTCACGGACTTCACCAGTCCGCAGCACGAAATTCTCGAAGCACTCGTCCGACACGCCGAGCGGACGATTATTTCGTTGCCGTTCGATCCCGACGACGACCGGCGCGATCTCTTCTCGAAGTCGCAAGCGACCTACGAGCGACTGAATCAACTGACGACGCGAGATGTGACGGTCGCCGAAACGGTGCTGAAACTCCCTGTAGCCAAGCTGCCTGGCAAAAAGACTCCGATTCAGGATCTGTTGTCGCAAAAGCTATTCGCGAACTCGCGAACGCTCGAACAAATCGAATCGGCGGCGGGACTCGAAATCGTGGAATCGATCGGTCCGCAGTCGGAGTTGCGGCTGATCGCCGAACGCGTCAAAACGCTGCTTCACGCCGGAGTTCCCGCGATAGACATCGTGGTGGCGTACCGTTCGCTAAGTGATTCCGCGGAGATGTTGCGCGAGATGTTCGACGCCGCCGAAATACCGTGTGAATCGGAACTCGAATCGACGTGCGAACGGCATCCGCTGCTCAAGACGCTGGTCACATTGCTACAACTGGAAGTCGAAGACTGGCCGTTCGATCGGCTGACGTTTATTGTCGGTTCGAGTCACTTCCGCCCGGCGTGGCGGGATTGGGATGCCGCGGCGAGTCCGCGGATCATCGCCCGGCACCTGCGCCGGCGAAAACTCTCGGGCGAACGGCTTTCCATTCTGCACGGCCTCGAACACGCCGAGCGTCAGCAAGAGCAACAGCCGCAGAATAAACGTCATCCCGCCGACGCGAAGGAAGTTCGGCAGACGTCGGACTGGCTGCATCGACTTTCGGAGACGCTGGAACCGCTGCGGTCGCCGACCACGCTCTCGGGGTGGATCGACCGTCTCGTCGTGCTGGTTCAGGAGTTGGGATTCACGAGACCGATCATCGATGCAAGCGATGAAGCGGCGACCGAACACAACCGCCTCGATCTGGCGACGTGGGAGTATATCAAGCGGATTCTGTACGATCTCGCCAAGTACGAAGAGATCATTGGCGACGCCGTTACAGCAGGTAGTGAACCTCAAAAGAAGTCGGGCGGCCGAAAAAACGGGGCTCACAAACGGCTGGCCTTGTCCGATTTTCTGTTGTATTTGAGCGATCTGTTCCGCTCGACGCCGCTGTTGACCGCGAAGCCGGCTTCCGCGGGGGTGCGGATTTTGTCGGCACAGACGGTGCGGCATTTGGAAGTGCCCTATCTGTTTCTACCGGGTATGAATGAAGGGAGTTTTCCCAATCAGCGACGCGAAAACTGCCTGTATGGCGAACAAGAACGGGTACAACTGCGGCAACTCGGCGTGCCGTTCTCCGTGATGCAGATGCATCGTCACGACGAGATGAACTTGTTCTACAGCGTCGTCACGCGGGTGCGAAAGGAACTGGTCGTCAGTTATTCGGCGGTCGACACGGGGGGACAGCCGTTGTATCCCAGTCCGTACGTCACCGCGGTGAAAGCTCTGTTTCGCGAGGACCGCCGGCAGGTCACGCATTACGGCCGGCTCGATCCGATTCCCGATGCGGCACACGTTCTCACCGCCGCCGATTTGCGCGTTCGGGCCGTCGCCGATGTTTATGACAAAGACGGACAATTGTTCCGCTCGCTGTTGGAAAATGAGCCGACCCGGCCGATCGCGCGAAACATTCTCGCCAGTGCCGAGATGGCGGCGCGGCGCTCGTCGATCGACGCGTTTTCCGCTCACGAAGGGTTTTTGAGCGAGCGGCGTTCGCTCGATTTTCTGCGAAAGACGTTTTCCGAGGATCACGAATATAGCGCGACCGAACTCGAAGAGTATGCGACCTGTCCGTTTCGGTTTTTTCTGACGTCGATTTTGAAGGTCGAACCGCTCGAATCGCCCGAGCCCGAGACCGATTATCTCCGCCGCGGGATTGTGGTGCATTCGATTCTCTCGACGCTGCTGCGCGAAGCCCGCGACGAACAGCAGGCCCCGCGCGATTGGCAAGCCGAAGCGATCGCCAAACGGTTTCACGAACTCGTCGGGCAGAAACTGGGACAGCGCATTTCGGAAAGCCGGTTGCACGAATCGCTCAACCGCGTCGAGCAAATGTTGCTCGATGAATGGGGGACGATTTACAGCGCGCAATGGCACGACTACATCAACGCCTTCGGCCAGGTCTGGGATTTGCCGCCGACTCCGGAAGCCTTCGAAGTCGCTTTTGGAACAGTTCCCGAAGAATCGTCAGCCGAGTCCGCCAAAGCGAACGTCTATCCCAGCCTGAAAATCGGAACGGGAGATCGATCGCTCTCACTGCGCGGCCGCATCGATCGCATCGACGTCGGCGAAGCGGGCGACGTCACGGTGTTCAACGTCATCGATTACAAGACCGGCATGGCCCCGCGGTTCAATCAGGAGGACGTCAATTCGGGACGGGCGCTGCAACTTCTGCTGTATACGCTCGCCGTGCAACGGCTGGGAATCGCCGGGCCGGAGGCCAAGCCGTATCAGATGATTTACTGGTCGATCAAAAACGACGGTTTCGAAATGGCGATGAAAAAGCACGGGACGAAGGCGAAGTGTCAGCCGGTCGACGCCGCCGTGTGGGAGTCGCTGATCGCGCTGCTCGAATTGCGGTTGCCGCAACTCGTCCGCCTGATACAAATCGGCCAATTCCCCGTATATAACGCCGACGTCCAGTGCACCGGCATGTGCGATTACCGCACGGTCTGCCGGATTCATCAGGTCCGTTCGCTGGGAAAAGTCTGGCATCCCGCGAGCGCCGCCGCGAATTTAAGTGACGATGCTCTTCGCGACACAATCACCACATCCGAAGGGCCGAATCCATGACCGCGAACGCCTCTTCCGGACAAACGCTAACGAAAGAGCAAACGCAAGCCCTCACTTTGCGCGGGATTTCATTGGCGCTTTCCGCCGGCGCCGGGTGCGGCAAGACGTTCATTCTCACCGAACGGTTTCTCGCCGACCTGGAGCAGCGGGAAGATCCGCAAGCGTTGTTCCGCCGGGTGGCGATCACGTTCACCGAACGGGCGGCCCGCGAAATGCGCGACCGCATCCGCAAGGCGTCGCTGAAACGTCTCAGCGCCTGCGAGCCCGATCGCATCGATTACTGGCAATCCCTTCTGCAGGGACTCGACACCGCGCGCATCAGCACGATTCACGCCTTCTGCGCGGCGTTGCTGCGCACGCACGCCGTCGAAACGCGGCTCGATCCGCATTTCGGACTTCTGGATCAGCAAACGACGGGAGCGTTCCTCTATAAGTCGGCGACGCACACGGTGCGAAGTCGCTTGATCGCTCAAGATCCGCTGATCATGGATCTCGTGCTGCATTACGGACTCGAAAAAACGACGGGGATTCTCGTCTCGCTGGTCTCGCAGCGTTATCGCGGCGACTGGAAAACCTTTCAAGATCTGACGCCCGAATTATTGCTCGAATCCTGGATCGATCACTGGCATAAAGTCTTCGTGCCCGAATTGCTCACATCGTTCGTGCAGTCTCCCACCGTGGCGCGGGTCTTCAAGATCCTGCAGCAACACGAACCAACCCACAAGGTGATGCAAGAGCGGTGCCGTTGGCTGCTCGAACAATTGCCGAAACTGGCCGAGGCAGAAGACCCCGTCACACCTTTGCAACAAATTCTTGAAACCGCAAAAGTGCAAGGGGGAGGATTAGCCAAAGCCTGGCCCGACGCCGACATTTACGAAGTCGTCAAGAATTCGATGAAATTCTTACGCGACGAAGCGATCAAGATCATCGAAACGCTCGTCGTCGACGAAGATGCGATGGCCAAATCGGCACGGCTGTCCCTCGCCGCCGTGCACGTGGCGACCGAAGCCGACCGCGATTACGCGGCGATGAAATCGCAGCAGGCTTTACTTGATTTCGATGATCTGTTGATCAAAACGCGCGATCTGCTGGCCGAGCATCCCGACGTGCGCCGCCGATTGCAGCACGGCATCGAACTGTTGATGGTCGACGAGTTTCAGGATACCGATCCGCTGCAGGCGGAGATCGTCCGCTTGCTGTGCGGTGACGATTTATGGGACGGAAAGCTGTTTCTGGTCGGCGACGCCAAGCAGTCGATTTACCGCTTCCGCCGGGCCGATCCGCGGGTGTTTCATGAGTTCCGCATGGAGATGCATCCGCCGGGGCGGTTGCCGCTCTCGACGAACTTTCGCAGTCAGCCGGCGATTTTGAATTTCGTGAATGCCCTGTTTCAACCGGTGATGGGTGCCGATTACGAGCCATTGCGGCCGTTCTCAGAAACGCAGTTTTCGCCACCCCCCTGTGTAGAATTTCTATTCGCGCAGCCGTCGGATGCGGACGCGAACGATCACGAATCGCAAAGCGATTCCGACAATGGCGAGGCGACTGGCGACGGTCAGGGCGATGACAAGGCCGATCAACTCCGCGAGCGCGAAGCCGATTGGATCGCCCGGCGAATTCGTGAATTACTCGACGACCCCACCCCGCGCGTCCGCGAACGCGATCCCGTCGGCGGTGAAATGAAATTGCGTCCCGTCCAACCCGGCGATATCGTCCTGCTGTTTCGCGGCTTGACCAACGTCGCCGTGTATGAAGAGGCGCTGCGGCGCTGGGGATTGGATTATTACCTCGTCGGCGGACGGGCGTTTTATGCGCAGCAGGAGATTTACGACATCGTGAATCTGTTGAGTTACGTCGATGACGCCGATGACTTCGTCAGCCTGGTCGGCGCGTTGCGCTCGCCGTTTTTTAGTTTGACCGACGACACGCTCCTGGCGCTCTCGCAGCAGCCGGGCGGATGGGAAACATTCGTCACACAATCGGTTCCGGAAGATCTTCCCGACGATCAGCGCGAACAAGTGCAGCGCGCCAAGGACGTGTTTCGTCAATTGTCCGCATCCAAAGATCGGCTTTCGCTCGTCGAGTTGATGCAGGCCGCGCTTGAACTGACCGGTTACGACGCCTCGTTGCTGCACGAATTTATGGGGAGACGCAAACTCGCCAACTTGAGAAAACTGGTCGATCTCGCGCGGAGCTTCGATCAGGCCGGGGTATTCACGCTCAAGGATTTCGTGCAGCGGCTGCGGACAGCCGTCGAGGACGAGACCGACGAAGAATTCGCAGCGCTGCATGCCGAGCAGACGCAGATCATTCGCCTGATGACGATCCATCAGTCGAAGGGGCTCGAATTTCCGGTGGTGTTCGTGGCTCAAATGAACTGGCAGCCGCGCGGCGGACGGTCGCAGGTTTATTTTCATCCGGAGTTCGGAGCCCTGCTCTCCCGTACGACGCAAATCGGCGAGTTGCCGAAAAGCATCGCGCAGCATATGCATGCGCATCACGAACAGAAAGAAGACGCCTCGGAGGTGATCCGTCTGCTCTACGTGGCGATGACGCGGGCGGCCGATCATCTGGTTCTGTCGGCGGGTTTCAGGCAGCCTCCGCAATGGGAGAACAAGCTCTCCCCCTGGATGTCGCTGCTCCGCGAGCGGTTCGATCTCTCGACCGGCTTGCCCGCGGGGGATCCCTATCTCGGGCAGTTCCTCAAAGGGGAGGCAACGGCGGATGACGCACCGATCACCACGCCGGCGATTCCCGAGATCAAAGTGCATCTGCACGCCCCGGAGGCGAAGCGGCCGAACGAGCGGGAATCGACGGCCCTGCGACCGTCGCAGTTCGCAGAAGTGGCGGCGCAATCCGAACCGGCGGCATTCCCTGCGCTGTACGGCCCCGTGACGGTAACGGCAAATGCCACGGGAGAATACAGCGTCTCGGCGATCGAAACAGCGTATCCACTCCCGCTGACCGAAGCGGCGAGCGCGTCGAATGCGAAACTATTCGACGAAAAAACAGACGGCGACGAAAGCGAACCGCTGCTGCCGGCCACGGAATTAGGAACGGCGATGCATTTGGCGCTCGAGTGGATCGATTTCGAGTGCCGCGAGCCGCTCGCCGAACTGGTCGGGCGGATTTTTGCGACGCAGATTCCGCAGCCGAGCGCGGAGATCGCGCACGCCGTCACGAGGCGACTGAACGTCTTGCATCAATCCGCGTTGTGGACCGAGTTACAGCAATCGCGACAATGCTGGCGCGAACTCGATTTTCTGCTGACGTGGCCGATCTCGAAAGCGAATGATCCTGCGGCAGCCGACGTCATTCGCGGCACGATCGATTGCCTGTACGAATCGGCGGCGGGGGAACTGATCGTCCGCGATTACAAGACGATCCCCTGGAATCGCCCCCCCGACGCGGCGGGATTGACGCACTATGCGATTCAGTTGGGACTGTATGCCTTCGCCGTGCAGCAGATGTTCGGCCGGCTGCCCGATCGCGTCGAACTGGTGTTTCTGGGACGCCGGGCGACGCAGCAGTCCTTCACCCCGACGTCCGGCGACTTGTCGCACATCGCGCGGCAGGTCGACGCGGCGATAACTCAACTGCGCGCGGGTTCGCCGGCCGTTCTCCCCAAGTGACGCCTGTCGCGAGCGAAGCAAGCCCGGGATTATCTCCCGGTCTTGCTCGATGTGGAAATCGCTTCGATACTTGTGGAAGACGTACCCGCCGCGGGTTTGTTTTCGGCGGGCGCCGACGGGGTCGACGTTTTCGCCGCGGGAGCTTCCGCTTTGCCGCTCGCAGAGTCCGCCCCGGTTTCTGCCGCCGTTTTCTTACCCGCCGATTTCGGCGGGGCAGACGATTCGACGGGGACTTTGACGCGTATTTCGTCGGAACCGGAATCCAGCTCTTCGGTCATCTTGGCCGTCGATTGGGCGGCTTGTTCGAGCTTGCCGGCGACTTCGCGGTCGGCGATGATTCGTTCCATCCACAGCAAGGCTTCTTTGGCCAGCGCACGGTTGCCGAGCGGATCTTTCTTCTGAGCCGCCACGATGCGCGCCAACTTGACGAGCGCCGGCTGATACTTCTTCTGTAGATAAAGAATGCGGGCCTCGAAATAGCCGATCAACTGTTTGTCGGCGATCGCCTTGCGATGCATCGACAATTGTTCGAGAGCGGTTTGAGGGACGCCGTTTTCCAGCGGAATGGTGACCGCGATGTAAATCAGCATCTGCCTGACTTTGGGATCGCGCTCGTTTTCGATGGCGTCGTTGATCAGCCGCGTGGCCTGCGTCAGCCGGTCGGAACGCGACAGATAGATCGCATATTTCGAAATGATCTCGGAATTGCGCGGATACTTGCCGTTCAATTCGCCGAATTCCCGGTCGCGCTCGAGCGAATGCTGCGCCTGCGATAAGGCATCGGCGTAAATCAAGGCGGTCTGTTCGCTGCGGTTGTTCTTCTGATACAACAGCCGCGAGGCCGCGATCGCTTCGTCGTGGTGCCGCGACAGCGAATACAGTTTCACGCACTCTTTCACGAGCGGAATGTCGTCTTTGGCGAGCGCATATAACCGGTCGACAAGCGGTTTTATGCCGTCGACCACGCGCAGACTGACGGCGGTCGTCAGGATTTCTCGCTGCAGCTCCGGAGCCGACGCGCTCATGGCGATCGACGTTTTCAACGCTTCAATTCCCGCAATGCGGCTCTGCGTGACCTGTTCGAACTCTTGATTTTTTTGCTGTTGTATCGCTTTCGCCTGGTAGGCATAACAGGTAAACAGCGCAAAGGCGGGATGCGAGGGATGCTGATGATGCGATTGAATCATCTGGTCGACCGACTGCATCTTCCCCTGCTTGAGTTCGTTTTGCATGCGCAGCCGGAGTCCGAACGCCTGATACGCCAGATCGTCGGGCGCTTCCTGCAGTGCAATCGAAATCTGCTCCTGCGCGGCGTCGTAACGCTTCAGCCGTTCGAGCGCGATGCATTGCAAATAATGCCCGTGCACCGACTCATCGCCGCCGAGGGCGTCCAGCGCCATCTGCGGCTGTCCGATTTGCAGCAGCCGCCGGGCTTCGAGCACCTGTTCGGTCAGCGGCGGATCGCCGCAGCCCGAGAGCAGCCACGTCAGCGAACAGATCGCGACGACGTTGGGCAACCGGCAAAGAGACCGCATGAATTCAAAAGGCATATCAATTCCTTGGCGTATGATCGCCGGATCGTAGGGAGTGGGAAGCAGTTCAATATCCAATTCGCAGTCGACGTTCTGCCTGAAACGCAGCGTTCAAAGGCTTAAAGCAAATACAAAGTGATTGTCGCCGGACCGGACTTGACGCAGCAAACGGACGGTTTTCAATTGACTCCAGGCATGAGTCGCGGTATCGGTCCCCTGTTTGGTCGCCGGTTTCATGATTTTAACCGTGACGCGGTGCGGGCCGATCAAGGCGCCGTCCGCGTCCGGCGTGAAGTTTAATGTAAAGCGGCCCTGCGCGTCGGTCGAGGCGGACGACGGCCGTCCCTTTCGCTGCTGCATGTCATCCAGCGGTTCGAACAAGACATCGGCGGAATACGGCAAGCCTTGAAACGTCACGACGCCGCTGACGTCGGCGAGATCGGCCGACGTGCGATGACAACCCACGAATCCGCAAGCGGACAGGAGCGCCGCGCCGATCACGGACAACCTCGTTCCGGGATGCGGCTTTCTGAATTCACGCTGTTTGAGCCGTCGAGACATCAGTACGCTCCCTGCGACACGACTTCTTCTGCGGCAATCGTGGAGATCCCTTCGAAGGTGCGTTGATCGATGACTTCGCTCAGAAATTTCACCGAGCCGTCGGCAAACAGGAAGAACGCTCCGAGCGCATGGCCCGATTGATACGAGTAAAACGGCCTTTCGTCGGACGAGAGCGGCAGCTTCCGCGGCGACGGATTGATCGGGTAGGGCTGCCGAGGCGCCGAGGCGTCGCCCGGACAAAACGGAGCCTGAATGTCGCTGGTGACCGCATAGGGTCCGGCCAGCCAGTATGAGCCGGGAATCCCTTCGCCGCCGGTCGGTGCGATGTAAGTGACGGCCGCCATCGCCCAGGGGAACTCGACGTCCATCGAAGGAAAGGTGACGTCCCATCCGCTATAGGTGAGCAGTCCCCCCCCTTTTTCTCCCATCAGCAGCGTCTGCGACGCGCCGTCGATGATGCTCTTCAAGCGGCAGTTGCTGCTGTAACCGAAAGCGCCGCGCGAGTGACCGGGCCATCGGCTCCAGAAGTGGAGCAGGCCGCCGGAGCACGTTTCCTCGTGAGTACCGGCGAGCGAGCGGATGATATCGGAACCATGTGAGAAGGCGTAGTCGGCGGGCGCACCCGACATCCAGTGCGTGCCGTCGTCCGCTCCGCCGTCGCCGATCGCTCCCCCCTGGTGCGGGTTGCTCGGGCAGACGAACAGCGGAACGATGGTGCGATTGAGCGGCCAACTGGAGTGATCCGCGGGATCGGTCAGGCTCGACAGCCACGTCTTGGTGAAATCGTAATTATTGTACAACGGCGTTTGATCGACGTAGGGCAACAGCATGTGAAAGCCGGTCCAATGGCTGCGGTAGCGCAGGTTCGCATACGGGACCGAAGGATACGGCGGATTATCGTCTTCCTGACGAACGAAGCTCGGGGGAAACGCGCCGTGCGTCGATTCGTAATTGTGCAGCGCCAAACCGAGCTGGCGCAGATTATTCTGACACTGCGTTTTCGCGGCGGCCTCGCGGGCCTGCTGCACGGCGGGCAACAACAGCGCCACCAGCACGGCGATAACGCCGATCACGACCAATAACTCGATCAGGGTGAATCCCGTTCGAGCGGCGAGGCGGCGTGGATGTGAAGGGGTTTCGGGAATCATCGCAAATCGTGTGAGGGGCGGAAACGGTTGAGGGCTGACGTTCGGGCTGCGGTCTAAAAACTTTTCGGAAATCCGTCTCCAGGCCGTCGTTTCGCGAACGTCCCGAGGGCGTCGGGCGTAGCAACGCCGATCCGGATCCCGGAACGAGGCTCATATCATTTTACGCCAGCGACGGCCGGATGCGGGAGGAAATCGGAGATTTCATCGACTCCGGACGTGTCGGTCGCAGCGGTTGGAACGCCGAATTTCATTATAGCGAACGCCGAACGCCCGAATAGATAGCGGATTTGACGATCACCGCGGATGCTCCCGGTTTTTTAGCCTTCGAAACGCGGAGCGCCAGCCGGCCGGTCAATCGTCGATCGGTTCGAATTGATCGTCGTCGGCGCGCTCCGCGTGCGCCATCTGCGGGTCGTAGCCATCCCCTTTGGATCGCCAATAGACCTTGACGGGAATTTCGTGGAAGCCGAGTTCGTCGCGGAGCGTGCTGATGAGGTATCGCTTCCAGGTGTCGTCAATCAGCCGGGCGTCGTTGCATTTGAATACGAACGTCGGCGGTTCGGTGCCGATCTGCGAACCGTAAAAAATCTTCGGCCGTTTCTTCGATTTGGTCGGCGGAGCGTATTTCACGATCGCGCTTCTCAGCGCCCGATTGAGGCGGCCGGTGCTGACGCGCTTGCGGCTTTGCTTGAACACCGACTGTGCCAGATTGATCAATTTTTTGACGTTGCGCCCGTCCTTCGCCGTGATGCCGGCGAGCGGGATGTGACTCAGCGAAGGAAAGGATCTCGCGAGATACTGGCCCCACGAGGCGATTTCCATATCGGCCTCTTTGGCGAGATCCCATTTGTTGATGACGAAGATGCAGGGCTTGACCGCCTCTTCGATATCCGAGATCAGGTGCTTATCGACTTGAGAGACGGTCTGCGTGGCGTCGAGCATCATCAGCACGACGTCGGCGCGGCGGATGCTTCGGTGGGCGCGGGTCAATCCGTAATATTCGATGTCGTTGGCCAGACTCTTCTGCTTGCGGACGCCCGGCGTGTCGATCGCCACGAACGACTTGCCGTCGAGTTCGAAGCGGACGTTGACGCTGTCGCGCGTGGTTCCCGCCACTTCGCTGACGATCATGCGTTCGGTCTGCGCCAGCGAATTGAGCAGCGTGCTCTTGCCGACGTTGCGGCGGCCGACCAGCGCGAGTTTAAGTTCCGGTTTCGCGGACGCGGCCACGCCGGCGGACTGTTCGTCCCGATTTTCCTCGGGCAGAAGTTCGACGATCGCATCGAGCAATTGCTGGCGGTTGCGGTTTCCGGGAATGCTGGTGATGATCATCGGCAGGTCGATCAACCGCAGGAATTCGCCGGCGTCGGGGTCGCATTTGGTCGAATCGCATTTATTAACGACGAGTAGCTTGGGACATTCGATTTTGCGAATGCGATCGGCGACTTCGCGATCGAGCGGATTGATGCCGGTGCTGCCGTCGACCACGAACACGATCAGATGGGCCTGCAGCATGGCGGTCTCGATCTGCCGGTCGATATCTTCCGAGAGATCGTCGCGGTCGACGATGCCGATGCCGCCGGTGTCGATCATTTCGAAATAGCGGTTTTTTTCCTGCATCAGATAAGTGACGCGGTCGCGCGTGACGCCGGCGGTCGGCTCGACGATCGAAATCCGATGCTTCGCCAGCCAGTTGAAAATCGAACTTTTGCCCACGTTCGGCCGTCCGACGACGACGACGTGAGGAATGACCCCAGCCATTGAATCCGCTTCCACGATGTTTTGTGCTTCTGTAATAATAAAACCCTGCTTCTGACAGATTTCTTCGTCTCCACGCGTTTGCCTCTCTATTGTAGAGGGTTTGCTGAAAACGGATAGGCTGCGTTATGCTTAGCCGTCGTTCCTCGCGAAAGTTGTGCGGTATCGATGCATGACGCCGGGGAACCGGATCATCCGATTGCGATACCTCGAACTCCCCTCCCCCGTACCTGATCGTAAGTATCGTGAAAACATTGCCCGTCGTTGAGAATTTGAAGCACTGGGGGCCGGAGGGGACGTGCTCCGACGCGATATCGCTGGCGGAGGCACAGCGATATTGTCGACAGTTGTCGCTCGGACATTACGAAAACTTTCCGGTCGTGACGTGGTTTTTGCCGCGCGATGTTCAGCCGCATTTTTATGCGATTTACGCCTATTGCCGCTGGGCCGACGATCTCGCCGATGAGATTTCCGATCCCGCCGAGTCGTTGCGCCTGCTGAATTGGTGGGAAGATCGATTTCGCGATTGTTTTCGCCGGGCGAATACGATGGTCCATTCCCCTGCTCTGGCCCCGCCGTCGGGTCAATTCATTCACCCGGTGTTCGTGGCCTTGGAGCAGACGATTCGCGACCGCCAACTCCCCGCGGAGCCGTTTCTCGATTTAATCTCCGCCTTTCGGCAGGATCAAGTCGTGCACGAATATCAGACGTTCGATGACCTGCGCGATTATTGCCGACGGAGTGCCGACCCGGTCGGACGGTTGATTCTGCATCTTTTCGGACTGGCAGCCGAACAAAATCTCGCCTGGTCCGACTCGATCTGCACCGGTTTGCAGCTCGCCAACTTTTGGCAGGATCTCGGCCGCGACGCCGCTCGCGGTCGGCATTATCTCCCGCACGAAGATCGCATCCGCTTCGGCTACGAGGATGCCGATTACGCAAATCGAGCCGCCAACGCCGCGTTCATCGAGCTGATGACGTTCGAAGTCGAGCGGGCGGAAAAGCTGCTGCTCGCGGGGAAACCGCTGGTGAGGCAGTTTCCCCGGCGGCTGCGCGTCGACGTCGAGTTGTTTATTCGCGGCGGACTCGGCATACTCGATCACATTCGAGCAGACGGATTTCGCCTGTGGGACCGACGGTCGACTCTCTCGAAATTTGACTTTTTAAAACTCGGCGTCGGCAGTCTCTGGCAGGTTTTCTAACGGCGAACCGATGGCACTCTCAATCACCGATCATCCGATGCCGATCTCACGGGACGAATCGTACGCCTGGTGCCAGTCGCTGGCCAAACGGACCGCGCGGAATTTTTATTATTCGTTTCTGACGTTGCCCGCCGAGCAATATCGGGCGATGTGTGCGCTGTACGCTTTCATGCGGATCACCGATGACTGGAGCGACGACGAACGTCTCTTGCTCGACGAAAAGCGGGAAGGTCTGGTTCAGTGGCGCAATAACTTTCTCGGTGAATTGGCGCGGAGGGAGTCGCGCGAAACCATTCACGCCTCCCGCGTCGCGGAACAGCACCCGGTTCTGCCGGCGATTTGCGACGTCGTTCTACGCTATCGCCTTCGCGTCGAACATCTGACCGCCGTTATCGACGGCGTCGAACGGGACTTAACGCACACCGGTTACGATACCTTCGCCGATCTTGAGGAATACTGCCGTCTGGTCGCCGGTGTGATCGGACTCTGTTGTCTGCCGATCTGGGGCTGCGAGCGCCCCGAGGCGGAAGCGCCGGCGTTATCGTGCGGACTGGCCTTTCAACTGACGAACATTCTCCGCGATCTCGGCGAGGATGTCGAACGGGGCCGGTGCTATCTTCCGCGGGAAGATTTGCAGCGCTTCGGTTATACGCCCCCGATGCTGGCGGCGAGGGAATACAACGCCGCGTTCAAGGAATTGATGGCCTTCGAAATCGACCGCGCCCGCGCGCATTACCGCGAAGCCGAGCGGTTGAACGCCTGGCTGAATTCGGGCGGGAAAGCGGTGTTTCAGACGATGTTCCGGGTGTATTCCGGCCTGCTCGATGAAATCGAACGCCGCGAGTACGACGTCTTCACGTCGCGGGTCTCGTTGCCGTCGTGGAAGAAATATCTGTGGGTCACGCAGTCGTTGATTACGCACCGGTTGTTTGCGCGGCGGGCAAGAGTCGAGAGTCCAGAGTCCAGAGTCCAGAGCCAGAAGGAAGAATAAGGGAATTCTATCTCTTCGGTTATTGAGTCTCACATTAGTATTGTCACAAAATCAGGTTTGGCGATGTCTACAT
>JBBECD010000126.1:0-25745 GCA_040881995.1 Planctomycetaceae bacterium
CCTATTGACGATTTTCAGTCCGCACCTCTGCGCGCAAAAGCTGACGTGCACCCATTAGCCGAGGAATCGGGAAAATGCTCTGTTCTCATTTGGCATGCTGTTGTATAGTTCCGACCCGGTTCGGTTCTCTCATCGGCGAATCGGGACGTGCGCCGACAGGGGAGATGGTCTGTTTGACCGCCCGGCATCCCTCAAACCATCTCGAAGAACGACTCCGCGGAAGAGGAAGCGCGAGTTTCCATCCCACCTGAAACAGGGTAGGCAGACATGTTTCGAGTTGGCTTTTTCGAGGACGATAAATCCCACCAACTGGCGCCCCTCTCGCTCTTGAGGCCGGTGTTCGAACTGGTGTGCGGCTCGTGCTCGCTGCGAGAGCGGATGATTCGCCAGCTCGGCATCGACGAATGGTCGGTCTTCATCCGCGAACATCTCGTTGATACCTACCGCGAGACATACCCGCTGGTTTCCGTCAACGATTTTACGGGCGATGGACGCACGCCGCTGTTGCTGCTTAACGGCCGCTGGTTACCGACGGCCTCCGAAGTTCATCATCTGCGAAATCTCGATGCCGACGAAGCGGGGGTCATCGACGACACGCTCGTGTATCTGACGCTCGCCCCGCAGGACGCGAAAACGCTGATTCAGGAGGGAGGCGAAGAACGGCTGTGGAGCATGGTCCGCTCGCGGAAAGCCCGCCGGGCGCAGGGCCGCATCATCGAGCATCCCTGGGATCTCGTCGATGCCAACTCTTCGCAACTGCTCATCGATTTTCGCGTCAAACAAGCCAGCCCCCGGTTGATGGAATGTCCCGCGCAGGTCGCGGTGCTCGGTTCCGCCGATCAAGTCTGGATTTCGCCTTCGGCGAGCGTTGAACCGTTCGTCGTCATTGATGCCCGCCATGGTCCCGTCTCGATCGACGACGGCGCCGTCGTGCAATCGTTCACGCGGATCGAAGGGCCCTGTCACATCGGCCACGCGGCGAAAATTTTCCGTGCGAATCTTCGCGGCGGCACGACCATCGGCCCGCATTGCCGCGTGGGGGGCGAAGTGGAAGCATCGATTCTGCACGCCTACGTCAACAAATACCACGACGGCTTTCTGGGGCACAGTTACGTCTGTCCCTGGGTTAATCTCGGGGCGCTCAGCACGAACAGCGATTTAAAGACCGACTATTCGACGGTGAAAGTTCCCATTCAGGGGGAACTCATCGAAACCGGACTGAAAAAAGTCGGCTGTTTTATCGGCGATCACACGAAGACCGGGCTCGGGAGCCTGTTCAACACCGGCTCATCCATCGGTGTGATGTGCATGATCCTTCCCAGCGGCGGATTGCTCCCCAAACACATCCCCTCGTTCGGCCGCATCTGGCACGGCGAACTCGACGACCGCCTCAACTTCCCCGCCGCACTGCATACGGTGTCGATCGCCATGCAGCGCCGCGACCAGGCGCTCAGCGATGCGCAGCGTCGGTTGCTGCATTATGTCTACCAGCAAACGCAGCCCGAACGCGACCTGGCGCTGGAACGACAGCATTCGAAGCAGGCGATCCGTGAAATCAAAGGATGAAGGCGGAGGGATTCGCAAATGACGAATGTCGAAGCACAAATGACGAATCAAATCCGAATGTCGAATGTCCAAATGACGAAACGTGGAATAGGACGTTCCTGGGCAGACAATGTTGTAAATTCGCATTCGGGCTTCGGGCTTCGTCATTGATTCGACATTCGGATTTCGACATTCGGGCTTAGAATCTATCCGGAAATGTTGGCAGTCCTACGAGATGTTGTGCCCATTGCACCGCCTCGATACCACGAATTGTGTCCGAGCCAACTTTCCGGATAGCCTCTTAGAGAACCCCAAACGTCTCATACGCCACGGTCGCTTTCATGCCGTCGCGGATCGCGTCTCGCGTGCGGTTCTCGGCGTGCACTTTGTCCCACGCCTTTTGAATCGCCTCGGCTTCGACGGCTTGCGGCACGACCACCACGCCGTCTTCGTCGGCGATGACGAGATCTCCCGGACAGAATCGCACGCCGTCGATTTCGACCGGCACGTCGACGTCGATCACCCGTTGCCGGTGCAAGCTGTCGTAGACGCAGGTGCTGCGAGCATACACCGAGAACCCCATCTCGCGCATTTTGGTGACGTCGCGCACGGCTCCATCGCAAATTACACCGACGCAACCGCTGTTCTTGGCGGCGGTCGAAAGAAGTTCGCCCCAGATGCCCGAGTACTGCGATCCGCCGGCGGCGGCGATCATCACGTCATCCGGGCGGCAATCATCGACCGCCTTCAGTTCGAGTTCGTACGGCCGCGGGTCTTCATGGGCCATGTTCGCCCATAACGTCGTCTTGCACCGGCCGATCAACACACCGGTCACCGTCATCGGCCGCAATTCGACGCGCGGCGACTGATGACGAAAACCCAACCCATCGAGGGCATCCGAAACGACGGCCGAATACAAAGTCGTACGTAACTGTTCCAGCGAAAATGGCAACGTTTTGGCGGACATGCAGAGTTCCTTCGTCGAATCGTGATGAGATCGAGTGTTAAATTACGGCCATATGATGAAGACTGATGGGGAGATCGGGAGATGGGGGGATCGGGAGATATGATGGATCGATTTTTTGACTCCCTATCACCCCATCACCCGATCTCCCCATCAATCTCCGCGCCTCTGTGGTGAATTTCTTCTTCCAGATCATGTCACGGCCTTTCGGGTTTCGGAATCCGCCGGCCCGGTGAACCTCCCGAACCGCGGCGCCCTTTTCGGCCCCGTCGGCGATCGAGTTTTTTCGTTCCGGCCCTCGACGATTCCGTCGGCATCGGTTTGCCGATCTGCTGTTTCAACTGAACGATGCGGTCGCGCAACTGGGCGGCTCGTTCGAAGTTCAAATCCTCGGCGGCGACGAGCATTTCCTGTTCGAGTTCCGCGATGAAATCGGCCGAGACCGCCTGCTCCTCATCCGTGAACCCTCCCGCTTCCTGCACGAGTTGTCGCGCCCGAATTTCTTCTTCGATTCCTCGGCGGATCGCCTTGCGAATCGTTTCCGGCGTGATACCGTG
This sequence comes from Planctomycetaceae bacterium, assembly GCA_040881995.1. Classification (GTDB taxonomy): domain Bacteria; phylum Planctomycetota; class Planctomycetia; order Planctomycetales; family Planctomycetaceae; genus JAQCEJ01. Next base: position 3,067 of record JBBECD010000126.1, read on the forward strand.
ACGGTGATTGTATTCCTCCTGCAGCTTGCGACGACGATTCGTTTCATCGATGGCCCGCTGCATGCTCTCCGTCACCCGGTCGGCGTAGAGAATGACCTTGGCATTCACGTTTCGAGCCGAGCGTCCGATGGTTTGAATCAAACTGGTCTCGCTGCGGAGAAAGCCTTCTTTATCGGCGTCGAGAATCGCCACAAGCGAAACTTCGGGAAGATCGAGCCCTTCGCGCAGCAGGTTCACGCCGATGAGCGCATCGAATTGATGTTCGCGCAGCTCGCGCAAAATCTCCACCCGCTCGAACGCATCGAGTTCGGAATGCAGCCAGCGGCAGCGGACGCCCTCTTCCAGCAGATAATTTGTCAAATCTTCCGACAGGCGTTTGGTCAGCGTGGTGACTAACACGCGTTCCTGCTTTTCGGCACGCTCGCGAATCTGTTCGATCAGATGCGGCACCTGTCCGCGCGCCGAGACGACGTGAATCTCGGGATCGACCAGTCCCGTCGGGCGGATGACTTGTTCGACGATTTCGCCGCCGGACTGATCGAGCTCCCAGTCGGCGGGCGTCGCCGAGACGAACACCGTCTGCTTCCGCCGCGTGTTCCATTCGTCGAATTTCAGCGGCCGGTTGTCCATCGCCATCGGCAGTCGAAAACCGTGCTCGACGAGCGTTTTCTTCCGCGAATGATCCCCCGCATGCATCGCCCGAATTTGCGGAATCGTCGCGTGCGACTCGTCGACAAACAACAGGAAATCGTCGGGGAAGAAGTCGAGCAGCGTATACGGCGGCTCGCCCGGCTTGCGGGCCGACAACGCCCGGCTGTAATTCTCGATGCCGGGGCAAAAGCCGGTTTCGCGCATCAGTTCCATGTCGTACCGCGTCCGTGCACTCAGCCGCTGCGCTTCGAGCAGTTTTCCCTCGCGGCGAAACACTTCGAGCTGCTGTTCGAGTTCGGCCTGAATTTCCACGAGGGACGATTCGATCCGCTCGGCGGGAAGCACGAAATGTTTGGCCGGGTAGATGTACGCTTCGGTGACCGGTTTGATCATTTCGCCGCTGACCGGATTGATGATCGAGAGTTTCTCGACTTCATCGCCCCACATTTCGATGCGATAGGCGAATTCTTCGTACGCCGGCCAGCATTCGATCACGTCGCCGCGCACGCGAAACCGGGCTCGTGCCAGTTCGACGTCGTTGCGTTCGTATTGAATGTCGATCAGCTTGAGCAGCAGTTCGTTGCGATCGATTTCGGTGCCGATGAACAGCGGCACCATCATTTCGAGATAATCTTTGGGAGAGCCCAACCCATAAATGCAACTGACGCTGGCCACGACGACCACGTCGCGCCGGCTGACGAGTGCGCTCGTCGCCATCAGCCGCAGGCGATCGATCTCGTCGTTAATCGAGGCGTCTTTTTCGATGTAGATGTCGCGCTGCGGAATGTACGCCTCGGGTTGATAGTAGTCGTAATAGCTGACGAAATACGCGACGGCGTTGTGCGGAAAAAACTCGCGGAACTCGCCGTACAACTGAGCCGCCAGCGTTTTGTTGTGCGAGAGGACGAGCGTGGGCCGGTTCATCTGCGCGATGATGTTGGCCATCGTGAAGGTCTTGCCCGATCCGGTCACGCCGAGCAGCACTTGATCGCGGCGGTCGGCCTTCAGACCGTTCACCAGCGCAGCAATCGCCTGCGGCTGATCTCCCGCCGGTGCATAATCGCTGACGAGTTGAAATTCGGGCATGATGTGAACCGTCTCATCTGTTGGAGTACAGGCTTTAGCCTGCCGGCAGCCGAAGGCTGCACCCTCAACATGTTCAATGACAAATGTCAAAATTCAAAGGCAGCAGGCTGAAGCCTGTACTCCTACAATGGCATTATACACTGAAGCGGACGACGATTTCGTCGCCGTCCTGCATGATGTACTCTTTACCTTGGACGTGATGCAGGCCGGCGGCTTTGACTTCGCGTTCCGATCCCAGCCGCAGCAAGTCGGCGACCGACATGATTTCCGCCCGGATGAATCCGCGGGCCAGATCGGTGTGAATCGAACCGGCGGCTTCGAGCGCGGTCGAACCCCGCGTGAGCAGCCACGCATGCACTTCCTTTTCGTCGCTGGTGAAAAACGTGATCAAATCGGTGATTTCAAAGATCGACTTGAGCAAGAGAGCCTTGCTCGAATCGGTCAGTCCCATCGCGGCGGCGAACTCTTCGCGATCGGCCTCGGGAAGCGAGGCGACCTCGAGTTCGAGACCGACCGGCCCGGCGACGACGCGGTCTCCCAGCGCGGTGACTTTTTCCAGAATGGCGGGGTCCACCTGCGAATCGGACGTGTTGAGAACGATGAGCCGAGGTTTGCGCGCCAACAGTTGAAACGACTGACACGCTTTTTCCTGGATTTCAGTGAACTTCAGATCGCGGAGGAGTTCCCCCGCATTCAGCCGGGCGGCAATCGGTTCGAGGGCGTCGAATTCTTTCTGCAGTTCGGCGCGGTCGGGGCGGGCGCGGGCGATGTCTTTCTTCAGGCGTTCGAGACGGTTTTCTACGGCTTGCAAATCGGCGAGAATGATGTCGTCCTGAAAGGCGGTCGCTTCGGAAACCGGGTCGACGCCGGTAAATAGGCCGATCACCTGCACGAGCACCGCCGATTCGCGGATGATGCCGAGCTTCTGGGCGTTCCCTTCTTGCTGGCTGCGGCTGAGACCCGGCGTATCGAACAGTTCGATCTTGGCCGGCGTGATTTTTTTCGGATTGAACAGTTTGACGAGCCCGTCGAAACGGTCGTCGTGAATGGTCGCCATGCCGACCTGCCCGGAATGGACTTTGCTCGGGTCGGGCGCCAGACCCGTCAATAATTGAAAAAGCGAACTCTTGCCGCCGCCTTGATAACCCACCAGGCCGATTTTCATCACGAATCCATTTGAGCGATTGAACGAGGAATTGATTTTTTGTCGGAGTACAGGCTTTAGCCTGCTCTGATCAGATTAAGAAATCCTAACATAACCTCTGTGCCTCACGATTTATTGCATACGTTCAGGCGTTTTCGAGAAGCACAACCGGTTATGTTAGAGTCTCTAAAGGCGGTACTCCGACTTTAAGCGTACATGTTGTCCGAACCCGTGGGCGGGAACGCATTCATCAAGTGACGGATTTCCGGCGGCTGGCTGTCTTCCTGCCAGAGGAGCGAGATCACATCGAAACGACTGCGGCGATCGAGCGACTGATGCTGCTTGAGCCAGGCCAGGGCCGCTCGCGTCAGATGGTTCCGCTTGGCATCGGTCACTGCCTCTTCCGGCATCCCCGCACGGTTGGTGCGGCGGGTTTTGACTTCCACGAACACCAGCACGTCGCCATCCAGCGCGACCAGGTCGATCTCGCCGAAATGCGTACGCGCCTGTTTGGCGATAATCCGATAACCGAGCTTTTTCAAAAAATTGGCTGCGTACTGCTCCCCGTCATTTCCCAGGAGCTTACGCAGCCATTGTTTCATCGGCTCAACTTTCCCGAACCGAGAAAGGACGAACACACAACCCGTTGCGCCCGCTAAAACGTCCCGCGCTTTCGCCGCACGTCACGCCGCATCGAGGTTGTGTCAAATGAAATGAGAGACTCTGACACAACCCGGTTGTGCCTGTTAAAAATGCCTCAAATACATCGGAAAAACGCTACGCACGGAGGTTGTGTTAGGATTTCTTAGTCTTCCTGCCTGCGCTCGCGGCGTTCGGTCAGGCGGGTGGCTTTACCGACGCGGTCGCGCAGATAAAAGAGTTTCGCCCGACGGACGCGGCCGTGGCGTTTGACGACCAGTTTGGCGATTTTCGGACTGTTGACGGGAAACGTCCGCTCGACGCCTTCACCGGCGACAATGCGGCGGACCGTGAAATTTTCCCGGGTGCCGGCGCCGCGCCGGGCGATGATAATCCCCGTAAAGACCTGGATGCGTTCCTTGTCTCCTTCGAGAATTCGCGTATGGACGTCGACGGTGTCGCCGATCTCGAATTCCAGCGGATTTTCCCGCAAGCTGGATGCCTCGGTAAGTTTCAGTAAATCGGCCATTGTTCCATTTCCTTGACTGTGATTCGTAAATTCCCGTATGTCGTAAACGGGCGATGCTTACTCGCCGTGTTCGTTTCTTTCCCGCGATCGTAGCAGACTCTGTTGTTCTCTCCAACGTTGAATGGCGGCATGGTCTCCGCCGAGGAGTACGTCGGGGACGGTCATCCCTCGAAATTCGCGAGGCCGCGTGTACTGCGGGTATTCCCAAAAATCGTTCTGCGAAAATGTATCTTCCTGATGGCTCGCTTCATCGCCCAACACGCCGGGGACGAGCCGGATGATCGAGTCGATCATCGCCATCGCGGGGATTTCTCCGCCGTTAGTGATGAAATCTCCGATCGAGATTTCCAGCGGTTTGAGTCCGACACGAATTCGTTCGTCAAATCCTTCATACCTGCCGCACAGCAGCATGAGGCGTGAATGCCGCCGTGCAAATTCTTTGACCAGATTCTGATTCCACCGCCGCCCTTGCGGCGTCAACATCACCAGTTGAGCCGGTTCGGGATCATCGGCTTGAGCCGCTTCGACGCAGTCGTAAACCGCGGGGCAGCCGATCAACATCCCCGGTCCGCCGCCGAACGGCTTGTCGTCGACCTTCTGCAATCTTTCCTTCGACCAGAGCCGGAAGTCCCACAAGCGGACCCGAACCAAATCCCGCTGAATCGCCAGTTTCAACAGACTTTGCTGCAGATAACTATGAAAGATCTGCGGAAACAGGGTAACGATGTCAAATCGCATCGAAGTTGAAATGCCATTAAGAGACTCTAATACAACCAGTTGCATCAGGATCATTACGTGAAACGGATCGAACACGACCCGAACTTATTCCGCCGCAGTCGCTTCGGCATTTTCGGTTTCTTCCGCACCCGATGATTCTTGCGCCACGGGAATCGGTTTCGGTTCCTGCATTGGCGGAGGAGCGGTCGCGGCGCCGAACCGTCCGGTCTTCACTTTCTTGATCATCGTGGCGACGTTGTGGCTCGGCTGCGCGCCGACGGAAATCCAATACTCGATCCGTTCGAGGTTCAGCTTCACCCGCTGCGACTTGTCGTGCACCATCGGATCGTACGTGCCGACCTCTTCGATGGCGCGGCCTTCGCGTGCCTTCTGGCCATCGATCACACAGACCCGATAGAAGGGACGATGTTTGCGTCCCATGCGTTTCATTCGTATCCGAACTGCCACTCGATTCTCCTTACAAACCATTCGCAGAGTTTTTTGGACGTCGTTCTATTTCGCATCACGGCTGGCCGTGAACACTTAATTCCTGAATTTTTTCCGTTGTGGAATTCCGTCGATTCTATCGCATCGACAATCGTTTGTCATTCATCGGCGGGATATCAACGGCGATTTTTTTTGCGTTGTTTCGCCGCTTCCTTCCGCTTTTTCTTCTTTTCTTCCCTCATTTTGATCGGGTCGCCCCCCCCCCGTTTACTGCGTTCTTTGTGTTTGTGGATCTCGGCGTTAGGGTTCAACATGCCGCCGTCGGCGAGTTCGCGAACGGCCCGCAGGCGGTCGCGCATACCGAGATTTGCCATCCGCTGCATCATTCCGGACATATTTTGGAAGTCTTTAAGCAGCTTGTTGACTTCGGCGGGATCGGTCCCGCTCCCCCGCGCGATGCGATGACGGCGGCTGCGGTCGATGAGTTCCGGGGTTTCCCGTTCGCCGGGCGTCATCGAACTGAGAATGGCGTCGATCCGCCCCATGTCCGCTTCGGCGTCCATATCGGGATTGGAATCGACGAGCGATCCCATCCCCGGAATCATTTTCATGATTTCCTTGATGGGACCGAGCTTGCGGATCTGCCCCATCTGATTTTTGAAGTCGTCGAGCGTGAATTTGCCCTTTTTCAGCTTCTCCTGCTGCAGGGCCATTTCGTCGGCGTCGAGCTGCTGCTGAGCCCGCTCGACCAGCGAAACGACGTCGCCCATCCCCAGAATTCGGCCGGCCATTCGCTCGGGATGGAAGGTTTCCAGCCGATCGAGTTGTTCCCCCACGCCGATATATTTAATCGGCACGCCCGTGACCGCCTTCACGCTGAGGGCCGCTCCGCCGCGGGTATCGCCGTCGAGTTTCGTGAGGATGACGCCATCGAGTTCGAGGGCCTCGTTGAACGCTTTGGCGCTGTTGACGGCGTCCTGACCGGTCATGGCGTCGCAGACGAACAAAATCTGATCGGGCTGCAACTTGGTGTCGATCTGCTCGAGTTCCTGCATCAATTGCGTGTCGACGTGCAATCGGCCAGCGGTATCGAGAATCAGAACATCGATTTTTCCCGCGGCTTTCGCGGCTTTCAACCCGTTCTGACAGACTTTGAGGGCGGTGTTCCCTTGCGGGTTTTCGGTGTGAACCGGCACGCCGATCTGCTCGCCGATGACGCGCAACTGATCGATGGCGGCGGGACGCTGCAAGTCGGCGGCGACCAGCATCGGCTTTTTGCCCTGTTCTTTCAACATGCGGGCGAGTTTACCGCAGGTCGTCGTTTTACCGCTTCCCTGCAAGCCGCACATCATCAGCACGGTGACGCCGTCGCGGCGGAGATGCAGGCTGTGATCGACCGGCCCCATCAGGTTGATAAGTTCCTGATGGACGATGCCGACGATCTGCTGTTCGGGCCGGACGGATTTGAGGACTTTTTCGCCAACCGCCTCGTCGGTCACTTTTTCGATGAACTGCCGGGCGACGTCGTAATTGACGTCGGCTTCCAGCAAGGCCTGACGGACCGCGCCCAACCCCTCGCGAATGTTGGCTTCGGTCAGCGTACCGCGACCGATTACGCTCAGCGCATTTTTCAAGCTGCTCGTCAGGTTTTCAAACACGGTTTACTCGTCGTATGTGTCAATGGTAACATTTGTGACCGCAAGATGTTGAGTCGAAGTCGCTCATTTTAGAGACTGCCTGCGCACTTGACAATGTATCTCGACGAATTTTCGCGAAACCCGGACCAGAGGGCATGGCACGACCGCTGCGATCGTGACCGAAGAACCGAACCGAGACGGAGGAGACTCGTTTAAGTGACGTTGCACCATGACCTTGTAACACGCCCTGCAAGGAATACTCCCCGATTCTCTCGAACGCGGCCGACTCCGTTATCGCCACACGCCGGGCCCGACTTTTCCACATCCAGATCTTCAAACCAACATTCCTTTCCGGAAATTCCCTATCCAAGACTGCACGCGGCCGAGTGCTGCCGCTAGAATTGAAGATCGTTCTTGCAGATCGGCTTGATGCAGAGCGATTTTTGGATGGTGTCCTAATTTGGGTGGCACGTCCCGGAGTCTTCGACGGGCGTGTCGATGGATAGGCAGAACCACGCCCTTCGCAAAGCCTCAGGGACGTGCCACCCGAAGCGTCTTCCAAATGAGGACACCAGCGATTTTTGACGACCGTACCAGAGGGGAAGAAAATCGATTTATGACCATCAAATCGCAGAACCTGTTCAATAAGGTATGGGATCTCCATACCGTCCGCACGCTCCCTTCAGGAGAAACGCAACTGTTCATCGGTTTGCACCTGGTTCACGAAGTGACCAGTCCGCAAGCATTTTCGATGCTTCGCGACCGCGGACTGAAAGTCCTGTACCCCGATCGCACCTGGGCCACCGTCGACCATATTATTCCCACAGATAGTCAGGCCCGGCCGTTTCGCGATGACCTCGCAGAGGAAATGATGTCGGCGATCGAGAAGAATTGCCGTGAGTTCGGGATCCCGCTGCTCGATTTGAAGGATAAACGCCAGGGCATCGTACACGTCATCGGCCCCGAACAAGGTCTGACGCAGCCCGGCATGACGATCGTCTGCGGCGACAGTCACACCAGCACGCACGGCGCGTTCGGCAGCATCGCTTTGGGCATCGGCACCAGCCAGGTCGCCTATGTGCTGGCGACACAGACGCTGGCGATGACGCGGCCGAAAGTCCGCAAAATCGAGGTCAACGGCGAACTGCGACCCGGGGTCTACGCGAAGGACGTCACACTGCACGTGATTCGGCGACTCGGCGTGCAAGGGGGCGTCGGCTACGCCTACGAATACGCCGGAACCACGTTCGACCGCATGAACATGGACGAACGGATGACCGTCTGTAACATGAGCATCGAAGGGGGAGCCCGCTGCGGTTACATCAATCCCGATCAGACGACGGTCGACTATCTCCGCGGCAGGCCTCATGCACCGCAGGGAGAAGCCTTCGACCGAGCCGCCAAATGGTGGCTCAGCCTCGCCTCCGGTCCCGATGCGGAATACGACGACGTTGTCGTCTTCAACGCCGAGGAGATCGAACCAACGGTGACGTGGGGCATCACGCCGGCCCAGTCTGTCGGCGTCTCCGAAGTCCTCCCGGCGATCACCGATTACCCTAAAGAACAACAGTTTCTCGTCAGTGAGGCCTTCGAATTCATGGGACTCGCCGAGCATCAGCCGATCAAAGGCCTGAAGATCGACGTGGCCTTTATCGGTTCGTGCACGAACTCGCGAATGACCGACTTGCGCGAAGCGGCCCGCGTCGTCAAAGGTCGAAAGATTTCGCCGCAGGTGAAGGGGCTTGTCGTTCCCGGTTCGCAAACCGTTCGCGACCAGGCGATGGCCGAGGGGCTCGACAAAATCTTCACCGACGCCGGCTTCGAATGGCGTGAAGCCGGCTGCTCGATGTGCCTGGCGATGAACCCCGATAAGTTGACGGGCCGCGAGATTTGCGCCTCATCGAGCAACCGCAACTTCAAAGGCCGCCAGGGAAGCCCGACCGGCCGCACCCTTCTGATGAGCCCCGCGATGGTCGCTGCCGCCGCGATTAAAGGGAGCGTGACGGACGTGCGGGAGATGTTGTGAAGGTTGTTCATTCGAAGAAAACGGCGTTTTCATGATCACACGAATCGAAGCCCTCAATTTTCGCTGCCTGCGGTACATCAGCCAGCCGTTGGATCGATTCCACGTGCTGGTGGGGCCGAACGCCAGCGGAAAGACGACGTTTCTGGACGTGGTGGCCTTCATCGGGCGCGTCGTGAGTGATGGCTTAGATGCAGCGTTGGAAGAGCGGTCGCCGAATTTTCAGGATCAGGTATTTGGGCGGAAGGGGAGATCGTTTGAGCTGTTGATCGAGAGTCAGCTTCCTTTATCAATTTCTAAGGCGATTGCGGAAAAGCAATCGGCGAGCCACAGGATAACGGATTACCGGACGCTTTCGTATCACTTGCGATTTCGTACCGATGAAGATAGTTCGGAGAATTCCATCGAATTCGAACGATTGTATTTTCCGTTGCTTGACTCGGTGATTCAAGCAGAACCGATTCCGGTGCGTTTGCGAAATTACGACACGTACGCACCGACCATCATCGAGAGACGTGATCAGAAAACCGACTACAACATCGAGACATCCGATTTTTGTGTCGGTCATTCGTTTCATCTCCCTCGGGTGAAGTCGGCGCTTGCGAACATGGCGGAAGACGAAAGCAGATTCTCCGCGGGAATTTGGTTCAAGAATTTGCTTCGAACCAACATTCACCGAATTGTTCTGGACAGCATCGCGATGCGAATGGCGAGTCCCCCAGGAAAAGGAAATTCGTACCAGTCCGACGGCTCAAATCTACCCTGGACGATTGAAGAATTCGTGCGAAAGACACCCGAGGCATTCCGCGATTGGATCGATCACTTAAAGACGGCGCTGCCGGATCTGGAGGGGATTCGAACGGTCGAACGACCGGACGACAAGCACCGTTATCTGATGTTGCAGTATCAGGGTGGGATCGAAGTTCCCTCGTGGACAGTCTCCGACGGCACGCTGCGATTGCTCGCATTAACGTTGTTGGCCTATTTGCCGAACCTTGAGGGAATTTACCTGATCGAAGAACCAGAGAACGGCATCCATCCCAAAGCCGTCGAGACGATGTTTCAGTCGCTCTCCAACGTCTATGGAGCCCAGATACTGTTGGCGACGCACTCGCCGGTGATCTTGAGTATGACGAATCCCAAAGACATACTCTGTTTCACCAAAGACGAAGAGGGGGCGACCAACATCGTCTCGGGCGATCAACACCCGGCATTGCTCCATTGGCAGCACGAGACCAGCCTTGGGGACTTATTCGCCGCCGGAGTCTTGGGATGACCGAAATGTCCGAGCCGAAAGATCTCATTGTTCTGGTCGCCGATCTCGATATGGAAGAGACTGTGAAGGGGATTTTAAATCGCCATCAAGCGTTAAACATTCGTAAGATTTCATTTGAGATAAAACGGCACCAGGATCGAGACGCGGGTTGTAGAGCACAGGGTGTCGAATTTCTTGGTAACTTCAAAGCCCTTTATTCACATGCGATCCTCATGTTCGATCATGAAGGTTCCGGACGAGAAGCAAAACCGTCTGAAGAAATCGAAAGACAGATCGATCAGAAATTGGCGGCAAACGGCTGGGATCAGCGAGCGGCAACCATCGTACTCGATCCCGAATTGGAAATCTGGATTTGGAGCGATTCTACCGAGGTCGATCAGATATGCGGATGGGGAAATCGGATTCCATCGCTACGAGACTGGCTGATCGATGAAAGCTTTCTCACCCAGAAAGAGGCCAAGCCGGCGCGACCGAAAGAGGCATTCCGCCATGCCCTCAAGCATGTGAAAAAACCACTCTCGGCGTCGCTCTTCCGAAAACTGGCGGAAACCGTCGGCTTACAGCGCTGCACCGATCGCACGTTCTTGAGATTGAAAAACTGCCTGCAACAATGGTTTCCCCTCTCGACAAATTAAGCATACAATTTTGAGCGGCGGGGTTTATCCCCCCCCCGCAAAGTGTCCTGCGAATAAAGTGTTACACAATTTGAATAAGCTGGCTTTGAAGGACAGACATCATGGCAAACGTGGAAATAGTGGAAGGCCGCGGCATTCCCTTGCTGCTCGATGACATCGATACCGACCGCATCATTCCCGCGCGGTATTTGCGGTGCGTGACGTTTGACGGGCTGGGCGAACATGCGTTCGAAGACGACCGCAAGCAGAATCCGAATCATCCGTTCGACGACCCCCGCTTCAAGGGGGCATCCATTCTCGTCGCGGGGCGGAATTTCGGGTGCGGGTCGTCCCGCGAACATGCGCCGCAATCGCTCTTGCGCTGGGGAATTCAGGCCATCGTTGCCGAATCGTTCGCCGAGATTTTCTTCGGGAACTGCACGTCGCTCGGCATTCCCTGCGTCAGCGTGGAACGTGCGGTGCTCGAAACGCTGGCGGAATCGATCAAACAGAATTCGATACAGACGGTGACCGTCGACCTGAAAGAACTGCAAGTGCGCTACGGTGAAAAGAAAATTCCGTGCGCCATGAGCGACAACGCCCGGCAGGCGCTCCTCTCGGGCGAATTCGACTCTCTCAGCCGGCTGCTGGAAGGGGTCGACGCCATTCAGGAAAAAGCCGCCGCGATCCCTTACGTCAACGATTTTTCCGATGTCTGACGACGCGACGGCGAAGCGATTTTGAACGTGTGATGACGAACGACTCCCCCACCAATCGACGGGATTTCTTGACGCGGGTGCTTCCTGACGGCACGGGAAGCGATGCGTCGGAATCGCAAAGTCGGCCGACCGGCGACGTCGCTGCAGGATCGGCGAGAATCGTTCCCGCCGCCGGCGACACCCTCCGCCTCGGAGCGCGGGTCATGGCCTGCGATTTCACCGTGATTCTCAATCCCGGCCGCGATTCCGGGCTGGGAGCCGCCTCGGATGCTCTTAATCTCGTCGGGGAACTCGAAGATCAACTCAGCGTCTATCGCGGCGGTTCCGAAGTCACCCGGCTGAACCGCCGGGCCGCACACGCTCCCGTTGCGGTGACACAGAATCTGTTCGACTTGCTCGCTCGCTCTCGCGATCTCGCCTTTGAACTGGATGGGGCGTTCGATCCCACCATCGGTCCGCTGCTTCGGCTCTGGCGGCGTGGCCAGGAAGAACACCGGCTCCCCACGGACGATGACGTCGCCGCCGTCCGCTCGCTGATCGGCATGCAACACGTGCAACTCAATGAGGCGCGATTAACAGTCGCGTTCGATCGCGACGGCGTCGAATTGAATTTCGGCGCCAACGGCAAGGGCTACGCCGTCGATCGGGCAGGGGCCGTGCTGACCGCAGGGGGCGTCGCCGATTGGCTGATCCACGGCGGGCACAGCAGCATCCTCGGCCGCGGCCATCATGCCGGTCATCGAGGCTGGCCGATCGGACTGCGAAATCCGCTGTTTCCCCGGGAGTCATGGGCGACGATTCTGCTCCACAACCAGGCGATGGCCACGAGCGGCTCGGGGGTGCAGTTCTATCGCATTCAGGGAAACCGTTATAATCATATCGTCAATCCGCTGACCGGCTGGCCGGTTGAAGGTCAACTCTCGGTCACGGTTTTCGCTCCGACCGCCGAACTCGCCGACACCCTTTCCACCGCTTTTTTTGTGATGGGGGTCGAAAAGGCACGGCGATACTGCGATAATCATCGTGAGGTGGGTGCGATTTTGACTCCTCCACCGGAACAAGGCCGAAAGCTGACGCCGATCCTCTGCAACATCCCGCCGGAGAATCTGTTCTTTCACCACGACACCGATATTGCCGATTGATTTCCCCGCTGAGTTCGCCGCATTCGCTCCCCGCCGGCAAATCCTTTTCAAATCCACTGATGAGAGATCCGGCTGGACATTGGCTCGTCTCGACTTAGACAATAGAATAACAGCATGAGATTTCACGCGACATGCCGTGAAAATCGGCGTTTTTGAGGCGCAGAGAAGGACGTATTTCGGTGAGCAATTATAAATTCATCGGCGGATGGGCCGTCTTCTGGCTGATCGTCATTCGCATGTCGATCGGGTGGCACCTGATGTACGAAGGCCTGTGGAAGGTCCACACGACGTCGACGGCCGATCCGTGGACGTCGGCGGGCTACCTCCGCAACAGCCAGGGGCCGTTGCGGCAATCGTTCCGCGAAATGACCGGCGATCCCGACGAAACCGGCTGGCTCGACTACGACCTCATGGTCGCGCGCTGGGACGACTGGCTCGCCCGCTTCAAAGCCCATCACCCCGATCTGACCGAAGACCAGCTTAAAAAACTCGATCTGCTCGTGAACGGCCCGAAGGAATTCACGGCGAAACTGAATCAGATGCCCGCGGGTGTCACAATCCCCAAGAGCTTATCGGAGGTCGTGCATTTCGATACCAAGCGCAAGCTGCTCGTCGTCAACGGCGAACTGCATCTCACGCCGCGAGAACGCGAAACACTGCTGAAACTGGTCGAAGTGAAGGCGGAACCCGCCGACGACGAAAAAACCGAAAACGAACACGCGAGGGAGTTTCACGCGGCGGTCACGCGGCTGTATCAGCTTTCGTCGCGGCTCAGTTACAAAGATCAACTGACCGTCGCCCTCAAGCGGACCGCATCGAAGGACGACGAGCCGGCCCTCGACACGCGGATCGAAAATCTCTCGTCGAATTTCGGCAGCATTCAGCTTTACCGGCAGGAAGCATTCGAGTTATATCCCGAGAAGATCAAACGGTACGAGTCGGCTCTCGCGCATGCCGAGCAGGATTTTCAATACGATCATCTCGACAAAATGGGAACCGATTTGCAGCAGCTCCGGGCAAAACTCGTCGGACCGATCAAGGCGCTGACCAAACAAATGCAGCGTGACGCCGAGCAGTTGCTCACTCCCGAACAACTCGCCCGCGGTGCGGTTCCCGAGCCGTGGACGCGGCTTCGTTTCGTCGACGCATCGACGATGTGGGGACTGGTGATTCTCGGCGGATTGCTGATCGCGGGGTTGTTCTCGCGGCTCAGTGCCTTCGCGGCGGCGGTGATGCTGACGATGTTCTATCTGGCGATGCCTCCGTGGCCGGGCGTCCCGCAACCTCCCGGGCCGCAACACGCCTTCATCATCAATCAGCATTTGATCGAGGTTCTGGTATTGCTGTTTCTCGCGATGATTCCGACCGGCAAATGGTTCGGCATGGACGCGCTCTTCGGACGGTCGCGCTAAAATATTTCCAGGGCCGCGGCCTTGATAGACGAATTGCCGGCCCCATGGCCGCGAAACGAAGGAGAACGACGATGAATCTGACGCCCGTGCAACGGCAAATCGGTAAAGATAATTTCAACGAAGCGGTCGGCCATTCGCGGCGATCGTTTCTCAAGGGGATGGCCGCGGCGGTTCCGACGTTAGGAGCCGCATATTTCGGCTACTCCCAATTGCAGGGAAATCCGGTGAAAACCGGATTCATCGGCACCGGCGACGAAGGGAGCGTGTTGCTCACGCAGCATCCGCCGGCGTACATGGATATCGTCGCCGTCGCCGATATTCGTCCCACGAATCTCGAGCGGGCCTTTCATGGTGACGGCAATACCGATCGCGTCGGCTTGATCGAAAAGCTCGGCCGCGAAAGAGTAAAGAGCATCAAGCGCTACCATTCGCACAAGGAATTGCTCGCCGACCCCGAGATCGAAGCGGTCGTCATCGCCGTGCCGCTCAACCAGCATGCACCGATCGCCATCGAAGCGCTGAACGCCGGCAAACACGTCCTCACCGAAAAGCTGATGGCCCACAATGTTTCGCAGTGCAAGGAAATGATCAATGTCGCCCGCGACAAAAATCTGCTCTTGGCGGTCGGACATCAACGCCATTACAGCGTGCTCTACGACAACTGCAACGATTTGATTTCCAACGGGCTGCTCGGCGACATCAAGTTCATTCGCGCCTGCTGGCACCGCAACAACAGTTTCCCCGATCGCGACAGTTGGAATAAGTCCGTTCCCGCCGAAGATCGCAAGGCTCTCGAAAAAACGGTCACCGAGTACGGCTTCGATTCGGTCGAGCAGCTTATCAACTGGCGGTTGTACAACAAGACGGGCGGGGGACTGATGGCCGAACTCGGCAGCCATCAGCTCGACGCGTGCAGCATTTTCCTCGGCAAAGTGCATCCGATCGCCGTGCAGGGATACGGCGGCAAGAATTTTTACGGCGTGAAGGGGGTCGGTTCTCCCGACAAGCAGAACGATACGCGGGAAATCGACGACCACGTCTACGTGACGTTCGAATTTCCGGGGCCGCATTATCACGAGGACAACGACGACGTCGTGATCGTGACGTACTCGTCGATCAACACCAACCGCATGGAACCATACGGCGAGACCGTCTTCGGCAGCCGCGGTACGCTGATGGTTCAACAGGAACAGGAAGCGCTCCTCTACAAGGAAGCGGGGCCGGGTTCCTCCGGCGGACTCGAACAGCGGTTGTACCTCATTCAGGGCGACGACGGCGGTCCGGTGCTGCAAGCGAGTGCCAGCCTCGCTCCGACGGCACAAGCCGGCGTGGCCGCCGATGCCGTGGGAGAAAAAGTCAGCCGCGGTTACACCGAAGAGATGGAGCATTTCTGCCATTGCATCCGCACGAGCAATTTCGGCCCCCCCTCGGACGGAGGCTTGCGGTGCAACGGCACGGTCGCCATGGGGGACGCCATCATGGCGCTCACGTCGAACCTGGCGATGAAGCACCAGAAGCGTATCGTCTTTAAGGAAGAATGGTTCGATCCCGATTCCCCCGCCGTTCCCGAGGACGATGCCCAAATCCTCGCGTAATATCGGACTCACGATGCCAGCCCGTCATCCGTCCGGCATTTGCTTCGCCCGCCTGCCGCAGAGAGATTTATGTCATTATGGGACGTTGGCCCGATCAAACGCGTGCGAACTGGACGACGTTCATTTTGATCTTCGTCGTCTTTCCGCTGTTGAGCTGGCTGATCTGGCTCTACATGCGGCCGTAAAAATCACGAAGATGTTTCAGCCGACGGATCAACAGAGAACGTAATGGCCTCTTGCAAATCCTTTCTTCCGTTCGTGCCGTTCGTGGTCAAAAATTTGTTAAACCACGAATCACACGAAAAGCACGAACCGACTGACAAGCCCGAGGCCATAACTTGATGCGATTCAGTCCGCTTCTGTCGAGTGCTTTTGCATCTGATTTTGAAGTCATTCCTTTTCCACGTTCTGCTCTGTTCGCAGTTGAAAGTTCAAGATGGACTCGAAGCCTCGCCGTACCGGATTGGTCATCGTCTTTCTCACCGTCATGATCGATCTCTTAGGCTTCGGCATCGTGATTCCGCTGTTGCCGCGGTACGGAAAATATTTCGAAGCCGAAGGAATAACGCTCGGGCTGTTGATGTCGTCGTTTTCGGCGATGCAGTTCTTGTTCGCGCCGATCTGGGGGCGGGTTTCCGACCGCGTGGGACGCCGGCCGATTCTGCTCATGGGGTTGGCCGGTTCGACCATCAGTTATGCGCTGTTCGGCTGGGCGACCGGGATGGAACGCGATGCGACGGTGTTTGGAGCCGGTGCACTGACATGGCTGTTCATCACTCGCATCGGCGCCGGTATCGCCGGAGCGACGATACCCACGGCGCAGGCTTACATCGCCGACGTCACCGAAGCGTCGCAGCGCAGCCGGGGCATGGCGCTGATCGGCGCCGCGTTCGGCGTCGGCTTCACGTTCGGCCCGCTGATCGGCGCGTTTTTTGTGACTGAAGACGTGGGGAGCGCGCCGAGTGCCGGCCCCGGTTACGCCGCGGCGGCCTTGTCGGGATTCGCCTTTTTATATGCGATGTTCAAGCTGCCGGAATCGCTCAAGAGCGATTCGCGGCCGACGGGACATCAATGGCTCGATCTGGGAGGTCTGCGATTTGCGTTGGGCCGCCCCTCAATCGGCATCATTCTGCTCGCGATGTTTCTCACGACGTTCGCGTTCGCCCAGTTCGAGGTGACGCTCTCGCTGCTGACGCAGCACATGGGACTCGGACAGCGTTACAATTTTTACGTCTTCGCGTACATCGGCTTCATTCTTACCCTCAGCCAGGGGTTTCTCGTCCGCCGCCTGCTGCCGATCTGGGGCGAAACCCGCATGGCGATGATCGGAACGGTGCTGATGGCGGTCGGATTGCTGCTGATCGGACTGACGGCGCAACTGGAGTCGCTCCCCATGTTGTTCTCCATCGTGCCGCTCGCCACCATCGGGTTCTCGGCATGTACCCCCTCACTGCAATCGCTGCTGTCGCTGCGGAGCCTCGAATCGGAGCAGGGGGGCATTCTCGGCGTGGGGCAGAGCATGTCGGCATTGGCGCGCATCGGCGGCCCGTTCGTCGGCACGGTGCTCTATTTCCAGCACATCACCTGGCCCTACTGGACCGGGGCCGCACTGATGACCGTCGGCATCGTGTTGGTCGGACTGCTGAAACAACCCGCAAAACACGACGCACCGCACGCCACCGCTGTTTCGGAGTAAGTCGAAATCCGAAGAAGTTTTAAACGCAGACGCTCGAGCGGCGGGGTTTACCCCCGCCGTCTTTCGCCACACGGCGGGGATAAACCCCGCCGCTCATTCTATTCGACCGCGAATTGGCGAATCGTTTCCGACAGGCGTTCGATTGAAGCCTGATCGAGCGAATCGCCACGGAAGGCGTAAGTCGCGACTACCCTTCGCTGACGGTACAGCACGACGGTCACGTCGGCATCGGGGTTGAGATTCTGGCAACTCGGCAGCGCCACCATCGGGGCGCCGATCGTCAGCGGCATCTCGATCTTGCCGTCGAAGGCGAACGTCTGCACCCGCGACACGTCGTGCATCGGCTCCTCGCTGACCAGCACGCCGAAACAGCGGAGTCCATGCGCCCGCGATTTGTTGACCACGCGGTCGATCTCGACGAGCAGATCCCGCGCGGAGGGACTCAGTTTCCGCATGAGCACCATCACCACGGGGCGCTGTCCGTTGCGGCAGACGTAACAGACCGACCGATTCATCATCGGCCCGGTGACGGCTCGCACATAGAAATACGGCACGTCGTCGCCAACCATCCGGCCGGAGTGAAACGGCCGTTTTGCTTCGACGACGTCATCGGTCGGAACCACATTTACCGCGGTGACCATATCCGCCATCGACGGGGCGGACGGCGGCAATCCGCAAGAAAGGACGCCCGCCAACAAAGCGGCCGCGATCAGCGATTTTCGCCCTCCAGACGGATACGACTGACGACCAGCGCGATCGTTCGACAATTTCATAGAGTTCTCGCCGTTTCCGTCGGATGCACGTCGCTCGGACCGGAACACCTGCTTTCCCTGCCGATGTGTCATGGCCATCCATGTGACATCGGCACGTTTTCGTCCAAAACTTAATTTTGCCTGTTCGCGGGAATTATTGCAATTCCAATTGCCGCGTTTTTCTCGTGGACAAGCCTCCGCGTGGCAACGCAAGTCGTCGCAATAGCGCTTCCTCTTTTAGCCCCCGGTCAACGACCGGGGGGATCAAGCCCCCCCGGCGACTCGCCGGGGGCTAAAAGCAATCGCTCCGCTGCGCAAAGCCTCCGCGTCGCGGCTAACCGAAGCAGTAAGGATCTGGACTCTCCCCAACTGGTTTTTCCTCGTTCACAAGCTCTCCGCTTGGGAACGAGGGGGAAAAGACGCTCTGCTTCGACGAACGCACGGAACAAACAGTGACGAGTCAGCACCCCGTAACTCTCCTCGGCGGAAGCGGAGCTTGGGAACGAGGAAAAGACAGCCTAAAGGCTGGACTCCTACAAGGCGCGACGTTCGGGCTCATGTGTTACCAAAGAGCTTCACGAGGAGCCGAGACGCGAGATTTCGGTCATCAACTGCGCGTAAGACGCGTCCTCAGGAACCGGCAGGTTGAAGAGTTCGCAGGACGACGCCGTTTGTGCGATCGCATTACCGAAGAGTTCGCAAATCACCGCCGAGGACGACGGCCCATAATGGGTGAGCAGGTCGTTCAGACGTTTCGTGCGCGTGGGATGCGAGACGTCTTTTACATTGGCCAGCGCTTCGCCAATGCGAATGGCCCGCAGAAAACCGAGTTGTGTTTTCGAGCGGTCGGCATCGCCCGAATCATCGTGATGAGCCTGAATCAATTCGATCAGCGACGTCGGGAGATCCCATTTCTGCAGCAAGGCGGCGGAGACGTCGGCGTGACCGATGTTGAAGTCGTCGCGTTCCAGCGCCGTCAGCTCGGCTCGGCCGTTTTCTCGAACCCGCTTGATGATCAATTCGTAGCGATGGGGAAAACTGTTTGAAAGAATCAGGATCCCGATATCTTGCAGCAAGCCCAGCACAAACGCGGTGTCGCCGGAGACCGTTTCCATCGTCTGGGCGATCGCCGATGCGGTATTGGCGATCAGCACGCCGCGCTGCGAGTACCAGTTTTGCGTTTCCTCGGACCAGTTTTGGATGAGATTCGACTGCGCCGCAATGGTCGCCGACGAGAAGATCAACGAGATGGCGCGTTTGGGGCCGAGCAGTTTGACGGCGTTGTAGACGCTGGTGATTTCCTGCGAGAGGCCGACGCTGGCGCTGTTGGTGAGTTTCAACAATTCGGTCGTCGATTTTGGGTCGACCGATATATCGTTGGCGAGTTGCTTGAGGGGAATATCCGTCAGGGGCATCTCCATGTAATGCAGCAGCTTGACGAGGAGTTGCGGCACCGACGAAATCTCATCGAAGTTCTGCACGAGAATGCGGGCTTCCCGCGGAATGAACACGTTCGAAGCCGACGCATGGTGAAGAATGCGTTTCGCGCTCATGGCCATCATTTCGAGCGTGCAGCCGGGAGGGAGCACGGTGTCGATGCCCAACAGGCTCGCTTGCGAACGGAGATCGCCATGTTCGGCGGCGATGAGCATCATCTCGGGCTTGATTTGTTCTCGCGTGAGCCGTTCGAGCATTTCCAGCCCGGTGAGGAAACCCCCGAGTTGATGTTCGATGATAATCAGGTCGACCCGCTCGCGATTGAGCTGAGTATACAGTTCGTCGGAATTGGCGACCGGAACGACTTTAACGGCGTCGGAGGCGAGTTCGTTGACCAGCTCGCGCGCGCGTTCGACGTTTTTCAGCAGTACCGCGACGATCGATTTGGCCTGCGATTTGACGCCCAGCGATTGTTGAGAGGGAGCGGGCCCCCCGGGGGGGGGCGCCCCGCGGCTTCAGGGGAGTCGTCTTCATCCGTCGCTGCCTGAGTCGCTTCGCGAGCGACCGCCGACGACGCGCTCAATTCACTCGCACGGTGCGAAAACTGATTTTCCGTCGCGCCCGTCTGATGTCGTGCGACAAGAGTTTTGGCCTCGGCGGCAAACGACTGATAGTCGGCAGGCTTGATGTAGACGGCATCGACGCCGCGCGTCAGCAAGTCTTTGATGATTTTGGATTCGTCAACCGCCGTCAAAACCGTCAGCACCGGGCGGCGGGGCCGCGCCAAGACTTCTTGAACCAGGTAATAGCCGTGCCGGCCGGGCATCCGGAGATCGGTCACGATGTAATCGTACGCATGGATTTCGATGCGGGCGAGGGCTTCCTCTATATCGCCCGCCGCATCGCAATCGAAGCCGGCGTTCTGGAGGGCGAATATGGCCACGCCGCGCGCGACCGCGTCGTCGTCGACGACCAACGCGCGGTACGTCTGAGCCGCGGCGTCTGCGTCGACACTTTTCGGATTTGTAACGGTCACCATGATCACACTCTTCAATCGTCTTGATACACAAATAATTTCAGCTTATGCGTTAATCGACGAAGAAACCCTCCAATCTTTTATGCCAAAAGGTGTGTAAACTTCAGATTCGGTTAAAACACGTAAGATGACGCGGCTTGTCAGGGTATTGGATTACGATAAGGCAACTTTCAGGATGTTAGGCATGAACGGGTTCGAAGGTTACAACCTGTCCTGTGGAGGCAAAGGAGGGTTCAGAAATAATATCCTCGGCGTAGCGCCGGCTGATTTCCAGGAAGGCGTCTTCCATTCGCAGGAACGCATCCACGACTTGAGGGTCAAAATGGGTTCCGCTGTCCGACACGATGATCGACTTGGCTTTTTCATGGCTCATCGCCTCTTTGTAGACCCGCTTCGACGTTAAGGCGTCGTAGACGTCCGCGAGCGCGACGATGCGCCCGCAGAGAGGAATCTCTTCGCCGGCCAAGCCGCGCGGATACCCCGACCCGTCGTATTTCTCGTGATGACACAGCGCGATGCTGTGCGCCATGCGCAGAAAATCGGCATTGGGGAACTGCGCCATGGCCGCAGCCAGCGTTTGTGCGCCGTGCAGCGTGTGCGTTTTCATAATGTCGAATTCGTCTTTCGTCAACCGGCCCGGCTTGAGCAAAATCGAGTCGGGAATGGCGACTTTGCCGATATCGTGCAGCGGGCTGGTTTCATAAATCAGGCGAATGAAATCGCCATCGATTGTCTCGTCGGCGTCCGCACGAAATTGCATCGATTCGGCGAGCAGCCGGCAATAGTTACGGACTCGCTCGAGGTGGGCGCCCGTTTCGGGATCGCGGGATTCCGCGAGCTTTGCCAATGCAAAAATCGTAATGTCGCGGGATTCGGCACGGATGATCCGACGTCCGGTGTTGATGCGCAGGATCAATTCCGCCGGATTGAACGGCTTGACGAGGTAATCGTCGGCACCGGCCGAGAGCCCTTCCAGCGTGTCCTCTGAACCGGCGTGACTGGTGACCATCAAGATGTAGACGTAATGGCGGATGTCGTGTGAACGGATTGCGCGGCAGAGTTCCAGTCCGTTGAGTCCCGGCATATTCCAGTCGCAAACGACCAGTTGAAAGTTATCGCGGCGGATACGCTCGAGACCGTCCTCGCCATTCGCGGATTCCGTCACGCGGTATCCGGCCGAACGCAGGGCATGTGCAATCGTCAGGCGGGAAATGGATTCGTCGTCAATAACCAGTACATCCATCGGCATGATTACGGCTTTCGTTTCTGCATCCGGCAGACCCTCGCAATCAAGGGAACGCTTGCGGATCAGAGTTCGATTGTCGCGTCCCTATCGGTGGACGCGACAATCGACTTTAGAGGACGGAGGGGCGGCGTCGAACTTACATATGTTGCAATTGCAGGCGAAGATGAGGAATGGCATTCATGCAGGTTTGAATTTCGCCGCGAAGGTTTTTGATCAGATGAGGCAGACGGGCGGGATCTTCGACGCGGCCGGCGTTTTCAATGTCGGTCGCGAGCGCGCGAACTTCCTCCGCGCCGACGATCGCGGCCGCCCCTTTGAGGGAATGGGCGACTTCGGCCATATTCTGCAGATCGTCGCTCACCGACAACAGTGTGATTTCATCGATCCGCTGTGCGATCGAGGATTCGAACTCGTCGAGCAAGACGAGAGCGAACGCGGGATCGTTGAGACAGCGGACCAGAAATCCTTGTGCGTCAATGGGCGAGGTGCACCCGCGAGGCAAGGAAAAGGCTTTTTTTTCGTCGGTTTTGGTCGTCGTATCGGTATTCATGCGAAAATTCTCCCGTGATGGTTCGATCTCCTTCCAAGCATACGATGGATTTGGAGGGCGCTCACAACTTCGAGAGACGGGGCGTTCGTATTCCGTGGCCCAAACAACGATTTCACGGATTGTGGGAGTTGTGCGGAGGTGTCGGATTCACGCGTTTTGAGTGATTTCCCCCCGAAGGAACTCCGTTCGCAGCGCACGCGAAAAGCTGTCTAAATGATGCTGTTGAGTCTCACATGAATAATGTCACAACATGAGGATTGATGACGTGCAACACCGTGTGCGTTCAACGAGGCGACGCATCAAACGAATGACGCTTTGTCTTCAGCCCCAA
>JBBECD010000127.1:0-25611 GCA_040881995.1 Planctomycetaceae bacterium
CGTCTCTTCAGCCCCAAAGGGGCGGCCATTCTCCCAGCCAGGTCCGCAGGGCCTGGGAATCTCGCCGATTGTATTTCGGTAGGCCTGAAGGGCCGGCCATTCAACACCGCACGATTTCGAATTGTTGGCCCGCTGGGCCGATAAGATTTTATCGTGTGACGTTCCCCAGGGGCTTCGCCCCTGGCTGGGTAAATTGCTGGCCCTTTGGGCCGGAAGAGAAAAGCTGTTTCGTCAATCGAGAGTTGTGGCATTATTAATGTGAGACTCAATAGCCGCGACGCTGCGGAATGCTTTGCCTCCAACAACGAAACACAAAAACGACCTTCAGCCAGAGGGGCCGAAGGTCGTTTTTTCATTTCATTCGATCGACGGTTGTCGTTCTCGCGTTTCTTTCGATTATTTGGTGTAATCGTTGGGTGAAGCGGAGAACTCCTGCATCGTTTCGGGTGAGCTGAACAGGAACAGCCGGTTCTTGTACCACACGGCATAGTCGAGCGATCCGGGGGCGTTGACATCGCTGACTTTCAGTACGACGTCGTGCCCTTGCACCGCGGGGACGAATTTCTCGGGATCGCTGTCGAATTCCTGTTTGGCTTCCTGCGAGCAAAAACCGTAGACGACCCCCTGATAGATCGAATTGAATTCGGCTCGTGCGTCTTTCAATTCGCGATCGTTCTTGAGGGCCACCGGGCAGAATCCCTTCAAACCCGAGGCCGCACCGCGAGCGGCGATTTGTTGCATTTTCGCCTCGGTGGCAGGGTCGATTTCGGCGGGAATCTGCGTCAGTTTGTGATCTGCTTTGGCAGGGTCGAGCTTCGAAAGCTTGCGCGGGGCGTCCGCTTCGCTTTCCGATTCATCGGTGAATTGATCCTGCAATGGGGCCGGATCATCGCCGGAGCCTTCGAGGCCGGCGCTGTTTGATTCAATTTCCGTTTCGGCGGCCGGATCCGTCGGCAGCGGCAGTTCGAGGTCGAATTCGTCATTCCGCTCGGGAACCACCGTCGGCAATTCGACCGACGCCTTCGACTGGCTGAATGTCGGATCTTCCTGCGGCACGATCACCGGCAGTTCGCCGGACGGTTTTCTCTCGTTGCGGGACGTTTGCTTCGAAACGGCCGGCCGCGCGTCGACATGGGACTTCGACGTTTTACGGGCCGAAGCCCGTTCCGTCGAGACCTGTTGCTTCACGTCTTTTCGCGCCGGGGCTTGCCGCGGAGCCGGTACGATCGTGGCGGCATGTTGCGGCGCCGCGGTCTGGCCTTGCTTCGGCCGGCGGTAATGCTTCGTGAGCTTGCGCATTTTCGATTCGGGCTCCGGCCCGGGAGGCGGCGCGAGATCCCTTTCGGCCGTCGTTTGTGACGGTGCGGCTGCGTCGCTCGCCCTGTCGCCGTCTCCGCTGAAGCGGCTGAACGGATTGAGCCGTTGGACCAGGCTCGGCTTTTCTTCGCCGGAATCAATTTTCGGAGCCCGTTGCAAGAATCGCCGGCCGTCCTGCCGCTTGAGTTCCTTCAACGTCATCGGCGGGGCTTGAAGGTTGTCGCGGTCGTAGAGTTCCTGCAGTTTGCGCTGCACCGCGGTCGGTTCGGACGATTCGGTCCCGTCCGATTCGACGATGCGGCGGTCCTGAACCTGTATGACGGGAACCGATCCCCGGCTGCCGGCAACGGTCGGCGTGTAGGCGCTGGCGGGGGAGCGATACGTCGTCGTCGTGACGCTTTGCACCGTTTCCGGGGTGGTGCTCCTGCCGCGATCCAAGTGGTTTTTCAGTTTCGCGGCCCGCGCCCGGATGTCTTCCGCCGTCTCGTATTTCCGGCGGGGCGTCAGGGGGCGCAGCGTGCGAGAGACCGGCTCGCCGTCGCGGCTAATGCGGGTTTCTGTCGGGAGAAGCGGTCGCCCGACCTCGCGATCATCCGTCGATTCGCCGCTTGCGTTTTCGGCGCGAAGTTCAACCATGACTCCGGAGAGCGTCGCCAGAGCCGCGCCCGAAAAGGCGCACGTGACCCAAGCGCGGATTGAATTTCTGTTCCATCGCCACATGTTCCATCGACTCATGATACAACAGTCTCCTGCTGTGAGACACAAATGCGATTGGCATCTCAGTTGAAAATATTTTTCACTCGTTCCGGGTCTGGTCTTGCCACCAGCAATCGTGCGTGAGGCGCCCGCCAAATTGGCCCCACACGGCTTGCAGTGTCAGTACCTGAAACCGATAATCTGCTACGACCCGTTTCATTCCCTTCCGGACGTAGCTTGGCTCGCGGAGAATCGCCTCCGCGTTCATTCGCCCGTCGAAGTCATGAAACTTGTTTCAGCCATTTGCCGAAATGTGGTACGTTATGTATCGTCTGTAACGATCACACCGGTATTTCTTCGTTTGACGGAAATATCAGTTCTGAGGCAGGTGCCGCCCGGCGGGCGATAGAATCCGGATTATCGGCAAACTCAGCGCAGCCACCCTTGTTTAACATTCGCGACGGATTCAGTCGGTGGCAGACGCCGAACGATACGTACAACCCCCGCTGCCATAGGCGGTTACGAGATTATAAATCGACGCGCCGCCGAACTCTCCGCGGCAGTATCCAAAACATTGTCTATTGCCAGTTCTCTCACAAGGCTCCAGTTATGAATTCTACGACGACACCGTCATCGGCCGAATCACCTCATGGGAACGTCCCTCCGATCGTCATTCACATGCCGCAGCCGCCACCCCGGCGACGCTGGTGGAGCGGGATCGTCGGACTGATCCTGGTCCTCTCGATTCTATTTAACTTCGCTTTGCTGTCGATGGTCTCGTCGCAATTCGTCGATACCAGCGGACCGAACGAGCACTTTCATTCGGGGGACGCCACGGCGGTCGACAAGATTGCCATCCTCGAAATCAGCGGCACGATCATGCCGCCGTTCACCGAGCGGGTCTTGAAAGCCCTCGAAAAAGCCGAGAAGGACGAGCACGTTAAAGGAATCGCCGTGATCATCGACAGTCCAGGCGGACTGGTCGCCGACAGCCATCAGATTTATCACAAGATGACGCAGGTCCGCCAAACGAAACCGATGGTGGTCGCGATGAAACGGCTTGCCGCTTCGGGCGGCCTGTACGTGGCGATGGGAGCCGGCCCCGAGGCGAAGATTTACGCCGAACCGACGACGTGGACCGGTTCGATCGGAGTGATCATACCGCGATACGACGTCAGCGAGTTGGCTCAGCGCTGGGGCGTCGCTTCCGATCCGCTCACGACGGGTGAATTCAAGGATTCGCTCAGTCCGTTTCGCAAAATGACCGAGCGCGAGGAAGTGGTCTGGAAAGAGATCATCGACGACGCATTCGTCCGCTTCATCAAAGTGATCGACGATAACCGCAGTTCACTCGACGAAGCCGGCGTGCGCAAGCTGGCGACGGGGCGAATTTTCACCGCCGAAAGCGCCAAAAAAGAAGGGCTGATCGACGTGATCGGTTATGAAGACGAGGCGATCCAATCGTTGCAGGATCAACTCGGCCTCACGTCGGTCAGGCGCGTCAAATACGTCTCGCCGACGACGCTGATCGACATTCTCGCCGGTTCGGTCAAAGCGGAACCCGATCCGTGGCAAACGCTGATCGAGGCGACCATCCCGCGGGCGCTTTATCTCTGTTCGTGGGGTCATGCCGTGCGGAATGATTGACTTGGAAAGTCAAGAGTCGAGAGCCGGAAAAAGGCGTTACTCCCGGTTCTCGGCGTTGTTCGATTCGTCGGCGGATGACGGCTCGATCGCAATTCGCGGGCGGGTGAAAATAAATAAGACTTTGACTTCCCCCAGGTCGGGCGTTGTGACGGTCCCCTCTACATTCATCGGCTCGGTCGATGCTTTCCGCTGAGCCTCAACGACGACTGCCTCTTCGAGCGCGAAGAGCGGCTTTTGCGCCTCGATGGCATCGTCGTCGGATGATTTCATCTTTAATGCTAACGATTGCGTTTGCTGGCCGGACGACGAGTCCGATCGGGCGATCGAGCGGTTGGAACCGGCCTTTTGACCGCGTTGCCCCGGGTTCCGGGCCTCGGGGACCGGCAGGATCATCTGGTACGACGATCTCGCTCGAATGCCCCGCGCAAGATCGGCCGTGTCGAAATTTAACGATTCTCGCGTCTCCCCCGGCTTCAGGGCGATGGCCGTCTCGCCGTCGATATGACTTGGCTCTTGGCTCGGCAACGATGCGGCGGGCGCATCGGGACGTCCGTTGGTATTCCTCGCGGCGAGCCTCTTCACATCGGCTGCGCGGCTCTTTTTTAGCCGTCGACTCGCCTTCAATTTGGCCTCACCGGTTTCGGATCGATCGCGATCGTTCGCCGCTTCGCCGGCACGACTTCTTTCGTCGCCCTCGTCGGCGGTTACATCAGCCAATGCGGAATCCTCCGGCGCTTGCCGCGACAGCGAATCGTCCAATTGCTGCCAGACCTGCGAATCGCCGCTGGCGAGCTGATCGACGTTAGCCTGCAAGGGAGGATGCAGCGAGAAATCGACGACGCCCGAGTCGAGGTTCAATTCACGCACGGTCGCCGCCAGTTGCTCGGGAGTCGCTTGCACGAAGACCGCGACGAGTTCTTCCGTCGAGCCGTTGCTCTCGGCCCCTGCCGACGGTGCGACGCCGTCGAGTTCATCCAACCCGCGCGCATCATCCGTCGTCGGGGACGGTTCCGATTCTTCGTCATGTGCAGAGGATGTCGCTGGGGTCTGTTCGACGGCGTGCCGCGACAGCAACACCTGCAACTGTCCGGCCGATTTCCGCACGTCGATGACGGTCATCTCGACGACGGCGACCCGATCGTCGTCGGAGGGAAAATAGTAGAACATCTGCCCCAAGATCTGGGGATTTTGCAGCATCTGACGTTTGACCGCCTGACTCAGCGATTGCCCGCGCACCATTCCCCCGGCCACGTCGGCCTCGGGAACCAACGCATTTCGTTGTTCGATCGCGCCATTGGTTATTCCGTCGCCGGAAAACGCCGCCTTGTTGGAGACGATTCCCATATACCGCCCGGCGGGCGTTTCGTTGGTGACGGCGTTTTTCGCGGAGGGCCGATCCGCCGTCGCCAAAGAGGACGCCTCGGGGGCCGTCTCCGTTCGCGTCGCCAGGCCGTGCGATACGTTCACGGGGCGAGGTCCGTTGTGACGCGGTCCCTTGTTCCAGACGAGCAACGTTGCGGCGACCAGCATGCAGGCGGCGACAAGCACACCGGCCGACTGCCGGCGTCTCGCCGAGCGCGTCCCTGCTTCGCGGCCGGAAGCCGTCGCCGCCGGACGCACGGTTTTCGCCTCGGGAATCAGCGACGATCGCTCCGCTTGTAACATAACGGCATGCCGCAGTTCCGACGGTGCCGCATCGGCCGGCAAGGCGTTGAGCATGACGGAAAGCCGACGATAACTCTCTAGCTCCGCGCGGGGGGCCGGCGATGCCTGCAATTGCCGTTCGGCCTCGACACGCTCGGAGGGAGTCAGCTCTCCGTCGTAATAAGCCGACACCCAATCTTCAGGTAACCTGGCGTTCATAACCCGTATCTCACGTTTGAAAATGCAATAAAAATAACATCATCGTCCCTGAAAACTGTGAATGACCATCCTTTACGAGGACTGTTTATAACGACTGCATGACGGCTTTCAGTTTTTCTTTCAATTCCTGCCGCGCCCGATGCAGCCGGCTGCGGACCGTGCCGATCGGACATTGGCATGCCTGGGCGATTTCTTCGTACGAAAGTCCTTCGATCTCCTTGAGAATCAACATCGTCCGATGCTCGAGCGGCAACTCCTCCAGAGCCTGCCGGACAAGCCGTTGACTTTCCTCAACTTCCATGGCATGGGAGGGATGATTGTCGCGTCGCTGGTCGATTGGTTCGTGTCCCGTCGTGGCTTGTACGTTTTCCACCGATGCGACCATCCGTCGCTGTTTCCGTTTTTCGGTGATGGCAACGTTAAGGGCGATGCGGAACAGCCAGGAATAAAACGCGGATTGACCCTGAAACGTCGTCAATCGGTGGAAGGCTTGAACGAAGGCGGTTTGGGCGGCTTCTTGTGCGGCGTCCGCCGACCCGAGCACCTTAACGAGCGTGTTGTACAAGCGGTCTTGGTAACGTGCGACGAGAACGCCGAACGCTTCCGTCCGCCCCTGTAAACATACGTCAATGATCTCGGAATCGGTACGCTTCACGATCTCTTCTGTTGAGACGTCTGAAGCGGTGCCGGAGTTCCCCGAAAGTTTCGTTTCCACGCAAATATCGGCTTTTATGTGTGATGTGACTAACAGAGCCTACTCTACTCGTGGCAGATTCCATTCAGCCGCAACGGTTCCCGATGAGCTATCGACGACGTACGATACGCTTAAATCATTGAAATGTCGATTCTTTCGTCGATCGCGCCGGACGTTGCGGCCGGAAGGAGTCAGGCGTTTCCGGTAACCGTTTTCGACGAAATCATACGGTTTGAGTTCTGCGGTTGGCGTGAAATCATCTGCCAGAAAACCAGCCCGCTGACGAACAGGCCGACGCCGACCCATTGGGCGATGGTAAACGATGTACCGAATTTCCCCATCTCGTCGCCGCGTAAAAACTCGATCATGAATCGCGTGACGGGATAAATGATCCACCCGAGCGCCAGCACGGCTCCGTCGCGCGACCGCCGGGGATAATAAACGGTGAGCAGAATCGCCAGAAACAACGCATTGATCGCGCTGTAGACTTGCGTCGGATGCAGCGGAAACGTCGCGCGCTCGGCGCCCGTGAGAAATCCCCGGCTCAGCAGCACGTCGTAGGGGACACTCCCTTTGGCGAACTCGATGGCCCAGGGAAGTTCGCAGCGGTCGCCAAAACAACAGCCGTTGAGCAGGCAGCCAATGCGTCCGAACATCAGCCCGACGAACACCGACGGGGCCAGGACATCGGCGAGTTTCAGAGGGGAGATTTTCTTGCGATGACAGAACAGGAAAAACGCAATTCCGCCGCCGATCACTCCGCCGTAGAGCACGATCCCGCCGCTCGGCAGATCGAAAAACGCCAGCAGGAGTGGGAGTCCCGATTTGCCGCCGAACACAATCTTGGGATATTGCACGCAGTAAAACAGCCGGGCGCCGAAGATGCCGCCGACGAACATCCACAGTCCCGCGTCCCAGATCCAGTTGGGGTCCATCTGCACGCTCTTGGCCCGCCCCGTCGCCAGCCAACCGCCGGCCACAAACGCGAGGAACAACATAAATCCGTAACCGTAGATCGGCAGAGCGGCGAGTCCGGTCACCGAAAATGCCGTGTGAATCACCACGCCGGCGACGCCCCAGATGACCAGCGCCCCGGTCCAATCCCGCAGCGGCCAGACACGGCGGCGAGCGTACGCCCACCCGATTCCGACGAGGCCGACGATCAGCCACAGATAGGCGGCGCCGACAAATTCGATCCCGTCAATCGTCCCGGCAGACCAGGGGTTTTTCAACGAAAGCCACAACAAGACCTGTCGCATATTTCAGTCTCTCTACTTTTCTAAGAAATCCTAACATAACCTCTGTGCCTCACGATTTATTGCAAACATTCAGGCGTTTTCGAGAAACACAACCGGTTATGTTAGAGTCTCTAAATGATCCTAACACAACCTCTGTGCGTAGCGGCTTCCTCTGAATTTGAGCCATTTTTAACAGGCGCCAGCGTCTCTAACGTTATTTCGTTCTGACGTCTTTCAAGGCGCGAATGTTTCTCGGGGTTCGGGCAACGTCACCAGCACGTTGTCGATCAAACGGGTGCGGCCCACGCGGGCGGCGACCAGCAGAACCATCTGCCGTTGAATCGTTGTTAATTCATTCAACGTGTCGGGGTCGGCGATCGTAACATAATCGAGCGTGACGCCGTCCGCCGAACTCACGATCTGGCACATCATCTTTTGAATCGCCGCGACGTCGGGATCCCGGGCATGCAGTTCTTTCTCCGCGAAAAACAAAGCTCGCGACAACGCGAGCGCCGAGTTTCGTTCGAAGGCCGAAAGATAAACGTTCCGGCTGCTCAGGGCCAATCCGTCCGCATCGCGCACGATCGGACAGACGCGAATCTCGACGGGCACATTCAAGTCGCCGCACATCCGCTTGACGATCAGTTGCTGCTGAAAGTCCTTTTGGCCGAAGTACGCGACGTCGGGCTGCACCATCGTGAAGAGTTTAAGCACGACCGTCGCCACGCCGCGAAAATGGCCGGGGCGGAATGCCCCTTCCCACACATTCGACAGCTCTTCGACGGTGACGTACGTCTTGAAGTCGGGGGGATAAACGGTCTGTGTACGCGGATGAAAGACGGCATCGACACCCCGTTGCCGGCATTCTTCGAGATCCGCTTCGAAGGGGCGCGGGTAGCGCGACAGGTCTTCCTGCGGTCCGAACTGCGTCGGATTGACGAAGATCGTAACAACCACGAATTCGCATTCTGCACGGGCCGCTTCGATCAGGCTCAAATGCCCGGCATGCAAGGCTCCCATCGTGGGAACGACGCCGATTCGTTTCCCCTCTCGGCGCGCCGCGGCGACGGCATGACGGATTTCCGCCACCTCCTCATAGACGAATAGCTTGCGAACTTCGCCAGGCGCGTGCATCGTGGATGGGCTCGTCACTGCAATTCCCCAAAACAACACGGGTTCCGTACGAGACTCCCACCGGTCGGCACAAAGCCGCCGCCGGTGAATCAAACGAAGTCTCCGTGGGGAATTTTAGCGAGACGGCGCGTGTCTGACGAGAGGGAGTTGGGGAAAGGATGAGGGATGAGTCAGAAGGAATATATGGCCTTTCTCTGACTCATCCTTCATCCTTCATCCTTCATCCTTCGACTAAAACCGATACGCGGCGTTTTTGGTGCTGAAGTCGTGGTCGGTGAGTCCTATGTTCAGGCGGATTTGCGAATACGTATATTCTTCCAGCAAGGGAGGCTGCTCCCCCTGTCGCCGCGGGAAACCATAGAGTTCCACGTGTACCGGAACATTTTCCCGTTTATCAAAATAGAGCCGCCACAAATGATAGCGAACGCCGTCAACGGCGGTGGGTGCCGCCACTTCGATGGCTATGCAGGGGGTCTCCCCCAATTTCGCGTTCGGATAAAACTGGACGCGGCAATCGCCTTGCTCCAGCAGCATTTCCCAGTGATCGGTCACCTGATGAATCAGCTTCGATATGCCGATTTCCGTTATCGGATAAACGTTCCCCTCCATCGCCAACTTGCTGTTCGGCGCTAATTCGATCGTGCCGGCAAGACCTTTGAACCCGGTTTCATGAGCCAAAAGTTTGTTGCCGTTCTGGCCGTCGATGAATAAAACCTCGCGCCCCTGATGCGGTTTGGCGTATTTCAGATACACGCTGAACGGCTTTTCGCGGACCTTCATATGCATGGTCTCGGCGACGACCTTCCCCTGGATATTGACCCGTTTGCTGAAACTCGCCTCATAATCCTGCACCTCCTTCATCGCTTCTTGAATGGAATAGGCGTGTCGCAGCGCCTTGTGCATCGGATGATCGGGATCGATCGGTTTTCGATCGCCCAGCCCGTTCGACGATTTTCTGTCGAAGGAGGGCTTGGCATTCGCCGTTTGTTTCGGCCCGTTTTTATTCGAAGCCGAGCGTTCCGCGGGAGTTTTTAAGGAATCGTTCGCTAAATTCGTGCAATTCGCCCACAATAAGCTGACGCAGACGATGGCAATGATTCGGACCGGCATCCGGAATTCTCCTGTCAACTCTGTTGAACCGCTGGGTCGCGTGGAACGGTCAGGTGTTTCGACAGCGCCCAGCAGTTGCCTTTTGGAAGTACAGATCCACAGAGCCCGTGTTTTAAGGCCAAGCTTCAACCCACACTCCGTCGTGGATCATTCTTCTCATTTGCTTGAACAATCGCGTATGCGATGATACGTATCCCCTGGCGAGATGCGGAAGGGGGCATCCCCTAAGTTTCCCAAAAAATCACCGATCGTCAACCTCGGTATTTTCCGCAGGGGAATCATCCGCGAGAAAGCAAAAACGCTTTCAGCATCGCTCGAATCGCATTCAAACCCATAATAATGCTCGAAACGCGATTTGCGTCCGTGGGGAATATCGTCTCGAATCGGCAAACACCTTGCGGATGAACCGCCCGACGAAGCGGGCCGCAGGCGAACGCCGACGATCGGTTGCGATTCAGCGATTTTGAGGAAAATGCCGCATGGTCGCGCGGCATGATGTCGGGACAATTTAAAACGAATTAACCGGTCGTACCGAGCGACGTTTTTGCGTCCGCTGGTGCGACCGGTTAATAGTTTACGATATTCAACGATTCGACTGAGCAAATCTTCTATTGTCGGCGTTGTCCCATTACGGGCTGGCCAGCAATAAATCGATTTTGTCCTGCAGGTCGTCGATTTCGTTGTAGTTGATAATGGCAAACGTCACGCCGGTAATCGCGGCGGCCAAAGCGGTGGCGGTGATGAAGTCGATGCCGCCGATCTGCCCACGAACGACTTTCGGGCTGGAGACGATGGCCACTTCCTGTTCGGCCGCCGGAGGAGCCGTGTCTTCCGACCACAGACGATAGACTTCTTGCGTATTTTCGGCATTCACTTGATACACGCCGCCGCGGAGGTTGTTCACCGCGAACCGGCCCTCCTGATCGGTGACGGTGCGCGCCACCTGTTCGGTTCCCTGATACAGCGTCACTTCGACGCCACCCAACGCCAACCCTTCGGCGTTAAGAACTTGACCTTTAAACGTGCCTCCAGCGGCGAGTTCGACGTCGCGGATGGTTTTCACTTCGGCCGATTTGGTCGCGGATGCTTTGCTCGAGGCCGCTGGCGTGTTATCGGCGAACGCGCCCGTGGGTGATAGGAGCATCACGCAACATGAACAACACATGGCAAACTTGCTGAAACTACACAGACGCTTCATCCTGATTTTCCTTTTTTTGCGTGTTTCGACGGCGACACCAGGATTCGCGGTCGCCCGTTCCCTCGGATTATTCGGACCCACATATTTAGAAGGCATGATCGGTGGAATGATCACACCCCCGGCATCTCTCTATTCCCGTATCGTCCTTTTTTCCCTCAGAACTCTACTTTCAAAACCGTGCAATAGCCGAATTTGACGGTAATAGTAGTTGTGCCTGAGGTATCTTCGTTCACGGCTGCCCACATCCCATTTTTCGATTCCCATTCAAGTCGCATTGTGTCATATCTGCATGGTTTTTGTTCGGTCGACGATCTATCGGCCGGGCATTTCTCGACTTAGGGGATTAAAAGTGAGAACGGCGCGAGTTGTCGAAAATGGTCGCGGCGTATTCCCCGGCTGCGAACTCGACATGGCATCAATATCGATCTATGCTTTCTCTTTTCAGTCTGAAAATTTCGCCCCCGTGGGCTTGGTTCCGTCAATCTTCGATTGACACCACACTTACGACCCAATCCCAGACTCTCATTTGAAGCAAAAGGAACGAAACCGATGGATCAATTCAGCCGCCGGAACATCATTGCCGGACTTGGAGTCGGCGGACTGGGGATTTTGGCGAATTCGTTCGCTGGGGCTGCGGAATCCGATGCATCACCACAAACCGCAAACGATGGGCAAGGGGGTGCAACCAAGAAAGTCAACCGCCTGGGTGTCATCTCTTCGACGATTCGCGGCAAACCGCAGATCACCAATGGCCACACCTGGCATTTCACGCACTGCTTTCATCCCGAGGTCAATCTGGATGCGATCAAGAAATACCTCGATCCCGGCAGCAGCCGCGAGTTCGAGGTCCATTTTCGCAATCCGAAAATGAATCTCGATCAAATTCCCTTTTACGATACCAAGATCGCGTACTATTACACCACGAGCCCCGAAGAAGCCGAAAAATTCTGCGAAGCGTTTCCCGGCGTGCAGCGGGCCGAATCGCTCGAACAGATGGTTGGCGACGTCGATGCCGTCTGGCTCGGCGACGCCTCCGGTTACGGGGACGATCATTTCGACCTGATCGCCCCGGGGCTGGAAAAAGGTCTGCCGACGTTCTGCGATAAACCGATCGGCGGCACGGTCGCCGGTACTCGAAAAATTCTCGAATTCGCTCGCGCCCATCGGGCGCCGATCATGTCGTCGAGTTTGTTTCGTCACCAGTGGGGGATGGAAACGGCCTTGCGCATGCGCGATTCCGGGGAGTTCGGTCCGCTGCAATACGTCATCGCCAGCCTGATGGGGGGATACACGCCCGACAGTTGGTTCGTCTACGGTCAGCATCCGATCTGGAGTGTGATGACGCTCTGCGGCGCGGGAGTGCAGGCCGTCAGCGCCTACGCCCGCGAAAACACCTGTCACGCGCTGATCACCTATCCCGATCGCATGCCGGCGGAAGTCTGGTACGGCCGCCCCGACGTCGAATACTCCGAGACGCAAGTGACGTTTCAGAAGAAGACGTACCATTTCAGTTCCGATATCGAAGACGATTGGTGGTTCGGTCATCATTACGAAATCTTCCGCATGGCGAACACGTTCCGCGAGATGATCCGCACGGGAATCGAACCGGTGCCGCATCAGGAGATCCTCGAAGTGATGGCGATCCTCTACGCCGCCGCAAAATCGATGGCCGAACAGGGCCGGCTGGTTGAACTCAGCGAAGTGATGGAGGCGTGATAGTCTGCGCTCTCGCTACGATCTCGTTCCCAAGCTCCGCTTGGGAACGCACGTCTTCGAAGCTCCCGCTTCGCCTCGTCTTTTAGCCCCCGGTCAATGACCGGGGGGACTCATCGTGCGTCATCCCCCCGGCGGCTCGCCGGGGGCTAAAAGAAAGCGCTCCGCTACGGAAACCCTCCGCGTCGTGGCTAACCGTGGATGCCATTGTATTCGTCTGGCCCTGGACCCTCGACCCTGGACCCTCAAAACTCGGGTTGCGGGATTTGGCCGCGGTGAGAACAATACGATTGGAGTTCATGCGTTAACGTGCTGCCGCCGATCTCGCGGCCAGTTCAGGATTGATAAATGATCGACGGCATCATTCCCGTTTTATCGCCGACGATTCTTGCAACACCCTTCCGAGCCAAACGGCGGAGTGTCGGGATCGGTGCACCGTCGATGCTTCGAAAACTTTTTCTCGCCGCGGCAGCGCTACTTTGCGTTTTAGAAGGGTCTCTCACTCCCACGGCCGTTCGCGCCGACGAACGATTGACGCATCAGTATTTCGAAGAATTGCGCGAGCGGCGTCTCTTCGATATCGCCGAAGGTTTTGCAATTCATCGGCTGTCGCAGCCGAAATTGCCGTTGCGTTTACAGTGGGACTTGTCGCGAGAACTCGCCGCCACCTTCGATGAACATGCGCGATACACCACAGGGGACGAACAGACCGACCTCTGGCAGCGGGCCCGGCAAGTGCTCGGCGATCTCGCGCCGCGGATGACCGGCGAAGCCTCCCAATTTGTGCTCGATTCCGAGTTGGCCATGCTCCGCGTGCGGCAAGCTGAGTTTTTGCTCGAAGAACTCGATCTCTTTCCCCACGACGAAGCGCTCCGCGATCGAGTACGGCGACTGGTCGGCGAAGCAAACCAGGAATTCAAAGAGCTTTATATTCGTTCGGAGAGATTGCTGCGACGAATCACCGCGGTGACCTCAGCCCGAAGTGACGCCGCGTCGTCATCCGAGTTGGTGTTCACCGCGCGGGACATTCATTCGCGAATCTACGCCGTCCGTTATCATCGTGCGCGGGCTCTGTGGCAGCAGATACAACTGCGGCGATTTGACGCCGGGCATCCGCGGGAACAATCTCAGGAGAAAACGCGAGACGACGCCATTTCGAAATCGCTCGATGTGCTGCTTAGAGAATCGTCCCCGCGCGGCAAAGCGCACGCGAGCAACGATGACGATCGAAGCGATCCCGAAAAACAGATCCGCCTGATCGGCGATCTGCTCAAGGCGATCGCCGAACACGATCCCCCCAGCACGTTTACCTGGGCCGGCCGATTGCTGATGATCGAATGCCGTATGATCACCGCCGAAACGGGCGAAATGGAACGGCTGATCGGCTCATTCGCCGTGCGCGATCTGCCGGAAACCGTCCGTGCCGGTCTGGAAGCGCTGCGGGCGCGCTGCCTGATTCGCGAGGGGCGCTTCGAACAGGCGCTGCAGCACATTCTCGATTACCGAAAAGATCAACCAGTCTTGCCGGGAGAATTGTTTTATTGGCAACAAAAGTCGCTCGCCGGCCTGGCGAATCTCGCGAAAGAAAAGCAGCAGAATTCGCTCGCCGAAGAACTGCTGCAAGAATCGGACACGCAGGCCCGGAGAGCGGTCGAAACCATCGGCGGCTATTGGGGCGATCGCTGCCGCATTCTCGCCGAGCAGTTGCACGAATCGCTCCGCTACGGCGTGGAACTCGCCCGCGCTCTGCAGACGGCCCGGCTACGGCATCGGCAGGGTGATATGGCATCGGCGGCGCCCGCTTATCGTACGGCCTTGCAACTCGCGCGACAAAATCAACATGCCGATCTCGAGAGTGAACTCAGCCTCGCCCTCGGCGGCATCCTGCTCGAGCAGAATGAATTCTCCGAAGCCGCGGTGGTGCTGCGGTCCGCAGCCGAGTCTCAGCCCGCTCACCCCGAAGCGGCGCGCATTGATATTCTGCATGCTTATGCTTTGGGGAAAATGTATGAGGCCGGCAAGACCCCCGAATATGCCGCCGCTTACGCCGCCGCGTTGGAGCATCATCGGCAGACATTCCGCGGCAGCGATACGGCGGGCGAAGCGACGTGGATGCTGGCTCAACTCAAAGAACGACAAAACGAACCCGCGAATGCGATCGCTTATTATAAAGACATTCCGACCGATCACATGCGGCGACTCGATGCCGACGTCGGCATCGCGCGAAGTTTCGAAAAGTTGCTCGACCCGCTGCGAGAACAAGAGACCGACGAAGCCCGCCGGAAACTCCGCGATCGACAAACCGAAGCCGAAGTGATGCTGCTGTCGGTCGTGCAAAACTATCCCGCGGACGGCACACATTGGAATCGAGAGCAAGCCGAGGTCGCGCTGCGGACCGCGCGAATGCTGCTCAATCATCAACCGACGGACTACGACGCGGCGGACCGGTTGTTGAGCCTGGTGCTCGCCGCCCATGCTCAGTCGCAATCGCTCGCCGCTGAAATGAATCCCGCGGAACGCGAACCATTGCAGACGGCCTGGTCGCCGATTTTACATGCGGCGCGGCAATTGCGAATTCTATCGCTCGCCGGCCAGAATCAGCCGCGAAAAGCGATGCTGCTCGTCGAACAGCTCGCCGAGGAACATCCGCAAGATGTGCTGCTGATCGTGCTGGGGATCAGTTCGATCACCTCCGAAAGTTCGCCGCAGCGGCGTCGGCAGATCGGCGAGTTGCAACTTCACGCCGCCCAACTGCTGCAGCAACGCCGAGAAGAATTATCGGAGATCGATCAAGCCCGGCTCGATCAATGCCTGGCCGAAGCGTATGCCGCGACCGATCAGCCGATGAAATCGATCGAGATTTACGAATCGCTCCTCCGGCGGTTTCCGAAAGACAAACGATTGCAGAAGACGACGGCAGAGTTGCTCATCGATTGCGGCAGCGAGGAATGCCTCAAGAAAGCGCTGTCGCTGTGGCGCAGCGTCGAGAAACGCGAAAAAGAAGGCACTCCCGCCTGGATCGAAGCCCGGTATTATGTCGCATGGTGTTATTGCGAACTCGAGCAATATGACGACGCGCTGAAGTTGCTGAAAGTCACGCGACTGTTGTATCCTGATCTCGAAGCAGTGTGGAAGGCGCGGTTCACGGAACTGGAAACGAAATGTCGACCGGGGACCAGCGGTGACGCGGGCCGCGGGAAGAAATGAATTACCGACAGGGACAACATGTCTGACACTGGCAACCACGGAGCACTAGAAGGGAACAAGGCCGCTTTTTCATCGTGGGTTATGGGGACGTTCGGCGTGTTGGCGTTGTATCTGCTCGGAATGGGCCCCGCGGCATATTTGCATTCTCATTTCGAAGCGCTAAGGTTTCCGCTTGAAGTGTTATATACGCCATTGAGACTTCTGTTTAACGCCGAATGGGCGGCACCACTTCAGCCGTATATTCAAAAATACCTCGAATTCTGGGGCGGATGATGTCCCCCTCACCCAGATCCCGTTGACACGATTCCGGTCGGTGACCTCCCCGTAAACTTTACCGGCAGCGGCTAGTTTTCCGTGTGCAGGGGACGAATTTTCGTCTCCGGATGTGAATTCCGTTTCTCTTCGCAGATTTTACCGTCGTGAGAGAGTAAAATCGGCGGAACGGCATCATCCCGCGCATCGAACGTGCGCGCCCAGTTGCATTTCTGATGAACCACTGCCTGATCCGCTTAAAGGAGTTACGATGAGTCGCGTTTTTTCACACCTGTTATTGTCGCTGTCGCTGGTCTCGATCGCGTCGGCGAACGACGAACTCAAGCCCTTTGTCACCGGATTAAAGAACCCTGAATGCGTCTGTTACGGACCGAACGGTGCGCTGTATGTCTCCGAAATCGGCGAACGCAACGTCGACGGCGACGGCAAGGTGACGCTGATCGACGGTGATAAAGCCAAACCGTTCGCCACCGGTCTGAACGATCCCAAAGGCTTGGCGTTTTTCAAAGATTCGCTGTACGTCACGGATAAAACCCGAATCGTAAAGATCGAGCCGGACGGAAAAACGAGCGTGTTCGTCGCCGCGGAGGCCTTCCCCACGCCGCCGACGTTTCTCAACGACATCGCCGTCGATGCCAAGAGCGAGATTTTCCTCGTGACCGACTCGGGCGACTTCCAGGGCAAAGGGGGAGCCGTCTACCGCATCGACGCGAAGACCGGCAAGGTCGACACCGTTGCCAGTGCCAAGACCATTCCCGACTTGCACACGCCCAACGGCATTGTGTTCGACGGTGAAACATTTTTCATCGCCGCCGATATGGGAAGCGGAATCATGTATCGCGTCAATCTCGCCAACCTTGCGGTCGAAGAAACCGGCACCGGCTTCGATGGAACCGACGGCCTCGCGTGGGATCACTTCGGCCGGTTGTACATCACGAAACACCGGGCCGGAGAAGTTTACGGCATCCCGCGGCCGGGTGAGAATGCGGTCTTTATCGTCGATGGTCTCCCCTCGGCGGCCGATTGCTGCGTCTCGCTCGACAATCGATCGGTGATCATTCCCGATATGAAGTCCGGGGCGCTGTACGCCGTCACGACGAATATTCCCGGTTCCGAAGTCGACCAGACGCCGCTCCCCGTCGGATTCGAAGTCGCGTTCCCGAATCTCAAGTTCACCGGTTGGGACGACGGCAGCGAAAGCGGCCTCGTGAGCGAATTGCGGCCGATTTTACTCACCCACGCCGGCGACGGTTCGAACCGCATTTTCGTGCCCGAGCAGAAAGGGATCATTCACGTCTTCGAGAATGACGATGCTGCGACCGAAACGAAGATCTTTCTCGACATCAGCACCAAAGTCCGCTATCGCGACAAATTCAACGAAGAGGGACTGCTCGGCCTCGCGTTTCATCCGAACTACGAAGAGAACGGGGAATTTTTTGTCTTCTACACCGACATCAAAGCCGAAATGGAAAACGTCGTCTCGCGGTTCCGCGTCTCGAAGAACGATCCCGACAAGGCCGACGCCGAGTTCGAAGAAGAACTGCTGCGATTCAAGCGTCCGTACTGGAATCACGACGGCGGGACGCTCGTCTTCGGCCCGGACGGATACTTGTACGCCACGCACGGCGACGGCGGTGCCGGAAACGATCCGCACGGCAACGGACAAAACCTCGGCACATGGCTCGGCAAAGTGCTGCGGATCGACGTCGACAATAAAGACGAAGGCAAGAATTACGCCATCCCCGAAGATAATCCCTTCGTCGGTCTCGACGACGCCATGCCCGAAATCTGGGCCTATGGAATTCGCAATATCTGGCGCATGGCGTTCGATCGCGAAACCGGAGAACTCTGGGCCGGCGAAGTCGGACAGAACCTGTTCGAAGAAATCATCCACCTCTACGGCGGCGGCAACTATGGTTGGAGCATCCGCGAATCGCTGCACCCGTTCGGCAAGGATGGCGTCGGCGTGCGCGACGACCTGATCGAACCGATCTGGGAATACCATCACGACATCGGCAAATCGATCACCGGCGGCACGGTGTATCGCGGCGAGCGCGTCCCCGCTTTGCAGGGTTTATACGTCTACGCCGACTACATTACCATGCGCACCTGGGCGCTCTACTACGACGCAGGCGCAGGCCGAGTGACCGCGAACCATCCGCTCAAGAGTCCGGGTGTCGCCGCGCTGTCGTTCGGCGAAGACGAGCAAGGCGAAGTGTATCTGCTGCACGCCAGCCCGAAGGGCCAGGGGATCATGAGGTTCGTGGAGAAGAGGGGGGAGTGACGGCGTCGTTATTTCGTTTAGCCGCGACGCGAAGGGTTTCCGTAGCGGAGCGTTTCCAAATCCTTCTCCCCCTGGGAGAAG
The DNA here is from genome assembly GCA_040881995.1 of Planctomycetaceae bacterium. Taxonomy (GTDB): domain Bacteria; phylum Planctomycetota; class Planctomycetia; order Planctomycetales; family Planctomycetaceae; genus JAQCEJ01. The sequence goes on from JBBECD010000127.1 coordinate 18,456, forward strand.
GTGGCCGCAGGCCGGATGAGGGTGCCTTGAATCGAAGGATGAATTATGAAGGATGAAGGATGAGTCAGAGAGAACGTTATTGCATTTTCTGACTCATCCTTCATCCTTCCGCCTTCATCCCTTTTTAAAAGCACCTTCACCCCGGCCTTCTCCCAGAGGGAGAAGGAGAGAGACAATCCCATGACCAAAATCCGCATCGGCGTCACTGGGTCGGGCTTTATGGGGCGGACGCATGTCGAAGCCGCGCATCGGCTGGAAAGCACCGAGATCGTCGCCGTCGCCGGGGGGAGCCGGGCGGCGAAACTCGCGGCCGATTACGGCATCGCCTGCGAACCGGATGTCGAAACGCTGATCCGCCGCAGCGATCTCGATGCGATTGTGATTTCGACGCCGCATTGGCTGCACGCCGATGAAGCGCTGCTCGCGGCGGAGACGGGGAAACATGTCCTCGTCGAAAAACCGATGGCGACGAGGGTCGAAGACGGCCGCAAAATGCTTGAGACGTTTCGCAAGAAAGGACTGACGCTCTCGGTCGGTTATCATCAGCGGTTTCGCGATTCGAATCGCAAAGCGGGCGAATTGATTCAATCGGGGAAAATCGGCGCCGTCCGCTGTCTGCAGACGTCGGCGCTGTTCGACATCATGGCGATGCGGTCCGATTCCGGGTTCGGCGGCAACTGGGGCTGGTGGACCGATCCGCGCAGCGTCGCTCATCTCATCAACAGCGCGCCGCATACGGTCGATTTGTGCCGCTGGTGGTTCGGGGCCGAGATCAAAGCAGTCACCGCGCTGTGCGGGACGTTTCGCGAAGCGAACCCGAACGAAAACACCACCATGTCGCTGCTCGAATTCGACAACGGCGTCATGGCGACGTTCTGGTCGTCGAGCGTTGCCGCCTCGCCCGGTTTTCCCGGGGAAGGGTTTCGCTTCCGCTTCATGGGAGACGAAGGTTTAATCGATCTCGACCCGTTCGGCAAGCTGCTGCTCGCCGTCGACGGCCAATGGGAGACGATCTACGAACAGCCGCCGGTCGGCTTCGACGATTCCAACGCCGCCTTCGGCACCCGCCGGATGCAGGCGTACTGCGATCAGATGCAGGCCTTCGTCGACGCGATTCGCGGCGAGCCCGAAAAAGCGGGATCGGCCGAAGATGGTATCGCCGGCGTCGCCGCCGTCATTGCCATGATGGAATCATCCCGGAAGCGCGAGACGATCCACCTGATTTAAGCCGATGCCATTTTTGAACCGAAGCGGAACGGTTCGGGGCAGACGTCGTAACCGGGGCGCATGTGGACGTTGATCAACAGGCCCAGCGCGAAACAGGTCGCCAGCAGGCTCGAACCCCCGTAACTCATCAGCGGCAGAGTGATCCCGGTGATCGGCATCAGCCCGACCGTCATTCCCAAATTGACGATCGTCTGCGCCGCGAGCAGCGAGACGATGCCGACTGCGAGCAAACGGCCGAACGGTTCGCGCGTCTGCGCGGCGATGCGGAGTCCTTTGGCAAATAGGACTAGATAAAACGCCATCACCGCCCCGCAGCCCCAGAAGCCGAAGCGCTCGCCGAGCAGGCAAAAGACGAAGTCGGTCCGCGACGCGGGCAAGTGATACGCGAGCGGATCATCCGAGGGCATCCCTCCCCAACGGCTTCCCCATGTGCCGCCGAGCGCCAACACCTGTTTCGATTGATGCAGGTGATACAACGATCCTTTCGGCACTTCGCCGCCGTCTTCCTGCAAGAAAACCGCGATAATCCGCGAACGCTGTTCGGCGTTCATCTGCCACCAGATCACGGGAAGCGACGTCAGCCCCATCAGCGAAATCAGTACGAGATGCCGCGGCCGTGCACCGGCGGCGAACAGCATCGCGAACAACACCGGGAAAAACAGCAACGCGCTGCCGAGATCGGGCTCCTTGAGAATAAGCAGTACGGGAACGATCGTCAGCAGAAACGGCACGATCAATCCGCTCCAGCGCCGATAGTTCTGGCGGTACATCAGATAATGCGCCAGCGTCATGATGAATGCGATCTTCGCCATTTCGGAAGGCTGCAGATTCATGAACCCGAGCGGAATCCATGCGCGCGAGCCATTCACCGGCGGCATCAGGCACGCAATCGACAGCAGCACCAGACAGACCGCGTAAAATAAATAGCTGAACCGCCGGAAAATGTGGTACGGGATCAGCGTCGCCCCCCACATCACGGGGACCGAAACGGCGATCCAAATCGCCTGACGAGCGGCGAGCGTGCCGTCGCCGACGAGTTCGTCGCCGCGCACAATGCAGCCGTAACCCCAGCCCATCAGAACCAGAGCGCAGAGGACGATCAACCAGGAGACGCGGCTCGCCCATTCGACAACGTACATCGTCGCAAGACTTTCGTTCGACGGTGAACTGGATCGGAAACGGGAATTAACCCCCGCTTCCCCTTGACGGAACGGAAGATGTATCCGATTCTTTCTGATGGGGGAACATCATTTTCTTCCCATCCGCGGCATCCGCCGGTTTTTGTATACAGATCATCAAGTCGAAGGGGTTCCTTACCGCCCGATATGAGCATAAAAACCCCTTTCCAAATACTCTGGAGTTCCTGCCGCAGTTTTCCGAGCACCATGCTCTGTGCGTTCGTCTGCCTGGGGTTGGGAATCGCCGTCGAAGTGTACGCCCGGCGGGAGAATACGACCGAGCATCACGCGCGACGGGTGCTGATGGCCGTTGAAGGGCTCACCTATCCTCAACCCCGGAGTGCGACGACGGGGACGAGTCTTCCCTCGGGGCCGTTCGACGTCTGGGAAGGGGAGTGGTGGCGGATACCGATCAGCGCGTTCCATCACGGCAACTGGTGGCATCTGGGAATGAACGTCACGTCTCTCTGGTTTTTAGGGGCATTGCTCGAACCGCGGTGTTCGCGATTGTCGTATCTGCTGCTGCTGCTCGGCTCGGCGACCGTTACGATGCTGCTGCAATATCTGAACGGCGATTATGCCGTCGGAATTTCGGGAACGATCTGCGCGCAGTTGGGGGCGTTGTTGGTCATGCGTCGCCGCTCTCCCGAACTGCAAGAGATCTTGAGTCCGCCGTTTATCGCGCTCTCGCTGATCATGCTGGCCAGCGGGCTGGTGATCAATCAATTCCCCGAAGTGACGCAGGGAGTCGGTATCGCCAATCTGGCCCATTTCACGGGACTCGGTTACGGCTGGCTGTTCGGCTCGATTTACAGCATTCCTTATGCTTTTCCGCGACTGATGCGTTTCCTGTTCTGGTCGATGCACGCTTTTATCTGGCCGGCGTTGGACTACTCGGTCGCGCCGAACTTCAACGCCGGCTACCAGTGGTATCGCGGATTCGAAGCCGGTGATTTGGGCGAATCCATTCAGCATTACCAGATGGCTTCGAGTCTCGATCCCTCTCAAATGGTCTATTGGGACTTTTTGTCGCGAGCGCAGTACACGGCGGGAAACCGGATCGCGGCATGGGAAGCCGGTCTGAACGGTCTGCGTCATAACCGCATGGATCAGCGGGGAGTTCAACTAACGCGCATGATCTGGGAGACCTTGCCCGATCGAAAGGGCCGCTTGGACGCGCTGAAAATTTTTGAAAAAGTGTTCGGCGACGAAGCCTCCGACTGGCATTCGCGCCTGAAGTTAAGCCAGGTCATTTCGATGGGGGGACGACTGGTGATCGTGCCGAACGAATCGCCGCCGAACGCCGGTCTGCTGCTCACGCGCGAACAAACGGAGCTATCGTTATTGCCGCGGCGAAAGGCGTCATCGCCGCGGAACAATCAAACCCATCCGCGCAACGGTAGGGGGAACGCCGAGCGCGATCGGCATCCGAAGGCGCCTCCGATCGATATCGACGATCCCGCCAGCGCACTGGAAGGCGTGCTGATCTGACCGATGCGCGTTGATCCGGTCCGCGTAGACGTTCCCATCGTCAGCCTCGGCAGATGCGGAACATGCGGCATTCGCTGTAACGGCATTTGACTCCCTCCGTCCGGAGCGCACAATTATAAAACCGTGCACTCTCTCCTCAATCAACAGTTCTTATGCCCATGCCTATAAATCCTTCCCCTTCCCCGACCCGAATGAACGCGATCGCCTTGCCGAACGATGCGACGGCGGATCAAACCCTGTCGGATGACGAGTCGTCATCGCATGACAGCGCGGGCGATGCGCCGCTGGCTCACGCCGGGATGTTGGAAGACCATCTTCCCGAGCACTGGCGCGTGACGGGAGCAGTGCCGCTGTTGACGGCGGTTCTGGGAATCGTCTTCGTCCTGTTGAGCTACTTGCCGGTGTGGCATACCGACGTCTGGGGGCATCTCTCGTACGGCCGCTGGATTGCGCAGACCGGCCGCGTCCCCGTCACCGAACCTTTGATGCCGCTCTCGTCGGGCATGCCGTTTATCGATACGGCGTGGTTGAGTCAGTGGATCGGCTATCAGTCGTATCAGCTCTATTTCGTGGCGGCGATTCAGGCGTTGTTCGCGGCGGGAATCACCGGCTGCCTCGCGATCTTCGCATGGCGCTGTTATCGCACAACCGAACACGCCGCGTGGACGCTCGCCGGACTGGGCCTGTTCGCTGCTCTTAACTGGATGCAATGGAGCATTGCGCGGCCGCAGATTGCCGGTCAACTTTGCTTCGCCGCGTTATGGCTGATGCTCACGACGCGACGCCGATCAACATGGCAATTGTTCGCCGTGCCGGTGCTGTTTGCAATGTGGGCGAATCTGCACGGCTCGTTCGTGGTGGGACTCGCCTGCCTCGGTGCCAGCGTCGTCGGCCGCGCGGTCGATCTGTTGCGGCGGACGAAGTTCAGCACGCGGTTCTGGAGCGATGCCACGTTGCGGCACGATTTGCTGCTCCTCGAACTGGCGGCGACCGCCGTGTTGTTCAATCCGTATGGGCTGCAACTGTATGGCGAAGTGCTCTCGTTTTCGGCCAGTCCTAACCTGAGTGACTTGGTCGAATGGCAACCGCTGACGCTGCGGATGCGGCAGGGAAAATTCTTCATCGCGGCCGTCTTGGCATTAATGGTCGTGCTGCGATGCAGTCCGCGGCGCATCTCCGCTCGCGAAATGCTGATTCTCGTCGGGCTGGGCTGCGGCACGTTATACTCATCGCGTCTGATCGTCTGGTGGGCGCCGTGGGGGGCGTGGTTTTTCGCCCTGCACGGTCACGCGGCGTGGAAAGCCTGGCGGTCGCGCAAGCGCGTCGAAGCACCACGCGAAACCAAAGGCATTTGGACCGTCGCCTCGGTCGGAATTATCTGGATTTCGCTGGCAGTGACGCCGCTAGGCGGAGCGGTGATGCACGGCCGCATTCCCGAACTGAACAAAGCGGTCTCGCAATTTACTCCGCTGGGAGCGGTCGAGTATTTGCACGAGCATCCGCCGCGCGGACAGGTCTTTAACACGTACGAGTGGGGCGATTATCTGCTCTGGGCCGGGCCGGAGAATTTGCAGGTCTTCGTGGCGTCACATGCCCATCTCGTGCCGACGGAAGTCTGGGAAACGTACATGCAGATCATCGATCTGGGCTCGGGCTGGGACGAACAACTCGACCGCTACGGCGTGAATACGATGGTCATCGATCACCGTTACCGCGAAGCTCTTATCTCGGCGATGAAGAACAACGACAAATGGGAACTCAAACTCGACGACGGCACCGCGGTCGTCTTCGAGCGCAAAGAGCCGATCTGACAACCGATCGCATGAACAACGGATAACGTCATGACAAAGCAACGAGCCATTTCCACAAAGACTTTGTTGATTGTACAGGTGCTGGTCATCGCCGGCTGGGGAACTGCCTGGGCGTTTTCCTCCTCGGCGAATCGAGCAGTCCCTTCGCCTGAAGACAATTCAACGGCATCATCATCTGAAAACATCCCGCGCGAACAACCGTTGCGGATCACCGGACTTTACGACGTCCCCGAAATGGTCAGCGACGCCGACCTCGCGGCAGTGTTGTCAAAAATTCGGCCGCGGTTCGATCAGAAAAAATTGAAGCCCAACTTTGTCGAACACGCCTTGCGCACGTGGGGCGTGGACGCCGAGTTTCGCGACCCAGCGGTGATGTCGGGCGTCGCGATGCGCGATTTTCTCGTCGATCACGGCAAATACCTCGCCTCGTGGGGCAACGACGTCGCACCGTTGTTGCAGGACGAGCGAGATGGCGTATCGATTCGCTGGGGCCGGGAAACCGGGGCGTCGGTGCATCACGACCACTGGCTGGCCTGCCTGACCGAAGCGGGAGTCTCGCTGACCGAGCCGGTCTTTACCCCCGGCCGGCGGGAGATGACGATCGAAAGCGTGCTGCATCAGTCGCTGCTCGATTTTCGTCTCGACGAACGCGAGACCGAATGGTCGGCCCTCGCCTTCGGTTTGTGGCTGCCGCCGATCAAACAGTGGACCGCGCAAGACGGCCGGGTACTGTCGTTCGACGATCTCGCCGCACGGCAACTCCGCGGGCACAACAAATTTGGCGTGTGCGCGGGGACGCATCGGCTCTATTCGCTGATGGTGCTCGTCCGCCTCGACGATGACTTCCAGATTCTTTCGCCGGCGGTTCGCGAAAATATCATCGCACACCTCAAAGACATTCGCGAAATTTTAATCGTCTCGCAGCTTCCCGACGGCCGCTGGCCCGACAATTGGTGGGCGGGGAAAAAAGCCGTCGCTGCGCCGATCACAAGTCCGCTGCACGAAGATGTGATCGCGACCGGGCATCATCTCGAATGGCTCTCGATCGCCCCGAAAGAGTTGCATCCGCCGCACGAACAGATCGAACGGGCCGCCAAGTGGATTATCGAAACGACCAAGTCGCAGTCGTTCGAAGCCATCCAGGAAAAATTCACGTTCTACAGCCACGTCGGCAACGCATTGGCGCTGTGGCGTCAAACCCGTCCCGCCGATTTCTGGAAGCGCTGGGAAGCCGAACATCCGGAAGAGACTGAAAATGACGAATGACGAAATCCGAATGTCGAATCAATGACGAAGCACGAATGACGAATGACCAAAAATGGCTTCGTGCTTCGTCATTTGGATTTGATTCGTCATTACTCCGTTCTCTGTACCATCCTCTGTACTACTAACGATCAGAATTTGCGCACGGCGCATAAAATTTTCTCTACGAAAGTGATAAGGTCAATT
>JBBECD010000128.1:0-25609 GCA_040881995.1 Planctomycetaceae bacterium
GCTGCGCGGCCACCCTCTCCCGGTGGGCGAGGGTTTGAATAGCGCAACTTCAAAAAACATAAGCGAGGGCGTTCTATCACAAATAATCGCACCAACCTGCTCCCTCGCTTACGCTTCGGGTTACAATGGGATGCCGACCACCTGTCAATCGAAGATTGACGCCATCCTGATTGGCATCCGCTCTCACACGACCGATTGTGCTTGTAAAAAACGGCTCAACTTCAGCAGACACCCGCCACGCACAGAGGTTGTGCCAGGATCACGAAACCATAACGGCAACCCCTTAACGAAAACGAGCCACAGGCTGAAAACCTGTGGCTCGCTCGTTGAAACAGGAAGATCCTGCCGGGGTGGCGATGAGCGGACGCTGTAACCTTATGCGGGGCGACAGTCCGACATGCTCCCGTTGAATTGAATCGGCTGGTGCGGGAGGTCGTACCGACTCAGTTCCGGACATCCCTGTTTCGTCGTGTTTTGAAGTTGATCCGAGCGGCGGGGTTTATCCCCGTCGTCTTGCCGTGCAGAAAAAGGATATAAGACGGCGGGGGTAAACCCCGCCGCTCTTTTTGGGGAGTTATTGCGGCGACTTGGGGAGTTCGGTCGTCAACCGCTCGCGGGACAAGCGCGATTGCTCGGCGTTCATTCCTGCCAGATCGGGCCGGGCCGCCTCCGTCGTCGACGTGTATGACGCCGGGCGGCTGATCAAGGGAAACTTCAGGCCCCGCTTGGGAAGCCGCCGAACGTTATTTGCGGCGGAGAGGTTCTGCTCCGCCGAACCGTCAAATGCAATGGCCCGTTGTTTTCGCGGCCCCGGCCTGGTTGCCGGCGCGGTTTCTTTTTCTTCACCGGTGAACGGGACAGGAACCGTCTGCGACGGCGGTGCCTGGCGACCTGCCGGAACATCGTTGGATCCGGAGGTCTCGGCTTCCGCGTCGTCCGGGCTTTGCGAGCGAATCAACAATTTCTGATCGTCGGGTTGTGCGCTGTTCGTGGCCAGCGATCCGGCGTCGATGGCCGCGGAGGCCGGCTCACCCGCCATGACCCAGGACTGCCATTCTGTTTCGAGCGACTTCACGCTGGTGTATTCGTAGTGACGTTTGAGGGCGCGGTCCCATCCCGCCTGATGAGCTTCGTCGAGAAACTTGACAAACTTCGATTTGCCGCCGCGGTCCACGAGAAAATGAGCGAGCGTGTAACCCTCGGCGTAGAGCATGAGGACTTTCTGCATTTCCTGCGGATATTCCTTAATCGTCAGCAGCGTTTTGAGTGGAATCTTCGTCCGGTCGCTGATCAACTGCTGCGCCAGCAGACTTTGCCGCCGGCGTTCCGATTCGTGTTCCACCAGCGTGGCGGCCCCTTCGTCGGCCCAGCGCGGCAGCGGCCGGCGAAAGTGAGTCGCGAAAACCGTATGACTGATTTCATGCGGCAGAACCGAATCGAGAATCCGCTCGAGCGATCCTTGAATCCGCATGTTCCAGTTGTAAACTTCGCCGCGGTCGAAGGTGAACGTCGTGGCCCCTCCCGCGCCCATCGTTCCCACCGTCACCGTAATGGGACACGGCTGGCCCCACGGTTTGAATTCCATACCCAACCACTCGATCGCCAGTTCGCGGCGATAGACCTCGGCGGCCTCGCCCACCTGATGGGCGATTTCGGCGGTCGCGGCATGAACGACGAAATTCTTCGTGCGTTCGGTCGCGGCTTGCAGCGGCGCGGCGAAGAGCATTCCGCTCGCCAGGGCTCCGATCACCAGCACGCATTTCACAAGCGGCAGCGGGCATCGATGATTGCAAAAATTCGCGTTCATTTCCGTCATCCTTGACAAATCGCGGAATCAATCTCCTGCCGAATCATCACCATCGGCAAGTTTTTTCACTGCAAGTCCTGGAATGCTTTTCAGAGGCTATCCGGAAAGTTGGCTCGGACACAATTCGTGGTATCGAGGCGATGCAATGGGCACAACATCTCGTAGGACTGCCAACATTTCCGGATAGATTCTCAGTCGTCGCCGGCAAGTTTTCTGCGGCCTTGCCGGCAACCCGCTTCAACAATGCGGGACAACACGCTGCACATCTCGGCGGAAAAACGGGGTCGATCACTCCAGCGGGACGGGTCTTTCGTGCGGGAACGCCGAATGAAGAAAATTCAAACGGCGGAGTCCTGAGAGAGGTATTCCCTCCAAAGCAAGAACCGGTCCAAAGTCGAAAAAACCGGTGATCCCTCCCCGCTGATGTATCGCAAGACCATATCCAACCACGCTTTGCAATTTTCGATCGGTAATAAGAATGCACGCGAGCGATTGAGACGTCGCGCGTGCGAATGTAATTGTTACAAGTGAAATCTCGCTTGCGTCGGCCGACATTCGTGCTCGGAAAACGACGTGCGGCGAGGACGTCGTCGGGCGGCACCGGGAACCTGCTACATATACCGGCTTAGGTTGCGCGCAAAAAAAACTGGACCGAAACAGCGTGGGAGCCGTTTCGGTCCAGGTGGAGTTTAAGGTTTGGGATGTCGGTCGCGTTCAACGCGGCGGCGGATTGTGATCCGCCGCCTCACCAAACTTTGGAGGTTCATTTCTCTACCCGTGTGCGGACGATGATCCAGTGGATGAATCGCGAAGTGGTCGACCGTCGTACGGGTTTCGAAATTGACGTTAAGCACTCGCGTCTTCAGCCGGTTCCGGAGCGGCGGGCGCCGCTTCGTCCGATGGGGGAGGAGCCGGTTCCCCGTCTTCCGGTGCAGGCGCCGGAGCCATGCCGTCGGCCGGAGTCGGCGCATCTTCGTGCGTCGCGTCGTAAGCGTCGTCGCAGCAGCAGTCGTCGTTTCGCCAGCGGCTCATGTAGCCGCGAGTGTTATTGAACATCCGCTGAAAACGACAGCGGAAATTGCTGTTGCCGAACAATCCCGCCTCGGTCGAGGTCGGCACAATCAGGCTGGCGCATGCGAGCAAGCAAGCAAAAATGAGTGTCCGTTTCATGTCAGTCCTTCTACAACCGTAATGGCTGCGGTATGAGTTAAGCTTTGACTCCATGTATCGTTTGTAGATACGAGTCTCGCCGGCGCACGGAGATCGCGTTCAATCGATGCCGTGCGGTGGACGAATCAAGGGCAGGTCGATAGGCGGAACGAAAAGCAGGTTCAGGGGTTTTTCTGCGGAGTAAAAAGTGGCGGCGATGCGGGCGGGAATGGAGTCGATGAATCGGCGAAAATTCGCGGTCAGAAAAAAGGCGAGGCTGTTATCGGCTTTTTCCTCCCCGGCTTTTCCAAAAACATCGAATCATACCCGCAAGCATCAGGGTGACCGTTTCGAAAAATGAATCACCCGTCCCACGCGATTGCGATTGCGGCCCATCGCTTGGCCCGCGCCCGATGAGGCAGCGCTGTCGTTCGTGCGAACGACGTCGCGTGACGCTTGAGATATCGTCATTCAACCGGACGAGAATCCGCGAAACGTGGCGATTGCCGAGACTCCGCCGCGAATTGCCGCGGCGGGCGTCGCACAAGTCTTTTCTCAACGCACATAAGCAATTTCAGCAGACTTTGACCAGCAGCGCGGCCTTCCCTCAGTCGGACGACGATCACATTCCGCACGGCTTGACTGAAATGGAGGTTCGATTCACGGTTTCGGCGAGTTTGCGGTTTCCAGCGGTTTCTCCGCCGGCTCGTCATCGAACGTCACCGTGACTTTCTCCAGCCGGCCGTTCCGCTCGCGCAGCAGTTCCACCGATCCCGCCGACGCGGAAACCAGTTCTCCAAAATGCCGGCTGTCACGGACATCGACGTTCGCGACTCGGCTGATTCCGTCGCCGGCCTTGAGGCCCGCGACATCCGCCGGCGATGCGGGATCGACGCGAACCAGCGTCACCACGCCCGGCTCGGCGGGATCAACCCGCCACGCGACTCCCAGTCGAATCGGATTTCCGTTGAGTTCCGCCGTCACCGTCCGCGTTTCCGTTTCACCCGTTCGCTGCAGCACAAACTCGACGGGATTCCCGGCTCGTGCCACAAGACGCACGAAAGGCGTCGACGGCGTGATTTCGATGCCGTTAACTTTGAGAATTCGATCACCGGCCCGCATTCCCGACCGGTCGGCGGGGGAATCGGAGCGAACCTGTTCGATCTCGATAATCCCCTCCCCTTCCAACTCGGGGCTCCACGAGACCCCCAGCCGCGGCGGTGCCGGCGGCGCGGGGCGGTTTTGCTCGGCCTGAACAGTCGAAGTCTCCGACTTCGACTCGGCACGAAACGTCGGGAGTCCGTCCGCGTTCGCCGCGGCGACGGCCATCTGGAAAATCAGCCGTGTGACCTGTTCCATTCCTTGCCAGTTGAGTTTTTCGGGATCGTCGCTGGGACGGTGATAATCGTCGTGCAAACCGGTGTGCGGCATCAGGAAGGGAATCCGCTTTTCATAAAACGGATAATGATCGCTGTCGCGCTTGATCGTCCAGTCGAACACAATCTCGACGTCGGTCGTCCGATTCCGTTCGGCGATCCATTGCCGAAGTCCGGGGGCCGTTCTCACGCCGTACATCGTCAGTCCCTGCGTCGGCAACCGGCCGATCATATCCAGGTTCACGTACAAACCGATGGACGAGAGGGGAATCGTGGGCGCATCGATCCAGTATTCCGAGCCGAGCAGTCCTTTTTCCTCCGCATCCCAAAACGCGAAGAGAATCGGGCGCTTCAGTCTCAAAGGCTGCTGCGTCAGGGCTTTGATCACTTCCACCAGCCCCGCGACGCCGCTGGCGTTGTCGTCGGCGCCGTTATGAATCTGGCCGAGCGGTCCGAAACTGTTCTGCGAATTGCCGTAGCCGACGTGATCGTAATGCGCGCCGATGACGACGAATTCTTCCGCCAGTTGCGGCTCGCCGCCCGGCAGGTATGCCAGCAGATTGCGGTAATCGTCGCCGAATTCCTGCGTGTAGAACCCGCTGTCCCCTTTGGCCTTGAGTCCCGATTTCTTGATGACGTCGAGCAGATACGCCCCGGCGGCGCGTCCCCCTTGCGATCCCGCCTCGCGGCCTTCGAGCGTGTCGCTCGCGAGAAACAACGTGTGCTTTTTCAATCCGTCGGCTCGAATCGAATTCATCGCGGCGTTGATAAGTTCGAGTTCGCCGGCCCGGAGAGACGAAGGAATTCCACGGCAGAGCGCCGCCAGACAAATCAGGCAGAACAGCACGCGGACGCGACGGCGGAATGCACGGTTTGGCATACGATGACACTTCTCGAGATGACGCGGAGCCGGAAATTCTGCGATCGCTTGCTGCGAAACGCGACGCATATGGTATAAAATACCCGTCGTAAGATAATCGATGACGAGAGGGCGGTATAGCCGCAGTTCAAAAAAACGCCTCATTACGCCGTCACCGAGCAAAGACCGCCAAAGGACATGAGGTATGAACATCTATCGCCGGCTGACAAACTGTGTCGTCATACTCTCGACGGTGTTTTACGCGGCAGGATGCTCCGATAAGGATTCCGTCTCACCGGTGGCCGCTTACAGCGACTTGCCCGACGACGCCATTGTCTTCAGGGATCAAGTCGACTCCAACGTTTCCTTCGACTCGAACCTGAAAGACCTCGTGTTTTTAACGCGCGACGGAAAATCTCAGCCGCTGCGCGACTATCTGAATGAAAAAATGGTGATCCTCGTGATGACGCGCGGGTATGCGGGATCGATTTGCCCTTATTGTTCGTCTCAGACCTCGCGATTGATCAATAATTATCAGAAATTCGTGGATCGCCAGGCGGAAGTCGTCGTGGTTTATCCGCTGGAAAAACCCGAAGACACGCCCCGGCTCGACGAGTTTCTCAAGTCGATAGAAATTCGGACGAACATCCCCGCTCAAAACACGCCGTTCCCCATCCTGTTGGATGTCGAACTCAAAGTCGTCGATCAACTCGGCATTCGCGCCTCGCTGTCGCGGCCGGCAACGTATATTCTCGATCGGAGCGGGCAGGTGCGGTTTGCCTACGTCGGCCAATCGCTGGCCGACCGCCCCTCCGTCCAGGCGCTGCTCGACCAGCTCGATCAACTGAAATCGGAAGCGCAACAAACGACGTCGGATCGCAGCGACGAAAAACGGACCTCCTCGCGGCCGCTTCACGACGCTGTTTCGGAGGGAACGACGCCGTCCCGCCGGAGAAAGGACGCCCGAGGATGACGGCGTCGCTCGATCCGCACTGGGCCGGGTTTCTGCAAACCGCCGGGCGGCTGAATCTGCTCAGCGCGGAAGTCGTCGCTCAATTGACGGACGAATCGAGAATCCGTCAGCGCTCCCCCGCCGAACTCGTCGTGCAGCGAGGATGGCTGAATCCCGTTCAAGTCGACATCGTGACGACGTTGATGCACCCGACGACGACCATTCCCGGTTACGAGATTCTCAGCGTCATCGGTCAGGGAGGAATGGGAGTCGTCTATCGGGCGAAACAACTGAATCTCGATCGCATCGTCGCCCTCAAGACGGTGTTGTTCAGCCAGTTGGGAGATCAGAACGTCCTCGGCCGGTTTCGGCAAGAGGCGATTACCGTCGCCAAGCTGCGGCACCCCAACATCGTCGCGGCGTACGATTTCGGCCAGCACGAGGGCCGCTTGTATTTTGCGATGGAGATGATCGAAGGACATGATCTCGACGCCGTCATTCGTCAAAACGACACCCTGGATGCCGGGACGTCGCTGGGATTGTTGCGTCAAACGGTGGCCGGTTTGGCGCACGCCTCGCAGATGGGCATCGTGCATCGGGACATCAAACCGGCGAATCTGTTGCTGGTCGAAACGCCGGAAGGGTATGCGCTGCCGAACGGTCTGCCGATGGTTAAGATCGCCGATTTCGGACTGGCGTTTCTGACCGCCGAATCGGACTCGCGAACGCGGTTGACCATGAACAACGCCGCCGTGGGGAGTCCGAATTATCTGGCTCCCGAGCAATTGAGCGGCCAACCGGTCGATCATCGAGCCGACGTCTATGCTCTCGGGGCGACGTTGTATCACATGTTATCGGGCCGTCCTCCGTATGCCGCCGAGAACGTCGCGCAGATCATCACGCAAAAGCTGTCGGGACATTTTAAACCGATCGCGCGCCTGCCGGATTCGCTCAATCAATTTCTGCAATCGCTGATGAAAGTCGATCCCGCCGAACGTCCGGCGGATTACGGCTTGATCCGCCAGGAGATCGACCGGCAGACGACAACGCTGGTTCCCGAAATGATTTTTATTTCGGCGGGAAGGCCGTCTCTGACGGCCGCGCCCGATCTGTCGGACGGCGTGCGACAACAACAAGGCGGCGCACGTCAGGATGGGAGCGAATCGCGGGGAACGAGAACGCATCTTCCGCTGGAGACGCAGCCCATCGATCCTCATGTTAAACGGCATGACGTGGAGACGACGCTGATCATGCGGCGTGCGTCGCATCGTCGCCGGTCGATAATCGGCGTTCTCGCCGGAGTTCTGGCGGCGACGGGAATTTTCTACGCCCTTTGGGGGCAGCGGGAATCGGAACGTCCTCAACCGCAGCGGACGCTGACGCGCGGGGAGTGGGTCGATCATCTGTTCGATGGGCGGACCCTCTCCGGCTGGAGCACCGTTTCGGGGGGATGGTCGATCAAGAACCACGAAGATCTGGGCGCCGTCCTCTCCGGTGAGCGCGGCACCATCCGTCGGCAACTGATTCGTAGGGGAAACGTCGGGGCGTCGTCGTTCGGCGGTTTGGAGAACTATATCCTCACATTGCTGGTGACGTTGCATCAGGCCGAACGTGTCATGCTGGAATTTGGGTTGAAGGAGGATTCCAATAATGTTCATCCGCGGCTCGTCCTGCGGATCGGGCGGCAGGGACTGCAACTCGGCCGCCAGGGGGACGACGCGAAATCCTTCGTGCCGTTATCCGGCGAAGTGGCCTATAATCTCGACCCTCTGTCGCCAGTCGAAATCCAGATCGAACGCCAGCAGCGCGACTGGTGGGTGATATTGAACGGCAAGATTCTGGGGATCCTTCCCATCGAGCCGGACGACGAGTTGCCGGAATTTCGATTGACGGTCGAAGGAGGCCCCGCCTTCTTTTCCGATTTTATAATCCAGGAACTCCAGAGTTCGGCAAACCCGGCAGATGAACATTAGCAGGGATGGCTGTCGCTTCGGGTTGCCATTCCAACCCCTCAAACGAAGTTTGACGTGACAGTAGTTGAATCCCATGCCGGACGACGGGTAGAATAACGGTAAATGGACTACTCGATTCTCGCCATAGCGCTACTGTTATTAGGACTGGCACTGCTTGTCGCCGAAGTCTTTCTCCCGTCCGGGGGTATTCTTTCGGCGCTGGTGGCGATTTGCATCATCGGTTCGCTGTGGTGCGGCTGGTCGGCATGGTGGGAGACGGGCCGCATCTATTTCTGGGTCTATTTGGGAGCGACGCTGATCCTGGTTCCGGCAGTGCTGATCGGCGCATTGGCCGTGTTTCCGCAAACGAGCATGGGCAAGAAACTGTTGCTCGACGCCCCACTGCTCGACGACATCATGCCGCACGCCGCCGAGACCCGGCGGTTGTCGCAGTTCATCGGAAAAATCGGAACGGCGGTCACCATGCACGGCCCCGGAGGAATGGTGGTCGTGGAAGGCGAACGGATGCACTCCGAAAGCGAAGGCATGTTGATCGAACCGGGAACGCCCGTCGAAGTCATTCGGCTGAACGCGACGCGACTCGTCGTCCGAGCCGTATCACCTCAAAAATTGAAGGAGGCCGGCCACGACGTCGATCGGATGGCAATCGCGGCGACGGATGAATCCGCGATACCGAAGAATTCGGCCGACGCCTCGATCTCGTCGCCGCACGCGGATGCGAACTCGACCGCGACGTCGGAACCGAACCTCGTCGATTTTGATATTCCACTCGATGAAACATAGTGCGGTCTCATTCTTCGATCGACAGGTTGCCGGCATCCCAGATTCGCCCGAAGCGTCGGCGAGGGAGCCGGGTCAAGAACTTTCGTCGACGATTTGCCCCGTCTGGTTTCAAATCCGGCGCCGGAGTCCTTATAATCTGTCAACCGAGTTGAGGCGTGTACGAATCATAACCTTTCATGTCGGCTGTCAATCGACGATGACCTCACGACTTCCACATCTTCTGGTTTTGGGAATGGGACACAATGGATAATTCCGTGTTGTTGATCGTTTTTATCGTCGTCTTCCTGGGCGTGTTGTTGGCCTTCGTGATCTCGGCTCAATATTTCAGCCTGTGGATTCAGTCGGTGATGACGAAGGCGGGCATCTCGCTTCCCGCGCTGATTTTCATGCGCATTCGCAATGTGAACCCCTCGGTCATCGTCCGCTGCAAGATCATGGCGGTCCAGGGGGGGCTGACGCGCGTTTATCCGATCACCACGAAAGCGCTGGAAGCGCATTACCTCGCCGGGGGGAATGTTCCCAACGTCATTCGAGCCTTGATCGCCGCTCATAAAGCGAAACTGGACCTGGATTGGCAGACGGCCCAGGCGATTGATCTCGCGGGCCGCGATATCCTGGAAGCGGTGCGGACCAGCGTTTATCCGAAAGTCATCGAGTGTCCCGATCCCCGCAAGACGTCGGGAACGCTCGATGCCGTGGCCGGCGACGGAATTCAGTTGAAAGCCCGCGCCCGCGTCACCGTGCGCACCAACATCCGGCAGTTGATCGGCGGAGCGACCGAAGAGACCATCGTCGCCCGCGTGGGACAGGGAATCGTGCAAGCGATCGGCTCGACCGCCTCGTACAAGACGGTTCTCGAAAACCCCGATAACATCTCCCGCACTGTGCTCAATCAAGGGCTCGAAGCGCAGACGGCGTACGAAATCGTCTCGATCGACATCGCCGATATCGACGTGGGAGAGAACATCGGCGCCCGATTGCAGGCCGATCAGGCCGAAGCCGACATGCGCGTCGCCCAAGCCAAGGCCGAACAACGCCGAGCGGCGGCGAAGGCCCGCGAACAGGAAATGATCGCCCAGACGCAGGCCAATCGGGCCGAGGTCGTGCTCTCCGAAGCGGAAATCCCGCAGGCCATTTCGGCGTCTCTGCGGAGCGGACAACTGGGGTTGCTCGATTATTATGAATTGAGGAACGTGCAAGCCGATACTAAAATGAGAGCAGCGATCGCTGGCGAAGGCCGCGACGGTTCGCTCGCCTCTTCCACCAAGTAAGAGACTCTCACATCACCGGTTGTGCTTCTCGAAAACGCCTGAACGTCTGCCAAAAAATCGCGAGGCACAGAGGTTATTTCAGGATTTCAAAGTTCGCCCATCAGAACAAGGCAAGTTCATGTTCGGCTTAGGGAACCAGATCTGGCTGTTGGCGGCCGACGTCAGTACCGTCATCACGATATTGGTGATGCTGCTCTACGGCATCAGTTGGGTCGTCCAGAAGATTGCGGAGAACAAAAACGCTCCACCGCCGAAGGGACGTCCGGCGCGTCAGCTTCCCGCTCCTCAGGCGAAAGAACTGGATGATTTCCTCAAACGGGCCCGCAAGGGAAATCAGGCGGGTCGTCAGAACGATGATGTGATGTTCGAAAAAGACCTGCTGGAAGTGGTGGAAGACGAGCCGCAGCGCCGACCCCGGCCGATTCAGGCTCAGACGCCGCGCG
This sequence comes from Planctomycetaceae bacterium, assembly GCA_040881995.1. Classification (GTDB taxonomy): domain Bacteria; phylum Planctomycetota; class Planctomycetia; order Planctomycetales; family Planctomycetaceae; genus JAQCEJ01. The sequence goes on from JBBECD010000128.1 coordinate 10,614, forward strand.
AACCGAGGCGGCAAAAACCCAAAGCCAGGCCGAAACCGCAACCGCTCGCTCCGCCGCCAACGGCGCAATTGAACGTCGACGAGCCGGTATTCGCTCGATCGACGGTGAACCGGCCGATGCAGTCCGAGATGAATTCCTCTTTCGGTCAAAGTCAATTGAACGCGCTTCAGCAACACTTGACCGCTTACATGGAAACGGGACGCGTCGATAAATCAGTCGCCGAGCATCTCCCCTCGTTATTCAAGGAACTCAAAAACGAACTGAGGAGTAGGACGGACTCGTCCTCCGCTGCGGCGAACGCGGATGATTCCATGCTCCCGTTGGAAGAAGTCAATGCCGCGCGGAGCTCGATCATCGAAATGTTCCATGATCCCCAGCAGGTCCGCCGGGCCATTATCATTAACGAAATTCTGCAACGCCCGCGATCGCTGCGTCATGAATAGAACCGATTTTAAGAGACTCTAACACAACCGGTTGTGCCTGTTGAAAATGCCTCAAATTCAGCCGAAAATCGCTACGCACAGAGTTTGTGTTAGGATCATTAAGCTTCCATCATGCCCGACGCACCTGTCAATGTCTTGCTGATCGCGGGGCGCTACGAAGTTCGTGGTGCGTGGACTTACACGATGGGACTGGCCGAACATCTCGGCCAATACGGGTTCGAACCGACGATTCTCTGCCCCGAAGCGCAACTGCTCGATGCCGTCGACCGCTCGCGGTTGCGTATTACCGAATGCCGGCATTTACAGATACCGGTCTGGGGAAAGGTCGTGACCCGGCTGTTGGGGAGGGAATGGTCGAACCAGCCGCCCCAATTCATTCACATTCAATCGCGAAAACTCCTGGCACCGGGCGTGCAACTCGCCCGGCAATGGAATCGTCCTTGCCTGCTCACGATTCACGATTATCTGAGTTCCCGTGAAAAGCTGATGGTCGACCCGTCGATCTGCCGGCGGATCATCGCGGTGAGTGAATCAGTGCGCAAAGAATTGCTGTCGCATGCGTTTTATCCGCCGGAGCAGATCGTCGAAATCCCCGTCGGCGTCGATCTGCCGCCGCCGGCCGACGTGCATCCGATTCTCGATCCCGAGCGGGTTCCCGTCGTCGGCATGGTCGGTCCGCTCGAAGAACTCAAGGGAATACCATATTTTCTCGGCGCCGCGCGCAAAGTCTTGACGATGTACGGCGACGTTGAATTCCTCATTGCCGGCGCCGGTCCCGAGGAGGAGAATCTCCGCCGTCTCGCGCAATCGCTGCAGATCGCCGATCACGTGACGTTCGCACCGAACTTGAACGACGTGGCGCCGTCGCTCGATGCGATCGACGTGTTCTGTCTGCCGTCGCTGATGCAGGGGGCCGGAACGATCATGCTCGAAGCGATGGCCTTGGGAAAAGCGGTCATCGCCGCCAATGTCGGAGGCGTGCATGCCGCCGTCAAACACAACGAGACCGGCATTCTCGTCTCGCCCGGCGAAAGCGGCGAACTAGCGACGCAAATCGTCGAGATGCTCAAGCACCCCGACCAGGCACGTCAACTTGGCCAACGCGCACGGCAGCTCGTCGAAACCCGCTTCGGCACCGAACACATGGTGAAGCAAACGGCCGAACTGTACCGCGAGATTCTGCAAGAGACCGACCGCGCCGCATCCCCGAGCGCCAAATCGACCGCCGTTCCCGCGATACCGTCGCGCTGATTTTGTAGGAGTACAGGCTTCCGCCTGCTCGAATCATTTATGGGCTGTACTCCCATAAATCGCCGATTCCATCGAAGTGTTAAATAATTTCCCTCACCGACTCGCCATGTGAATCATGAACGCAGAAATCATCGCCGTCGGCACCGAACTGACCACGGGCGCGAAACTCGATACCAACAGCCAATGGCTCAGCCTCAAGCTGGCGGAGATCGGCATCCCCGTCATCTTTCACACCACCGTGGCGGATGACATGACCGCGATGCTCGACGTGCTCAACGCGGCGCGTCGGCGATCCGACGTCGTCATCGTCAGCGGCGGACTCGGTCCAACCTATGACGACCTGACCCGCGAGGCGTTCGCGAAACTCGCCGGCGTCGAACTCGTGCTGCATCAGCCGTCGCTCGATTTCATCCGCAGTTTTTTCGCGTCGCGCAAACGGGAAATGCCCGAACGGAATACGATTCAAGCCTGGTTTCCCGCGGGAAGCCGGCCGATCGCCAATCCACGCGGCACGGCGCCGGGCATCTGGATGGAACTCACCCGCGAGGAATTTCCCGCTCCCTGTCTGTTTATCGCCGTGCCGGGCGTGCCCAGCGAGATGAAACGGATGTACGAACACGAAGTTCTCCCGCATCTGCCGCGCGGCGAGTTGGTCATCCGCCGGCGGCTGATCAACATGTTCGGCGTCGGCGAATCTCACGCCGAGCAACTACTGGGCGACGTCACAAAACGCCAGCGCGACCCCGAGGTCGGCATCACCGCTCACGAGGGAACGATCTCGCTCCGCATCGTCTCACATGGCACGTCGGCCGCCGAGTGCGAAGCAAAAATCGCAACGACCGAACGGGAAATCCGCCGGTTGATGGGACATTACATCTTCGGCGCCGAGACCGACGAACTTGAAGACGTCGTGGTGCAGCGATTGGCCGAACGCGGGCAGACGTTATCGACCGTCGAAATCGGCACGGGCGGATTGTTGGCGCACCGCTTGACGTCGCTGAACTCTGCTTCCGCCGAGGTGACAACGTCTCCCTACCACGGCGGGACGGTTCTGACAGACCGGCCGTTGCCGGAACGGCATGCCTCCGCCGTGCAGATCGTCTGGAATCGCCATCGGGAAGGCAAACTGGCCGTCGATGAGCTGACGAAGGAACTGGCACAGGCCTGCCGCAGAGATTGCGAGACCGATTACGCGCTCGCCGTTGCCCCGTTTCCGCAGCACGACCCGGACCGCGACCCGTTGGCGACGCCGATTACGTACGTCGCGTTGGCGTCGCGCGATCAACTCCAACTGCAAGAGATCGTGCTGCTCGGCGACCCCGCCATCCACAAAAGCCGCGCCGCCAAAACGGCGCTGAACATGTTGCGGCTGGTATTGCAGTGATTCCAGCAATGAATGCCATTTAAATCGACAAACGTTGGCTACCGTTCGGGAGCGCGTCGACCCGAGAAGCAAAACTACTTCCCGCCCGCTTCTTCCTTCACCCGCTGCAAGCGGTGCTCGCGATATTTTTCGCTCGCGGCGTTAAGTGTCGTCAACGCCTCGGCGGGGAGTTCAAGGCCGACGCCGCCGAAGTTGTCGACGACGTGCCCGGGAGATTCGGCTCCCCCCAAAACCGATGTCACCTCGGGATGCGATAATACCCAGGCGATGCACACCTGCGGGCGCGTCGCGCCAATTTCAGCGGCGACCTTATCCAGCGCTCGCACGACCGGCGTTTTCGCCTTGCCGAGGTTGCTTCTGCGTCCCGGCGAGAGTTGCCCTTCGTTCTGCGGACTGAATGCGAGCAGCCCCAGTTGATTCTCGGCGATCGTCGGCAACAGGTCGGCATCGAGCCGCTCGCCGATGGCGATGTGAAAATAATCTTCCGTCCCGGCGACCGCCGATGAACCGCTGTTCTTTCGACCGGCCCCGGCGAAGGCCGCGATCTGCGACGGCGTGTAATTCGAGCAGCCCCAGTAACGAATCTTCCCCGCACGAACGAGATCATCCATCGCCGCCGCTTGTTCTTCCATCGGCGTCTTTTCGTCGGGACTGTGGAACAGATACAGATCAATGTAATCGGTCCCCAGGCGTTTGAGACTTCCTTCGACTTTGCGGACCATCGTCTCGCGAGTGAACGTGCACGCCTCGCCGAGTTTGTACTGATTGGTGTCAGCGTCGAATTCGGGCTTCCAACTCGGCGTCGCTTTCGTGCAGATGACGACCTCATCCCGCCGGCTGGTGAGCACCTTGCCGAGCACGATTTCCGCCCCATCCCATCCGTAGGCTTCGGAGGAGTCGAAAAAGTTGATCCCCACGTCGAGGCACTTGTGCAGAATCGCTCGCGCGGCGCGATTGTCGCTGCGCTCGACTTCGCGAAACGCCGTCCCCTGGCAATAGCGAGTCACAAACAACTCGGTCTGTCCGAAACGGATGAGTTCATTCGCCCGCGTCGCCGCTGAAACGGATTCGGTCGATCGCACGAATCGCCCGCCGAGCATCGCACCGACGGCGAAGGTGGTGCAAGTCGTGAGAAATGAACGGCGGTTCGTCATACGACCTCTCCTCATACAAGCCCGAATCGCAAGTTTTGAAGTTGCACTTCGGCAAAAGTCATTCACCGCGGGCCTGTTTGATGAGTTCGACATACTGCGCCGCCAACGTGCGGATGCGGTCGAAATCACCCGCCTGCACCGCTTTGGCTTCGACGAGCGACGACCCCAATCCGACGGCACACGCTCCGCTTTTAATGAAGCTCTTGACGGTTTCGAGATTCACGCCGCCGGTCGGCAGCAGCCGCACGTGCGGCAACGGACCATGAATCGCCTTCAAGTACGCCGGTCCGCCGACATCGGCGGGAAAGACTTTCACAATGTCGGCCCCGGCCTCCCACGCTGTCAGCACTTCGGTCGGCGTAAAGGCCCCCGGCAAGATCATCTTGCTGTATCGCTTGCAGAGTTTGATGACGTCGACATTCACCGTCGGCGAGACGATAAACTCGGCCCCGGCCAAGAGCGCCGCCCGCGCCGATTCGGTATCAAGGACCGTCCCCGCCCCAAGCAAAATCTTGTCGCCGAGGTCTTTTCGCACGGCGGAGAGAATGTCGAGCACGCCGGGGACGGTAAACGTCACTTCAATGACGTCGATCCCCCCGTCATAGAGCGCCCGAGCGACATTAACGAGTTGTTCGCCGGACGGAGCCCGAATAATAGCCACCGCGCCGCTGTCGAGAACGCGTTGAAGTTGGTCGGACGGTTGAGGCATTTTGTACGGTTCCTTGATGCTACTGATCTTTAGCGACGCGCAGACCGGTCATCCATCGAGAATTTGGATCGGCGCCAAACCGATTCGCCGAACGGCCCACTCCGGCGCCTCGTGAAGAATGGCCGCCGCGGATAACACGCTCATCACCGATCCAAACGATATCGTTGTAATATTCGTCATCTACCGGTTCGGCGAAAAATTGAATCGACTCTTCGGCCTGTTGCAAGACCACCGGATCGATCGCAAGCTCGTCTCGGTTCAAATAGGCGGCGTCATCATATATATCGAAGCACCATTCTTCGACGTTGCCATGCATGTCGTAAAGTCCGAATGCATTCGGTTCAAACGAGCCGACGGATTTTGTGGTCCGAATTGGATTCCATGTTCTGGAGTCAGGCTTCACCGCCGGGTATCCTCCGAGCACATTGGCTTGCTGTTGGCTGCACGTATTCCCGAAATTAAAGGCCGTTGTCGTGCCAGCACGGCAGGCGTATTCCCATTCGGCTTCGGTCGGCAAGCGATACCCCGTTCCGCCGGTGATCGTCACATCGGCGTAGGTGATCCAACCGTCGGTGCGTCGCACGTTTTCGAGTTTATAATATGGGTTATGTTTTTCTTTTTCCGACAGCCGGTTGCAAAACTCGACGGCATCGTACCAACTCACGTTCTCCACAGGGAAGCGGTCAGAAGTGGCAATAACGCGACGCCATCCGGTCAACTGGTATCCACTCGGATTCTTACCCGTCACTGCCCGCCACTCGGACTGCGTGACTTCACACACACCAAGGTAGAACGGCTTGCTGATCTCCACCACATGCGGCGGGTTTTCGGCGAAGTAATTCGACGGAACGCTGCGGATGCCTTCGTAACTCTGATTTCGGGCCACTTCCATCGGCGACTGGTCTGCTCCCATCACGAATTTTCCCGCGGGTATCAGCGCAAGTCGCATTCCGAGCGAATTTGTCATATCCGGTTCGGTGGTCGATCGTGGCGGTGGCTCCGATTGCTCAAGGGTTAACCGTTCCCAAGGTTCATAGACGTCGGTTTGAGCTTGTTCGATCTTGATTTGGAACATGTCTTGAAGTACATCGAGACGGCACAACGTTACTTCGTGCATCGTCTCGACCTGATCGATGTTTTCGCCATAGAGTAAGATTGAAACCCCGGTATCGGTCGTCAGGGCTTTTCCATTCGCTCGCCCGGCAAATTCGGCACCGTTCGTTGACTTTACCGCCGCAACCATTCGCTCCGAGGGAGTCTTGTTGAGGTTGCCCATGAACTTGAAAAAATTTCGCTCCTTCGTCAGTTTCACGAGTTCAGCGATACGACCATCGTCAACACTTCCTGGAAGAGCGGCGACGTCAAGCAAAGTGATATACTGCGAGGCTGGTGCGGCATCGTTGCCGACGACAGTCAACGTCGTGTGATACACGAATCCGTTCTGGTCCTTCGGTCGCGCCACCGAACGCTCACCATCCGCCACAATGCGCAGCTCTTTTGTCTGTTGCACTGGTTCCGACTGAATTTCGACGCCAAACGGATCGCTGATGCGACACGACTCGCCGGGGCGAAAGCGGATCTGGAGTCGATCTTTCGCGACGATTGCCCGCACTTTGCCGCGCAGGCCGGTCAGTTCTTTTGGACTGACGGGGAGTTCGCCGATCCATACTCCAGATGTCGCACGTCCGACGTTGACGCTCGCGACTTCGCCCGACGTCGTCAGAACTTCGACGTCGTAGAGCTGTATCTCGGTTTGATGGATTTCGCCAGCGAAGTATTCAGGCGAAATCACAAGTCTCCACGATTTCCCTGGATCGGAATTGGGGACTGTGCTCACGCGCGCGACCAGCAGCATCGGGCCGACCGTGGTCCAATATCGCAACGGCGAATCGGCAATAGCTTCGGCGATCTCCAGTAACCCCGGTTGTCTGCTGGGTACGACGTCACGTCGTAGCGTCTTCGCTATTCTTGCGGCGCCTTCCAGAACTGGAACATCGCGCAGGTCGATGTCAACTCGGCGCTCAAGCAGACGCGATTTCTCGTTGAGGTAAAGGAGCATTTGGTAATCCCTGAGCGTGAGAGGGAAATCCATTCCCACTTCCCTCAGGTAGTCAAACGAACGGCCTAACTGAAGCACGGTGCCGTCCTGGCTGGTAACGGTTATGCGTCTGTCCGACCACCGAGGACGGACGGCGATCGAGCAGTTCCCCGCGGCATTATCCGAAGTCGTCTCGTCATGGGCGAAACAAATGCGATGAGTAAGCATGACGACGATCGACAAAATCGCCGCAAGCAACAGCGAATGGCGTTTCATTCCAGCGGTCCTTTCTATCCCGATACGTCGCGGTTCGCCGTCTGGTTGCACTCACTTCGATGCCGAGTACAACTCGGCGAACTCCAGCACCCATTGGTCGATCAGGGCTTTGAACGACGTGAGGTTGACGTCGGTCAGCGTTTGGAAGTGATTGCGGCGGAAGACCTCTTTATTGCGGATCGTTCCCTTAGCGGCCAGTTCGACGATGTGGATCGGGCTGTACGGACGCACGACCATTTCCAGCAGACTGAATAACGTCTGCCGCGGACTGAACTCGTCGCGCGAGATTTTCGCGCCCCAGCCGTCGCGGACGGCAGTTTGCATCTGAAAGCCGGGAAAGTGATCGCTGACTTTCATCAGACAGGCTTCGATGTGCTCGGAGAGTTCGAGACGGAATTTGGTGTGCAGGTTTTTCAGATCTTCTTCGCTCATCGCCTGGGCGGCGGCTTCTTGACCTTTTTTCTCGCGGGTGTGCGCGCCCCGTTCGATGGCTCGTTGCAGGCGTTGTTCGAATTCCATGTCACGTCCGTCATCTGGTGGAAATATCCGGCGGTAAAGGGGCGGCCCTGAATGTCTCAAGGATCGGCCCGATTGAATTTTAAAGCCCGCTCGATGCCGGATGCAACGCGAACGGTCGATTTTCCTGTTCGGACGGTCGTGCCGATCGCGAAAACGGAGCGCCCCTCGCGGTCGCATTGTCTGTTTTCCCCTGTCGGAATAACGGCAGTTTCCGCCACTGGGACGAGGCCGAAAGTCGAGATTCCGCCGCCGCGGCGAAAACTCGCGCTTGACGCCAAACGGATTCTTGCAGACACTATTGTAAATGTGACAAGCAGAATTTACCGAAACCGGCAGGTCCATTCTTCCCGGCCGAACGCACTCGAACCGGGCATGTTAAAATTGGACGCGACGCAGCATGGAAATGTTCGACTGGGAACTGTGGCAGAAGTCGCAATGGAATTGGGCTCTCTTAATTTTAATCATAACTGCTGGCGCAGCCGTTATTTTAAAAATTCGTACGTGGATGGCGGAGAGTGATGATCCTGCGGCCTCGGCGCAGCAAATGCTGATGCAAATGAAAGATTTGAAACACGAAGGTGTCCTGACGGATGCCGAATTCCGAAAAATCAATAGTCGGTTCACCGGACGACCCGATGACGCTCCCACTCTGACACCTCCTCCCTCGGCTTCCGAAGGGAACTCATCTCGCGAGGGACCGTCCCCATCCAGGTGAATCCATCCGCACAGATGTGCTCATTTTTCACCGAAATAGAGACGGTCTTGACCGGCAGCATTGAAGGAAACCTGATGCCCTCGGGGACGGATTTTAACTCTGGCAAACGTGGCTCCACTGGCAAAAAGAACGCCAACTGTTCCTTTTGCCGTAAAAGTTACCGCGAAGTCGGCCCCCTCGTCGAAGGGCCGGAGGACGTTTACATCTGCGGCGAGTGTATCGAACTGTGCCAGTCGATACTCGACCAGGAACGTCGGCGGAGAGGAACCCCACGCAAACTCTTCAACAAGGTTCCGACTCCCAGAGAGATCGTGACGCATCTCAACCAGTATGTGATCGGCCAGGAAGACACCAAGCGGACCCTGGCCGTCGCCGTCCACAACCATTACAAGCGGCTCATGCTCCACGAAGACGCGGAGAACGACGTCGAAATCGAAAAATCGAACATCATGCTGATCGGTCCCACGGGGTCGGGAAAGACCCTGATGGCGCGCACGCTGGCCAAGTTCCTGCAAGTGCCGTTCGCCATCGGCGACGCCACCACGCTCACCGAAGCGGGATACGTCGGCGAAGACGTCGAAAACCTGCTGCTCAAGCTGCTGCACTCCGCCGATTTCGACATCGAAGCGGCCCAGCGCGGCATCGTGTTCATCGACGAAATCGACAAGATCGGCAAGACGAGTCATAACGTGTCGATCACCCGCGACGTTTCGGGCGAAGGCGTGCAACAGGCGCTGCTCAAGATGCTCGAAGGGACCGTCGCCAACGTCCCGCCGCAAGGGGGACGCAAACACCCCGAGCAGCAGTACATTCAGGTCGACACCACGAATATTCTCTTCATCTGCGGCGGGACGTTCGTCGGATTGGAGAACCTGATCTCGAAGCGGTTGGGGAAAAAGAAAATCGGCTTCGGTGCGATGGCGGGGGACAAGGAAGAACGAAACCAGAGTTCGTTGCCTCACGTCTGCGTCGACGACATCATCGAATACGGCATGATTCCCGAACTCGTCGGCCGGTTGCCGGTGCTGACGACGCTGAGTTCCCTCAGCGAAGAAGATCTGGTGCGCGTGCTCATCGAGCCGAAGAATTCGCTCGTTAAACAGTACCAGAAAATCTTCTCTCTGGAAGATTCTCAGCTCGAGTTCACCGCCGATGCGCTGCGGGAGATTGCCCGCATCGCCAAGATGAAAGAGACCGGCGCCCGCGGCTTGCGCAGCGTCGTCGAGCAGTCGATGTTCGACATCCTGTTCGAACTTCCCGAACGCCCGGGCCACAAGTACATCCTCACGCCGGAAGTCGTGCGTGGCGAAAAACGCCTGTTCGCCGAGGACGAAACCGCGGCGGCATAATTTCGCGGCCCGCTAAATCGAATTCAACGATCACTGCTCACCGGTTCCTGGGGTGAGCAGTGATTTTTTATGCCGGTGCTCCGTCGCGTTCACGTTCGACAGGGTGGATGCGCAGCGGGATATGCGACTCGTTTCGATCGCCGGCCGAGCCCTGTGGACGCATTATCACGATCTGCAATGAGTCTCCGAATCTCTCATTTTTTCGTATTTTTCAGGATGTGCCGCGCGCGATCGAACAGTTAGAATGGAACGGGCGGGTTTCTGATACTTCGCCCGTCTCCCCGGTGCTCTTACCTGATTTCGATCTATTGCCATGAATGTGTTTCTCCAACTGACGAGCAAGAGTTCCGGACCGAAACGCGTCCGGCTGAAGTCGATGACCGTCATCGGCCGCAGCAAGCAATGCCAATTGCGGATCTCCTCCACCGAGGTCAGCCGCGAACATTGTCAGATTGCGGTCACGTACGACGGCGCGTATCTCGTCGACCTGGGAAGCTCCAACGGCACCGAAGTTGATGGACACGTCATTAAACCGGGGGCTCCCGTCAAACTCGCTTCCGGCATGCGGCTCTCGATCGGGCCGGCTCATTTCATCGTTCAATGCGAACAGGACGTTGAAACTCCCGCGGCCGACAGCGACCCTTTTCAGATCGAACGCGAGAAACCGCTGCACGACACGGCCCTCATCAGCCCCGGCTCGATTCCGACGCGGCTCGATGCAAAATCGGCCGGCGACGACGATAGTAAAAACAGACCGCGCCGGCATGATGCGATGACCGAGTTGAGTTTTGCGACCATCGACGACGATCCGCACGACGATTTTTCGGAATGGAATATGAACGTTCTCGAAGAGGGGGGAAACGGCGCCTCGATTCACGAACCGGCCGATGGTGATTCCGACATCAAACCCAAAAAGCCGTTTTCGCTGTTCTCGCTGTTGAAACGGCATCCCGCTCCGTCTGAAGAATCGAAAGTGAATAAGTTCGCCGATGATTTCCCCAGCGACGTCGCCAAAACAGCCGACGCCGAGTCTGCTAAGGATTCGAGCGCCGATCAGCCGACTCAAGGCGACGGCGCGACACCGATTGCACGGGAGGAATCCCTCGACGAGGATATCGGGCCAAGCGCGATCGTGCCGGACGACCAGCCCGCAGCAAACAGGGTCAACGACGATCTCAACGATTTTCTGAAAAAGCTCTCCTGACACCGCCGGAAATTCCCGGTTCCTATTTTCCCCGCCACTGGAAAGGTTTCTGCTGCTGAAATGAGCGAACAAACGACGGAGTTGCTCGACTTAAGTCGACAACTGATCAAGGCCATCGAAACACAGAACTGGGAACAGTACGTGATGTTATGCGATGCGGACCTGACGGCGTTCGAACCCGAGGCCCGGGGCCACCGGGTGCAAGGGCTCGATTTTCATCACTTCTACTTCAAACTGTCCGGGTCGGGGAAACCGCGGCAGTCGACGCTGATCGATCCCCGCGTGCAAGTTTTCGGAGAAACGGCTCTCGTCACCTACGTCCGTCTGACTCAATCTCTCGACGACAACGGTTCTCCGCAATCATCGGCCTGTGAAGAAACGCGCATCTGGCAGCGCAAGAACGGCCAATGGAAACACATTCATTTTCATCGGTCATAAGTTTGTGTTTCAAGTACTCGAGCAGTGTGTTGAAAAAATGGGTGGCACTGGCGGCTTGCCCGCCAGTGTGAACGATAAACTTCGAAAAAACACGGCGGACAAGCCGCCCGTGCCACCCGGCAGCTTTCGCATCGAGGATAAAATATGTCGGCATCGGCGACCGGTAACGCGGTCGGAATTTTGTGCACGCACGATCTGATGTTTTACAGCCAGGTGACCGGTGCGGCACGGTCGCTTGGGAAGAAGATGATCGGCGTGCGCTCGGTGGATGACCTGCTGACGCGGCTGGCGGAAGCGCCGGCGAAATGTCTGTTTCTCGATCTGATGCTGCCAGGGCTGGAGGTCGATCGCGACATCCCGCGGATTCGCGACGCCTGTGTCGCGGGTTTGGTGATTGTGGCGTATGGTCCGCACGTGCAGGTCGCTCGGCTGGAACAAGCGGAAGCGGCGGGATGCGACGCCGTGATGCCCCGCAGCCGGTTTTCGTCGTCGCTCAACGCCTTGATCGAGCAATATCTGCCGGCATGTCTCGAAACGTGATTGTCGTGCGAGTCGCTTTATAACGGCGAGAAGGAAATGTCGGATTTTAACGTCAAAAGAAAAGGCCCGAAAAAATCGGTCGCAGCGGTCGGGTAAATGAACTGTCCGCTTTTTGAGAAGATCTTGCCAGTTCCGGCTTGACACCGTTTAACTCACCTATACACTTTAACAATGGAGCTTACGAAAATCTCGAAATCATTTCCCCGTTCATTTTTGGCACCGGCAATCCGCCTTACGATTGGCGCACAAGAGATGAGAGCAGTTCCGTCACGTTAGGCCGTCCGGTCAGGATTTAATAATCAGCGCGGTGATTCGCTCCCCAACGACTCGCTTTCCGATAACTCGCTCTCCCTACCGGTGAGCGACGGCGGCGAATCAAACCCCAACACCGTTTCGCAGTGAGGAATGAAAACATGGCAGCAGCCAACAAGTCGGCTGGACTACAGATCGTCGCGGGACTTTGTTTCTTCGTCATGGTGATCGCCGTCGCCATCGCTTACTCCTTTCATAAGGATCTCTCCGAAAACTCGGCGAAATACGAACAGACGACCGCCGAACTGCGAGCCGAGAAAGAAACCACCGTGCGTTTCGATCAGGAAATTCAGGCTCTCAAGCAGAAAATCGGTTCGAACGCAGCCGTGGTCGGCGTGGGTGACGACAAGAATCCCCAGACCGTGCTCGGCGACATGGATGCCCAGATCGCTCTTTACGGCAAGACCTACGCCCAGCCGACGATGATTCAGACCATCGTCAAACTGCGGCAGGAATTGGACAACGCCGCCAAGGAACGTGACGCCGCCGTTGCCGACCTGAAGACCGCCCAACAAACCGTGCTCGCCTTGCGAGGACAGTACCAGAGCCAGGCGGATGTCGTCATCGCGGCGAAGACCGACATCGAAAGCCAGTTGTCGGACCTGATCGAAGAGAAGGAAGAAAGGCTCGGCGCCAAGAATACCGAAATCGACGAACTGAGTACCGATAGGGCCGAACTGCGCATCGCCCTCGATCGCGAAAAAGAAGAACACGACCAAGACGTCAAACGCATGACCAACGACAACGACCGCTTGGTCGCGGCCAATGATCAGCTTCGCGACAAACTCAATGAAATCACCGCCGATAACTTCGAAATGGAAGACGGCGAAATTCGCTGGGTCGACAATATCAATTCGACCGTCTGGATCAGCCTCGGCACAGCAGACAACCTGCCGGAGCAGACGACCTTCAGCGTCTATTCCAAGTCGCATCGGGGCGTCGGCCGCGGCAAGGAAGACCTGATCGCCTCGATCGAAGTCATTCGCGTCACCGGACCGCACACGGCGCAGGCCCGCATTCTGGAGGACGACATTTATCGTCCGATCACTCCGGGCGACGTCGTCTATACGCCGCTTTGGAGCCCGGGACGGCGGCCGAAGTTTTCTCTCGTCGGTTCGTTCGATCTGGACGGCGACGGCCGCAGCGACCGCGAAAACCTGCACGACATCATCGCCGCCACCGGCGCCGAAATCGATAACGAAATCGACGATCAAGGCAACCGCACGGGGGACGGCGTCACGATCGACACGAAATTCCTGATCAAGGGACAAATGCCCGATCCGTCGGCAACGCCGGATCCGAAAGAGCAGGCCGTTGCGTTGCGAGTCCTCAAGGAATATAAAAATATCCAGAAAGAGGCTCGTGAAAACGGTGTTCGTCTCGTTCCCATGAATGACTTCCTCGATTATATCGGCTACAAGCCGCAACAGCGGTCGTGGGTTCCGGGCGAGAAGGTGCCCTGGACGCTGCAAAACGGTGCTCAGAGCGTCGGCACCGATGAAGTGGGCGGAAACCGTCTTTCCACGGGGAACGTCTCCGGAGCCTTCACACGCAGCAAGCGTCTGAAGTCGGATTCGGGAACCGGCAACACCAGCAAACTCTTCGGCGAAGGATATTGATCGCCATTCGAACGCAAACGAATCAGAAATAAAAGCCACCGGTTTCAAAACCGGTGGCTTTTTTAATGTCGAATGTCGAAATCCGAATGTCGAATGATCAAATGACGAAACGGTCAAACGACGTTCGAGCGCGGAGCATTTTTTCCACTTTCGGGCTTCGACATTTGTCATTCATTCGACATTCGGATTTCGACATTCGACATTCTCCGCTGGCGGCGTGGCGACGGGCAGGCTGATGACGAACCGCGTTCCCTTGCCGAGTTCGCTTTCACACGTGATCGTCCCCTGGTGCGCCTCGACGATTTTGCGGACGGTGGGCAGGCCTAATCCGCTGCCGTCCTGCTTGGTCGAAAAGTAGACCTGGAAGATGCGGGCGAGCGTCGCGGGGCTCATCCCCATACCGCTGTCGATGATTTCGAGGTCGACGCGACCCCCTTTGCAGTTGGTCTGCAGTTCGAGCCGCCCCCGTTTGGGCATCGCCTGCTGGGCGTTGAGAGCCAGATTCATCAGCACCTGCCGCATCAGCGACGGGTCGATCAGCACGGGGGGCAGATCGGCGGCGAGATGCGGGCTGATTTCGATCTGTTGATCCTGTGCCTGCGGCCGATAAAACTCGATAAATTCTTCGACGAACCGGCTGAGATCGGTCGGTTCCTTCTCCAGTTCCCCGGCGCGGGCGAATTGCAGGAAGGCGTTAAGAATGTCGTTGAGATGCTGGCATTCCTTCTGCACGGTCTGCAGTTTCCCGCAGATCCGCCGATCCTTCGGAGAATCGCTCCCTTCGAATTCTTCGAGCAGCAATTCGAGATTCAGTCCGATGGTCGAGAGCGGATTGCGAATCTCATGAGCCAAACCGCCGGCGAGCGTCGCAATTTCGGTGTATTGCGTCTGCAATCGCTGGCGTTCGTCGTCTCGTTTCGACGCCGGTGTGACGGACATGCGGCACCAAAGGCACGTTTCCCAGCCTCAAAAGGGCTTTCTGCTCTTACTCCCTCTCCCTTCGGCTGCACTTTACGAGAAAGTTTTGAGAAAGAGGGCTTGTGAA
>JBBECD010000129.1:0-25405 GCA_040881995.1 Planctomycetaceae bacterium
GTGCAATGGGCACAACATCTCGTAGGACTGCCAACATTTCCGGATAGATTCTTAGAAATCCTAACATAACCTCTGTACCTCACGGTTTATGCAAACGTCCAGGCATTTCGAGAAGCATAACCGGTTATGTTTAGAGTCTCTTATTCGGACTGAAAACGGCAATTCAAACGGAAAAACGAAGGAGAATTCGCGGTGCCCGTTTTTCGCTGGGGCCATTCGTGGGATGCATTTCGCGATCTCGAACGTGAAGTCGATCGCCTGCTTCAAAGCGTGAACCTGACATTTCAAGGGTTTCGGTTTGGACGACAGTTTCCCCCGCTCAATTTATACGAACTCGAAGGGGAATTCCTCCTCACCGCCGAACTTCCCGGGATGCGCGTCGAAGATCTCGAGCTGACCATCTCCGGCGGCGTCCTCACACTCATAGGCAAACCGCGCGACACCGGCGGCATTCCCGAAGAACGTTACCGCCGACAGGAACGCATTCGCGGCCCCTGGCAGCGGGCGATCACGCTTCCCGAGCGAGTGCAAGAAGAAAAACTCTCCGCCGAATTGAATCTCGGCATCCTCAAGGTTCATCTGCCCAAAGCCGAAGCGCTGACTCCCCGGCAGATTCAAGTCACCGATGGCGATCAGACGGCGTCGGACACGAGTGCGCCATCAGCCAATCCGCCGACGATCCGCCATCATACGAATACAAAAACGATTCCCATTGAATGACCCGATGGGAAGGGAGCGAACGATATGTCTGAAGAGATGATCGAACAGCGACCGGACGAGTCGCCTAAAAATGCCGCGAAAGAGGCGGCCGAGCAGCGCTATGTCTTCACGCCGCCGATTGACATTTTTGAAACGGAGGAAGGTCTCGTCCTGCGTGCCGATCTTCCCGGCGTGACCGCCGACACGGTCGAATTGCAGGTGCAGGACAACAAACTGACGCTGTTCGGACACGTCGCCCCCTACCTTCCCGAAGGCGTCAAGATTCTACATCAGGAATATGGCGTGGGCGATTTTCTGCGATCGTTTATTCTCAGCGATGAAGTCGATCACGAACGCATTTCCGCGAAATTCAATCAGGGCGTGCTGGAAGTCGTGCTCCCCCGCGCCCCCAAACCCGAACCGCGCCGCATTCAAATCAGCTCGCAATAAGTCTGCCCTTAATCCTTCTCCCTCTGGGAGAAGGAGACAGATCACTCCGGTGGCGGAGGAGTGGCACCGGACGGCGGAACTCCTTTTCCCGATTTGATGTACTTGCCGCGGTCTTTGGCGTACTGATCGGGCGAGACATCATCGGCGTCGGCGACTTCGCCTCGCTGCCATTGCTCAAAATATTTTTTCAGAAACGGAATGCACCAGCCGCAGCCGGTCCCCGCGCCGCCGCATTCGCTCAACTGGCTGACCCGCCGCGGCTTGTAGATGCGCAGATGATTGACGATCTTACGCTTTGAAATGTGAAAACAATAACAGACTTTATCGTCGAGTTGCACGGGGGATTCACTTTATCGTTTGAATATCAAGGTCGTGCCGGCGAGACGTGAATTTTGTTCTCGCGGATTTCGTACTTGAGACCGGCATCGTCGAGCAGAAGGGTCAGGATCTCCGCAAACGATTTCTGCCGATGCACGAACGAAATCGGCCGCGTCAATCGTTTCTGCACGTCCGGGGAATCGAATTGATCCAGCACGATTTTCCCGCCGACCATTTCTTCGAACTGGTCAAGAATCTCTATCAGCGGAATCGAACGGGCCTGCTCCCACCGCGCGACTTTTATCTGTAAAGCCCGCTTGACATCGACCGTCGGCGTCGCCGCATCGGCCTCCTTCTCGCCGTCGGCCTCACCGTTTATATCGTTTTCCGGCGTTGGTGATGACGCGATCGGATTCGCCGATCTTGAATTTATCGTCTCGGCATCCGGCTCTTGCGTCGGGCTGTCGTACGGTACAGACGCGACCGCCACGTCGTCCTGCGAAGAGGCCGTCTCTTCGCCGGACGCGTCCGGCGGACCGGGTTCTTCTGCGCTCGGTGTAAGCTCGTCAGAGGATGCCGTCGACGATTCGGTTTCGTCGGGGATTTCTTGACCGGAAGTGGAATCGTCACCTGCTGGTTTGGGATCCGACTCGTCGGAGACGTCATCGACATGTGCCGGAACGGCGGCATCTTCCTTCGCCGGTTGCTCCGCCGCGGGGACTTCGTTATCTGCGAGAACGACGTCCTGGGGCCGATCGTCGATCGCCGTCGGGATCGGCACCGGACGGTTGGCCATCCATACGCCCGCGACGACGACGCCGAGCGCCAGCGTCACGAACAGGCTGATCGCGCGGGGTGAAGTCACTCCTCCTGCAAGCACCGCTTCCGACCAACTCGCCGGAGGAAACTTGCTCGGCGGCGTTTTTTCCGTCGGCGCGTTATGTTCCGGGAGGGGGAGTATGCCAGTAATTCTGCGGCCCGAGGTGAGAATCTGAATCGGCCTCTCGCAATCGGGGCAGGGAAAAATCTGCTCGCCCGGCTGAAAGTCGCGGAATCGGAGCGGAATGCGGCAATGCGGGCACAGCCATTGATTTTGCTCCGTCACGTCGGCATCCTCATTTAGAATCAACTCACATGCTTCTCGCAGCCTTCTGTTTCACGAAACTCGGACTGAAGACGGCTACTCGAACACAAACGGCTTCAACTTCCGGTCTTCGGCGGTCGGGTACGTGGTGATGATCGCGATTTTCTTTTCTTCGTCGATCACCAGACACATTTTGGGATAGGGCTCGAAGATCGTCTTGATCACCGCGAGGCCCGTCTGCTGATTCAACTTGTATGTCTGCGCCATGTTTTTCGTATATCCGGACAGTTTGAGGGCGTCGCCGTCGATCTCGATCTTCACCGACGTCTCGTCGGCGATATAATCGAACGCTTCCTGCAATGGCGTGCGGCGGAAATCGACGTCGATCTTCTTTTTCAGGCGGTCGGCGACTTTCTCCGGCAGTTTGTCGTCGCTGTTCGCGGCGGCGATTGCGGTCGGTTCGGTCCCGCCGTCCGCGGAGAATGCCGTTCGCGTCGATTCATCCCAGGTCAGCAGCGTGCCGAGTGCCAGGTTGGGAGCCGCCCGTTCGGGAAGCTGGGCGGAGAGCAGCACGTGACGCTCGTCGATGCTGATCAACGTCGCCATCTGCAGCGCTTTGAGCATCGCCGGGAAACGGCCCACGACTTTTCGCATGCCGACTTTGGCCGGGTTCATCTGTTTGACGAGCGCGAGCACATTCGTCGGCAATTCGTCGAGCAGATTTTGATAACGCCGTTGCGTGCGCATCACCGATAATTTGGCATCGCTGCGGATCACCACGTCCGAGCGAAATTCCTCGCCGAGGTGCACGCTCCAGGCGAGGGCTTCGACATCTTCGCCCAGCCAATCGATGATCCCCGTAAAGAACGGCTGCGCCGGCGCCGGGAGCAGCGTTTCCTGATGACCCGCCAACATCAGATCGATAGGGGTGAAAATCAACGTGAAGTGACGGTCGCGATCGGTATCGGCGACGATCGCTTCAATCGCGGGGTCGGTCGGCTGCAACCGGCCGCGGGCTTCGACCATTTCCTGCGCCAAATGCGCCGGACACGTCGTAAAAATCTTGCCCGATTCATCGGCGATCATAAAGGCGCGATCGTTCGCGATCGTCACCTTATAGCCGAACTCGTCGTTCGGCTTCCCTTGAAACATCTTGACGAAATCCGACGGTTTGAGTTCCTGCTTGAGATGCACCACCGCCGAGATTTCCGGCGGCATGCTCGGGCTTCCCAAGGCGAGACAAATGAGAGCTTCTTCGATCTCCTTCGGTTCGCGCAGACAGATTTCCCTAATCTTGGCTTCCGCCCACTCGGCGACCGGTCCCAGACAGTAGCGGACTTCCTGGGCGAGTCCCCCTTCTTCCCAGAGGTCGGCGGGACGCAGGTGGAAGATGATTCGCGACCCCGCCGGAATGAAATGCATATCGATCGGTTCGCCGGCCGTCGGGCTCTGCGCTTTCGCGAACTTAAAGTTCTTTTCGAGTTCTTCTTTCCGCGGCAGGTCATCGGTTTTTTCGACGATCACGCGCGTTGTTGCGGTATTCGCGTCCGCCTGTGCCGACGAAGAGGGATCGATCGCTTGTTGAAACTGCGGTGCAAACCACCAGACCGCCAGCATCAGCAATAGCCCCGTGGCGATCGTCACCTCCCATGCGATTCGCGACGATTTTCTATTCCGCTGCCGAATTTCCTGAAAGGTCACCATGCCCGGCGAAGCGGGCTCGGTGATGAGATTGAGCCCCGGACCGTTGTCGCGAATGGCCGGATTCGGCGACGCGGCGTCCCCTATCGCAAGACCGCCGAGGATTGGCGACTTCGCCGGTTCGGCCAGCGGAGTGACGAACAGAGCGGTTTCGTTCACCGGTTCTAACACGACCGGCTCGGGCTCTTTCATGATAAACATGTGGCCGCATTTGGCGCACTTTCCCCGGCGACCGAGGAGTTTTCGATCTTTGAGTTTCAGGAGACTCCCGCACTGCGGACAGGCAATATCGATGCTTTGCATTCTCCTATCGTATGCATGATCGCGTCATTTTGCCAAGAGAGTTTTGCGATCGTGCACGATTTGCATGGAACAACGCGAGCCGGTGCGTTATGCTGTGCGGGCACAACGGAGATTTCCCATTTCAGGCCCCCGACAAATCGTCGTCCCCTGTTTATTGCCGGGCGAACAGGTGAAGATAAGGCATCGAACCGATGGATACCGAACTGCTCTTACCCCTCATTTCCCGCTGGTTGCATATCCTGACCGCCATCGTGCTGGTGGGAGGGACGATTTTCATGCGATTCGTCCTCATGCCCTCGGCGACGGTCCTCTCGGAAGGAGAACACAACGCCCTGCGGGAGCAACTGCTCGGGCGCTGGAAAAAATTCGTACACGCCGGCATCGGGCTGCTGCTGCTCACCGGTTTCTACAATTATCTGGTGGTGATGCGGCCTTCGCATTCCGGCGACGGATTATACCACGCGCTCATGGGGACGAAGATCATCCTCGCGCTGTTGGTCTTCGTGATCGCCTCGGGCCTGGTCGGCCGCTCCGCCGCCTTCGAACCGCTCCGCCAGAACCGCAAACGCTGGCTGGGCGTGCTGGTGCTGCTGACGGTGATCATCGTGCTGATGTCGGGCTTCTTGAAAGTCCGCGGCGTGCCGGTGAGGAAAGTGGCCAAAATCGAATTATCGTCCGCGACACTCGCGATGTTGCCGCAACAGTTCTCGTAGATTGCCACGGTATTCCTGGGGCGTCACATACAGCGTGCCATCGCCGCATTGTTGTTTGACGAACTCCATCAGGTCGTCCGTTAACGACAGTTGTATTCGGTGTGCCATTGGCGTGCTCTCCGTTATTTGTCACATTGAAAATGGTAATCGAACAAATACGACTTCACTCCACACTCAACGACTCCCCGTTATCCCGCGGGCCTAACTTCAACAAAAACGGTATCGCCGTGCGGCTCCATGTATCGGCGTCGGGAAAGTTGTGAGCCCCGTGGCCGAAGCAGCTTTGCAGCATTTCGGTGTTGATGATCCCCGGGTTGAGCGGGATCGCCGCCATGCCGGCGGGGAGTTCTTGAGCGAGGGCTTTCGTCAGGCCTTCAATCCCCCATTTCGACGAGCAATACGTGGCGACCTCGGGCGACGTCGAGCGCCCCCAGCCCGAGCTGAAATTGACGATCACCCCCGACTTGCGTTCGATCATCGCCGGGACGAAATGGCGAATGACGTTGATCACCCCCTTGAGATTGATGTCGTACAAGTCGTCGACCTCGTCGGCGGAGAGTTCCCACAGCGGGGCGTTGCGATTGACGATCGCCGCATTGTTCAGCAGCAAATCGGGCGGCCCGTGCGACGCCAGCACCGCTTTCGCCCAGCGGCCGATGTCTGCGTCGCTGCGGACATCGACGGCATCAAACCGATGCGGTTCGCCGAATTTCTTCGCGAGTTCTCTCGCATGAAATTCATTCCGTCCGCAGCCGACGACGGTGTGTCCCGCTTTGACAAACCGCTCGGCCATCGCCCGGCCCAGACCGCGGGTGACGCCGGTGATGAGCACCACCCGTGAAGTATTTCTGCTCATGATGAACACGACTTTCCTTCAGTTCCCCTCGCCCTCAGGAAGGCGATGCAACGTGTAATAGGCTTCGCTCGGCCACAACGCTTTGTCGCCGTTGCTGCCGAGTTTGCCGCAATGAATTTCGTAGACGAATCCGGTTTTCAACGGGCCGACGTGCAGCTGGACGGTCCGGCAGTCGTCGCTCATCTCCACGCGGTCGATTTTCGGCTGAAAGCGACCGGAATCGGGCGTGGCATAACCTCCCTGATACTGACGGGTGTATCCGGAGATCGAGTAATTCCCGGCCTGTGTTGCTGCGTTGGCATCAACCGGCGCGGTGAATGCGATCTCAAATCCTTCGGTGATCGCCGTCACTTCCCGGATGCCGAGCGGCAGTTCGCCGGTGAATGTCAGCCGTTCTATCGCCCCGGTGTTGATCCCTCCTTGCCAGCCGCTGTCGTGAATGCTGCCGATGTAGATGTCACCGGTCGGGCTGACGGCAACGGCAATGGGCCCGACGAAATTCTCGCCTCCGCGATCGCCGTTCGGAAGCGACAGCGGATACACGGCCCCCTGTACGACGTCGTCGATTTGCTGAACGGAGTAGCGAATCAAGAATCGCGTATCGTATTCGCAACCGATGCCGTGACCGCGCCATGGCTCGATTGGGCTGTCGTCGGGAATAAACGTGATGCCGTTGACGCTCCGCGTCCAGGGATGCGGAATCTGGATCGCCGCGGGAATGCCGGGATCATTCTTTTCGAGTTCCGACTGACTCGGCACGCCGTAGTGGGCGCCGTCAACGAGCACATTGAGTTCGTTAAACGTGTTCTGCACTCCCTGCTGATCGCTGATGAACACACGGTCGCGGCCATCGATGGCCAGTCCCGTGGGAAAGCGCAGATCGTGCGCGACGGGATTGACCGTCCCATCGGGATCGATGCGCAGCGCCGTCCCCCGCCATTTGATTTTGTCGCGGGGCCGTTTCGGTTGACCGTAATCGCTGCCGAGCGCGACATACAGGCGGTCTTCCGAGTCGCGGACGATGCCGCAGGTCCAGTCGTGATAATCTTCGGAGTAGCCCCATCCGCTCGCCAGCACCTCACGAAAATCGGCTCGCCCGTCGCCATCGGTGTCGCGGAGTCGGAGCAATTCCGGCTTGTGTGCGACGATGAGATCGTCACCGTCGGCGATGATGCCGAACGGAGCGGCGAGACCGGTCTCGAACAGCGTGAGTTCGTCTTCGACTCCGTCGCCGTCCGAATCTTCGGCCAGATAAACGTCGCCTTTGAGCGACGTGAACGCCATCACGCCGGAGTCGGTCCAGGCCATCGCCGTCGGCATGATCGCCGTGTCGATCGGCAGCCGGACGCCGTCAAACCCGGGGACGGCGTTCACGGTCTCTTTTCGCGGGGGTTCGCGATTCACAACCGGCACATCTCCCGCCAGGGTCGGCCGCAGATCGCTGCGATAATTCAGCGTGATTTCAGCGACATGCCGCGATTCGTCGTCGCGATCTTTTCGACGATGGAGCAAGGCGAATTCGTCGGCACCGGTTTCGCCGGACGGTTTTTCCCAGGGCTGCGCCGACGTGACTTTCGCGTCACCGAACGCGTGTTTGGCCGATGGACGCCGTACGAGGAGGGAGTAACCATCCGGAACTCCGGTCGCGCGAATCGATCGTATCCAGCCCGTCCCCTTTGAATCGACGGACGATGGTTCCGCCGACAGGCGTTCGTTGATGAGGACGTTGTGCGGTTGGCCATGAATGGGAAATGTCAGTCGATAATTCAATTCGACGAGGTCGTTCGTGATTTGATAATCGACGAGTTGTGCCGTGATTTCGTTGACGGAAACGGAATCGATGATGGCCGATGTACTGTTTTCGTGTCGCCCGAGCACGATGTCGGAACTCGCGCCGATGCCGCTAAGAAGTGCGATGCCCGCCATGTCCCAGAACCAGCTTTTGCCTTGCGTTCGCTGGCGCGCGAAGTCGCCGATCGTCCATTGACGAATCGCCCCGCGGTCGAGATCGAACAACAGGCTGTGTCCGTTCGCCAACCCGACGGCGAAGGCTCGCGGGACAAATTCGTCCTTATTCAACGTGAAGACGTCGCGCACAACACGCGGTTCATCACCCGGCTTGAGGACCAGATATTGCTCGACCGAACCGGGGTTCGTCGGCACCGTGAAATTGCCGTCGTTGAGCGCCAGCCAGATCGCTTCGAGCTGGGCGTCGAGATCGCCGTCGAGCACACCGGGTTTCGCCTGCTGATACGAGGGCATCTCGACCCCTTGTACGATTCTGAGCGGACTGCGCGTCCAGCGGAAGAAATATTCCTTCCGCATGCGGGTCTGCAGCATCAGCAAATCCGATCCGCGGCTGCCGAGCGCGACGCCGCGCGGTTGAAAGTTTCCGGCGGTGTGACAGGCAATACAACTGAAACCGCGACCGCCGACGAGGGTGTGTCCGATAACGACCTGCTGCGGCAATGGAACATCGAGCGACGGCGTAGGCGTCGCGGGGGGATCGGCGGGAATGCGATCGCGGGCGATGAAATGATGAGCCAGTGCCGCCTTGGCGTCGGCGGAATGAGCGAACTTCGGCATCCGCACCTGCAACCACGGCAAGCGCCGTTGGGACTGCTGACCGCTGACCGCTTCGATCAACGCCGTATCAAAGAGTTTGTCGCCGACGGCCGTCAGCGACGGAGGAATGAGTTCGCTGCTGCGGCCGCGAAGCTCTTCGACGTCGTTCGCCAGCCGTCCGGCGAGCGGCGTCAAACCGGCTGACGTCGAACGAGGATGACACGCCAGACAGTTATTCTGCTCGAGCGTCCGCTGACCGGCGAGATCCAGATTCTGCGGCGATAACTTCATCCGCCGCGACTCAACGTACGCGCGAATCGCCCCGCGATCGAGTCCGACGTACCGCGGATGTTTCTCACCGAGCGGCATCTCGGCGATGCACGAATCGTCCCAGTTGATGTTGGCTCCGGTCAGCGGGGAAATCGGCAGGGGGAGAGTTCGTTTTGCCGCGTCATCAAATTGCGGTATGCGATGACAGGCGAAACAATTTCGCTGCTGGAGCACGCGGGCGCCGAGGTTGACGAGTTCGGTATCGAAGGGGTCGAGCTTCAACTCGTCGGCGGAGAGCGAACTCGCGGGCAGCGGTTGTTTCAAATTTGACAAGGCCAGAACCAGTTGTTGACGTTCCGTCTCGTCGAGGGAAAACGTCGGCATGCGATGATCGGCGTTCAAGTCCTGCGGCCGGCTTAACCAGTGATGCAACCACTCGGGCGAACGCTTCATACCGATGGCGGCGAGCGAACCGCCGTTCCACAATTGCGGCTCGCCGACGGCGGTGAATTCGTCCTGAATGTGATGGCACGCCAGACATCCGAGCGAAACGAGTTTTAATCGGTCTTCCGCCGCGTTTTTCGAACGCTCCTCCGGAACCGCAAACGCCGGCAGGTCGATCGCTTTCGATTTAATGTGCAGGTAGGCGGCGATTCCCTGCGCTTCGCGGACCGTCAGTTGAAACCGCGGCATCTTATCCTGATAGGCGTCGTCGATCTTATTCTCCGCTGAATGTTCGAGCAATTTGCGGAGCATCCATTCCGTTGAAAGTCCACGAGCCGTCAATTCGAGCGATGGCGCCGCCGGAGGGAGCGGTTCATCATCGCGGCGATGACAGCGGCCGCAGCGATGCACGTCGAACAATTCGCGGCCCCGTTCGATCCGGCGTGCAGCAGCGGGGAGCGGATCGCGAAAGAACAGCGACGCCGAAATCGGTTCGAGCGGAAAATATTCCGACGACCAGAAGAGATGAATGCGGGCCGTCGGTGCCGTTTTTTCAAAATGCACATGCAGTTCGCGCTCGCCGAAATCGAGATCGAACTCGTCGCTCGTCATCCATCCCGGCGTTACGCTCGATCCGGAAAAGAGACTTCGATTGTCCATCGCGACGGAGGCTCGGCCGGCAAGATACAAATGGAGTCGATATTTGCCGGCCTGACGGATCAGCAAGCGGCCGGCCCAGTCGGCCGTGAATTCGTCCGCCGCGATTCGCGGGTCGGGAGAATCATTCTGCCAGTCCACGCTCACGATGTCATCGAGTTGTTGAACTGAAACGTCGCCGCTCGAATACGCAACGAGCAAACCGTTTTGATCCTCGTCGTCGAATTCGTCGTCATCTTCTTGAGCAAACGACGGCGTCGCGAGTTTCCAAAACGCAACGTCGCCGAACAGCATTAAGAGGACGATCGCTATACCGCAGCAAACGCGGCTGGAATGTCGCGAGAAAGAAAAACCCGCCGTGACATTCCGCGTCGGAGACGTTACTCTCATCTCGGCCAACCGTTTCTAAAATTGAGATATCATGGTGATCGTCGCCAGGTTCAAGCCTGTACTCCTACGGTGTGCCGCGATTATAATTGCTGAGCGAGACGACATGAAACATTGGGACGAAATTCTCCTGCATTTTCGCGAACAACAACACGTCATCGCACAAGGGGGCGGGGCCAAGGCGATCGCACGTCAGCATGAAAAATTGCGCTGGACCGCCCGCGAGCGAATCGAACGTCTCATCGACGCAGACACTACCTTTCATGAACTCGGCCTGTGGGCCGCGTGGAACATGTACGCCGAGTGGGGCGGGGCTCCGTCGGCGAGCGTGATCTGCGGAATCGCCACCGTCTCGGGCCGTGAGGTGATGGTCATCGCCAACGATGCGACCGTCAAGGCGGGGGCGTTTTTCCCGATGACGGCGAAGAAAGTGCTGCGGGCGCAGAACATCGCGCTCACGAATCGTTTGCCGATTTGTTATCTCGTCGATTCATCCGGCGTGTTTCTGCCGCTGCAGGACGAAATCTTTCCCGACGAAGACGACTTCGGTCGCATCTTCCGCAACAACGCCGTCATCTCGGCCGCGGGAGTGCCGCAGATCGCCGCCATCATGGGGAACTGCGTGGCGGGGGGCGGTTATCTGCCCGTGCTGTGCGACAAACTCGTGATGACGAACGGCTCGGGGCTGTATCTCGCCGGGCCGGCACTCGTCAAAAGTTCGATCGGACAAGAGGTCTCGCACGAGGAACTCGGCGGAGCCCAAATGCACGCCGAGATCAGCGGCACGATCGATTTCTTGGAACTCGATGACGAAAGTTGTCTGAAACGTGTGCGTGCGTTGATCGCGACGTTTCCGGAGAATCCCGTCTCACCGCATTTCCGCCGCGAGATGCCGCTGTCGCCTGCCCGGGCGACGGATGAGATTTATCAGTTGATGACGCCCGATCCGCACGCCGCATACGATCTCCGCGAAGTGCTCGACTGCCTGGTCGACAAAGAGACGTTTCAGGAATACAAGGCGAGCTACGGCAAGACGCTGATCTGCGGTTATGCCCGCTGGAATGGCTTTCAGGTCGGCATCGTCGGCAATCAGCACAAACAGGAAAAATCGCCGCAGGCGGGGATTCAATTCGGCGGCGTGATTTATCCCGAGTCGGCCGACAAAGCGGCTCGCTTTATTCTCGATTGCAATCAGACGTGGACGCCGATTGTCTTCCTGCAGGATGTTTACGGCTTCATGGTCGGTAAGCAGGCGGAGCAGGGGGGAATCATTCGCGCGGGGGCCAAACTTGTGAATGCGATCGCCAACAGCCGCGTCCCCAAAATCACCGTGATCACCGGCGGCAGTTACGGTGCGGGAAATTATGCCCTCTGCGGCAAGGCATTCGATCCCCGGTTCTTGTTCGCCTGGCCTACGGCGAAGTATGCGGTGATGGGAGCCCGCCAAGCCGCGGCAACGCTGCTCGACATCAACATCGCCGCCTTGAAACGAACCGGCCGCGACGTCGACGCCGAGGAGATGGAAGAACTCCGCCGCAAAACGGTCGGCGATTACGAGGAACAGACGGATATCCGCTACGCTGCCGCCCGCGGCTGGGTCGACGCCGTCATCGAACCCGACCAGACGCGCGAGATGGTGACGCGAGCCCTGGAATGGTCGACTCGCTACGCGGACGACGTGCCGCTCAAGAGCGGCGTATGGCAGGTGTGACGGAGAGTCAAGAGCCAGAGGGGGAAAATACGGTTTAGCCGCGACGCGATGGGTCTCCGCAGCGGAGCGCTTTCATTTTTCATTCTGGGTTTCATTTTTGGATGCCATCCGACGTTGCTTCCAAATTAGAACCCCAGCGTTCTCTTCATAAACGCTTCAGGCAAAATTTTAAGGGAATTCTTCTGCGCGATCGTTGCAATTTGGATAGCATATGCGTCAAAATACTTCCCGGAGCGAATGGCAACGACTGCTCTGCGAAATCGAATGCCGTGCAATCCGCCATCGTTCCCTCTTTATACTCGATCTATCGAGTCGACTTCAAAACCCTGGGGCAGGGTCACAACGGGTTGTCGGCCGATCGAGTGAGAGGATTTCTATCTTCACGTATCAGGCGATCGAATCGGTCATTTTGATATGTCGAAAAAGTGACGACGGCTGTTCGGGCCCAGCCATTTGCAGAACGACGCGAATGTTTTGCGTTATGTTCTGGTTAGTTTATCAATGCAGGGGCTCGTGTGCGCCGCGCTCGCCTTTCATTTCGCGAGCCGTTCACACGTCAAATCGGCGAGGGATCATCGTCAGCGACAGAAACGTCTCAGGTCGCGTCGTGCGCACACCCGAGTCGATGCGTCGTACGCCGATCCCAAAGTTCCAACAGCCGCTCGAATTCTGAACAGTCAAGGGATGACGAAGGAGCCTATCAACATGTCGAATTCTCGTTCACAAGGCCGCCGGGCTTTGCGGATTGCCAATAGATTGTCCCCCGCCGCCATCGTCGAACGCCTGGAAGTGCGGACGATGCTCAGCGCCACCGTGATCGATCCCTCGGCCGATATCGGCTTGTATTACGATAACAGTTCCGTCTCTTCCAGCACGCTGCTCATCGACGGCGCGACGGTCAACAATCACGATTCGCACGGCATCGCCATCAATTTGAACGGGGTCGCGGGACTCAACGCCATCAGTCTCGCGAACGTTACCGCCTCGGGCAACGGCGAAACGGGAATCATCATCTCCCTCAAAAACATGACGCTCGATTCGCTGACGATTAACACGGCGCTGTTCAACAGCAACGGCGATCCGGGAATCAGCCTCGTCTTCGACAATGTCACGATCAATTCGCTCACCCTCATCGACGTCTCCACGAACAACAACGGCGGAGCCGGGCTGCTGATCACTTCGAACAACAGCACGATCAGTCAGATTTCGATCACCGAGACGTCCAGCACCGCCAATATCGGGAACGGCATGACGTTCCAGATGACGGGCGGATCGATCAATCAATTCGAACTGAGCGACAACGCCACGATTTCGAATAACTTCGGCGCAGGGGTGGTCTTCAATCTCAACAACGCACCGATCGGCAATCTGCTGATCGAACGCAACAACATTCGCATGAACACGGCGGGTGACGGACTTCGCCTGCAGCTCAACGACAGCGCGGTCGCCGGCGCGATCAACGACAACACCATCATCGACAATTCCGGCAACGGCATCAATTTCGCGCCGACGGCGACCTCGGACCTCGCGATCGACTTCGGCAACCTCGCCCTCGATCGACGGATCACGGGGAATACGATTTCCGGAAACACCGGCCACGGCGTCGTCTCGACCTTGACGCGCTATATGGATCTGCATGCGCAACTCGGGGGCAATACGATTTCGGCCAACGGCGGATTCGGCTGGTACACCAGCGCGAATCGCGATGCGACCGTCGACGTCGAATTCGGAAACACCTTGCTGGACGATACCTCCAACACGTTCTTCGCCAACCACGACGCCGGCGTCGGCTTCGATCTCACCGACGACGTCACCGGTCAGGTGCTGATGAACGACGTCACCGCGACGAACTCGGTCGACGGTGCGAATCCCGCGTTCAACGGCGAGGGGATCAAGATCAAAATCGCCCGCCGAGTCCATCTTGGGTCTGTCATCGTCGATCGCTCGACCGTGTCGGGAAACGCCAGCAACGGCGTCGCCATTGAAATGGTCGAAACGACGAAAATCGACAATCTGACCATCTCCAACAGCAATATTTTCAGCAATCTGAACGGCATCTCGCTTAACCGCACCGGACCCGCCGACTTGTTCGCGACGCTCGATCGTAACGACGTGCATAACAACGCCGCCGACGGCCTGAACGTTTTCGTCACGAACCGCAAGACCGCCATTCTCGAATTCGACTTGTTCGACAATCAGTTCCGCGATAATGGCAGCGACGGCGTTTCGTTCGATACGCGCGCCGACTCCATCTCTCTCGTTTTTGCGCGGCGCAACAATTTTGACGGCAACGGCGCTCATGGGCTGTTCATGACGACCCACCAGGATTCGGCCATCGGCGATCCCGGCGACTCGCGCACGGGGCAACCATTGATCACGTCGCTCTTCGAAAACAACACCTTCAATTTCAACGGCCTCGACGGCATGCACTCCGTCGCCAACAACAACAGCCGGCAGCTCCTGCGCTTCGACAGTCCCATTGACGTCAATGCCACGTCCGGGACGGAACTCAACGTCAACGGCGACGACGGCTATTCGTTCGAATCGTTCGGCACGGCCGTCGTCACCGTCGCTATTCGCGGCACCGACGCCATGCTGAACGACGACGACGCCATCGTCATTTTCACCGGCGATCAGTCGGCCGGCAATTTCTTGATCGGCGGTACCGATCCCGCCGACATCAACAACCTCGGCGGTGTGACTCCCTACGACGGCAACGGCGGCGACGGAATCGACATCAGCATCAACGGCGGAAGCGTCAACTCGCTCGGCTCGTATCTCGACCTGACGGTCGTCGGCAACCACGTCCAATACAACGGCGAAGACGCCGTGAAGCTCAGGGTCAACGGCAACAGCCTGGCGAATTTCTTTTTCGACGACAACCTGCTTCGCTTCAGCGGTTCCCAGGGCGTCGACGCCGTCTTGACGGGATTCGTCGGCGACCGCGTGAATGAAGGGGGACGCGAAGTCGGCGGCGTCGGCTTCCTGTTCACCGAGAACACGATCACCGACAACGCACTCGAAGGAATCAAGTTCGAGACCAATTCCGGCGTCAATCAGCAGTTCCAGGTCCGGCTCCCCAACACCGGCGCTCCCAGCAACAATCTGTTGCCGGCGTACGATCCGAGAGACGTCCAATTCTTCGGCTCGCAACGGGGGAATTCGCTCAATCAGCAGCGCTACGACGGCGAGGATTATCCCTGGCTGAATATGTTCACCGATATCGTCACGCGGCTGACCGTCACGAATAATCTGATTCGCGACAACGGCAATCTCGTCGATAGTCACGGCGTGTTCATCAACGTCGGCACGAACTCGTACGTCGCCGCCGACGTTCAATCGAACGTCTTCGGCGGAAACGTGCTGTCCGACTTCCATACCGACAGTTTCGTCTCCGCGGGCAATCCGAACAACGCCGTGAACAATACGGGAGTAGGCACGTTCGACTTCGTCACGCTCGACGATTCCGCGCAACTCGACTTGCGGTTCGCGCTGAACACCGGCGACCACATCGCCGTCGATGCGATCGGTGCATTGTATACGAACAACGATCCCGGCAAACAGAACGGTCTGAACGGTAACGAAACGGGGCCGGCCTTTACTCGCGGTTTCTCCGCGACCAATCGGCGGGCCGACATCTTCCGCATCGACAACGCCCCCGGCTTGAATTATCCGAACAACGATTTCCGCCAGTTCGGCATTCAGCAGGACGTCCGCTTCGGCACCGGAGGATTTCAGCCGAACGGATACGTCGAAGTCGGTTTCGCCGATCCGCTGTTTCCGAGTTACGGCTTCCCGTCCGATCAAACCGTCGCCATCGCCGACTTGTCGATTACCGAAGGAAACGTCGGCTCAAAAACCGCGTCTTTCGCCGTCAGCCTCAGTCAGCCGGCTACTGAAACGGTGACGGTCGCGTACGCCGTGACGAACAATACGGCGACGGCCAACGTCGATTTCACACCGACGAGCGGCACGCTGGTTTTTAATCCGGGTGAAACGACAAAGAATATCGATGTGACCATTCTCGGCGACACCCTCGACGAATACGACGAACAGTTTCATGTGACGCTGCTCTCGTCGATTAACGCCGTCATCATCCGCGATCTGGGAATCGGGACGATTCTCGACGACGATGCTTCGCCGTTAATCTCGGTTTCCGACGCCGCGAGCGTCATCGAAGGAGACAGCGGCACCACGAACGCGGTGTTTACGATTTCGCTCTCCAAGACGAGCGCGAAAACCATCACCGCGAATTACGCCGCGGCGTTCGGCACGGCGCTGTTCGACGTCGATTACATCGGCACGACGGGCAGCCTGACGTTCAATCCCGGCGAAACGTCGAAGCTGGTTTCTGTTCCCGTGAAGGGAGACTTGAACGACGAATTTGACGAATCGTTCGCCCTGTATTTGTCGGACATCGTGAACGCCGATATCGGCGACGACGTGGGTGAAGTGACGATCCTCGACGATGACGCCCCGCCGTCGATCACGATCACGGACGTCGTCGTCCCTCCCGCTCAAGATTTTGCGACCGTCCCCGCGCAGGTGACCGTCAACTTGTCGAGAGCCAGCGGCAAGACCGTGACGGTGAATTATCAGACCGCTGACGGCACCGCGGTCCAGGGGAGCGATTACACCTTCAAAACGGGAACGCTCGTGTTCAATCCGGGTGAAACGTCGAAGACCGTCACCGTCAACGTCGCGGGCAATACGCTCAACGAGTTCGACGAGAATTTCTTCGTCAACTTAAGCAGCGCGGTCAACGCCGTGATCATCGATCCGCAGGGAAAGGTGGACGTTCAGGGGGACACGATTTCGATCAATGGAACCTCGGTCGCCGACACCGTCGATTTCTCGGTCGACGGCCAGGTTCACGTGACGGTGAATGGTACGACCGCCGACTACGATCTGAACCGTTTCCGCCGTTATCTGTTGGACGGCATGGCGGGAAATGACGCGATCACAATTCACGGCACGTCCGCCAATGAATCGGCGCAGATCGATCCCGGTCATATGACGTGGACCGGCGTAAATCTGTTCGTCGATGCCACGAGCTTTTCGACGGTCGAGGTGTTCGGCGGCGGCGGAGTCGATTCGGCCGTGATGAACGATACGGTCGGCGACGATTCGTTTACGTCGTACGTCTATGAGGCGACGTTAACCGGTTCGGGCGTGACGCATAAAGTGCGCGACTTCGCCAACGTCTCGGTGTTGTCGTACGCCGGTGGTTACGATACGGCGAATCTGTTCGATACCGCGGGAAGCGACCGATTCATCGGTCGCGACACCCGCAGCAACATGACGGGCTCCAATTATAATCACTCGGTCTCGCGGTTCGATCGCGTGAATGCATATGCGTTTCTAAGCGGATTCGATCTCGCTTACATTTACGGCTCTTCGGGCGACGATCGCCTTGTATCCCGTCCGGATCGCGCGTCGATGCGCGGCCCCGGGTATGAGTATCTTGTGACGAGCTTCGAAACCACGTATGCGTTCGCCAAGCCGGGCGGCAACGATACGGCTCTCATGTTGGATTCGGCCGGCGATGACGTATACTTCGGCACGCCGGTCACCGGTATTCTCAGGGGTGCCGCGTATCACACGCAGGCCTTCGACTTCAACTTGCTTGAAGTCCAGATGAGCACGGGAAACGATCAGGCGAAAGTCGTCGACGTCGCCAATCTCGACACCGTCTTCGGGTCGGGGAATCTGTTCGAACTGACGAGAAGTTTTCAAAAAGATCGATTGACGGGATTCGACACGATCGAGGCCGTGGCCAAGACCGGAAACACTCCCACCGCGAACGTTCTGGCGGTCGATTATGCATTTATCGAAACCGGCACCTGGTTGTGACGGGGTTGACGATGACGACGGTCGATACGGCACAGTTCACGGCTTGAGCCGGGTATTGCGGCACGGTCAGACGACAAACGTGTCACAAGCCCGGCACACGAACGCTCCAAACCCGAGAAATTGCGTTTTCGTCACTCACCGGCGGAGGTGGAGATCCATCAACGCCGGATAATCGTTAAAGTCGGCCTAAATACCGCCGACATCCGATGCCGCTCATCGAAAGTGCTTCAAATCACTGCTGTTATAGGGTTTACAACGTAGTAATCATCGTCGAACGGGATGCGACGTCGTTCCCGATCTGACGCAGGAGTCGATTTATAGGTCATAATATGGTGAGCCATCTTGAATCGACCTGCCATTGAACCTGTTGAAAACGGCATCTGAGACCAAACCAGCGGCCCAAGGGCCATCTCGACGATTAAGCAAACCTGT
This sequence comes from Planctomycetaceae bacterium, assembly GCA_040881995.1. GTDB lineage: Bacteria > Planctomycetota > Planctomycetia > Planctomycetales > Planctomycetaceae > JAQCEJ01. The sequence continues at coordinate 18,444 of JBBECD010000129.1, forward strand.
CACTTCACTCACGTGCCGCACCATGATGTGTCTCCTCCGTCTCGATTGGGTAAACAAGACACGATGACCGCGTCGTCTCATGGACTTCGCATTCGCCTTGAACGGCGAGAGAGCCTTAGGTTTTCTCTTCCGCGGCGTGACGGCGACGGCGCGAATCGACTCGTTTTCAAGGGAATTCTCGTCTTCGCGATGAATTTCTAGTTGACGAGTCGGCAAAAATACAGCTACCATAAACGGTTAATGCCCGGTTGACATGAACCGATCCTGAAGAATTTCAAATGGACGTTAACGACGTCCACCGATTTTTTGATTGAGTGTTGGAAGCAATTCGATGTTATGTCGGCTTTATTTCTCGTAGTGGGGGGAAAATCCATGTTAAATCGTCGCACGCGGACCAAAGGCTTCACGCTGATTGAGCTTCTGGTCGTCATTGCCATCATCGCGATTTTGATCGCGCTCCTTTTGCCCGCCGTACAGCAGGCCCGCGAAGCCGCGCGAAGAACTCAATGTCAGAACAACCTCAAGCAGATGGGACTGGCGCTGCACAACTATCACGACGTGCATAAAGTCTTTCCGTCCGGCCAAATCAATCAGGTCTTTGTGAACTTCGCCAGCACGACGGGAGCGCAGACGAACGATCCCACCGAAGCCACGACTCCTTTAAGCTTGGGAATCGGCCTTCAAGGCACGAGCTGGATGCTGCAGATTCTGCCTTATATCGATCAGGGGACCGTGTACAACACGTGGAACTTCAACATGAACGTGATCGACAATGGCAATCCCCTGTTCGTACCGCTGATTCCTCCGGGGTTGAAACCGCCGGCACAAACGGAGATACCGGGTTATTATTGTCCGTCGCGACGCACCAATATGAATCCGAACGAACTGCCATTCGTCTTCCGCGTGCTCAACACATGGAACAAAGGAGGCAACGATTACGGTGCCTGTGTCGGTTCGGGACTCGCCTTCAACGAAACCAATCGAGCCACATTTCACCTCACCGGCGCGCAGTTGCAGAACGCTCCGTTGACCTCGCAGTTACCGGCGCCGTTCTTTCTGGGCATCATGTACGTCAACAGCAAGACCGGCCTTGGCGAAGTCCGCGACGGTACGTCGAATGTCATTCTCGTCGGCGAAGTGCAGCGTCTGAATAATCCGACCATAAACCTGCAGCAGAGCAGCGACGGTTGGGCCTGGGGCGGCCTCTCCACCCTGTTCACGACGCGCCTGGGAATTAACAAGGGAATTCACTACGACAGCCCCGGCAGCAATCACGAAGGAATGGCCCAATTCCTGTTCGCCGACGGCAGCGTGCGATCGATCACCGAAAACGTCGATCAAATTACCTTCCAGAATCTCGGCAATATGTCGAATGGTGTTCCGGTACAACTGCCGTAATTTAAATGAGAGACTCTAACACAACCAGTTGTGCTTGTTAAAAATGCTTCAAATTAGCGGAAAATCACTACGCACAGAGGTTGTGTTCGAATGAATGAGACACGGCCGGAGCCGATCGACGGCTGATTTGACGTTGATCGGCTCCGGCGTCGAATAAAATCCGCGGCGATCGCGGACGGTGGGCCAATTCGGTGAGAACGCGAACCATTTCCGATTTGTAACGTCCTGGAGCGGACGGCGTGAACTTTCACGCCGTCCGTCCTTTTATTTGTGGTCGCAAATCAGTTATTCTGTCGTAAAACCGGGACGACTTTTTTAGCGGGGGGTCCATTATGGCCGTGCGATTCCAATGTAAATGCGGAAAAAAATATAAAACGACGGACGATAAGATCGGCAAAAAGATCTTGTGCACGGCATGTGGAACCGCGATTACCGTCCCCGAATCGGATACGGTTGAAGTGGAAGACGTTGCCGCTTCAGCCTCGGCTTCGAGTCTGGCCGGCGATTTGCTGAAGGTGGCGAGCGCCAGCAGCCGGAAAAAAGCGGACGAAGACATTCCGGAGGAAAAGCCGAGGACGATGACGGACGACGTCGCCGAAGCCGGGATGGATCTTGCCAAGCAAGTTCTCCCCGCCGTCATCGGCGTGACGGTGTTGTGCGTCGTCATCTACTTCTTGTCGGCGTCGGTGATGAGTTCCGGCCCGAAGCATCCGCCGCTGGGGGATGTGAGCGGCGTGGTGACGTTGGATGGCGCGCCGCTCCCCAACGCGGAGGTTGTTTTCCGCCCGATTGTGGGAGACCAGGAGGGAGAACAAGCCGCCTCGATCGGCCTGACCGACGCCGAGGGGGAATACACCCTCAGTTACGTGAAGGACGTCGCTGGTGCGGCGGTCGGCGTGCACCGCGTGCAAATCCGCGCCCGCGACGAAAACGGCCGCGAAAAAGTACCGGTTCAATTCAACGATGAAACGACGTTGAATTTCGAAGTCAAAGACGGAAACAATCAGGCCGATTTTGCGTTGAGCGTACAATAAGAAATGATCCTAACACAACCTCTGTGCGTCACCGTTGTCCCTGGAATGTGAGCCATTTTTAACAAGCACAACCGGTTGTGTTAGAGTCTCTAAGCCGGCGGGGGGATCTTCGCGTTTTATCGATCGTGGGACCGGTCATTCGCAGGTTTCGAGCTGGTCCGCCGGGAAACAGGCCATTTCGTGCAAGAATCGCAACTGTTCGCATTTCTGCAAATAGTCGGCGGGCATCTGTTGAATCGTGGCGGCATCCCACTCGACGGTGTACTTCAGCCCCTGTTTTTTTCCGGCCGCTTCCCTGATGATTCCCGACCAACCCGCACAGATAATATCGGGAAACTCAGGCAACATCGTCCCGGGTTTCACGCGAATTCTTGCACCAACGCCGATTTTTGCTGAGGGCTTATTCGACATAACTCCCACTCATCGATCAAAGGCCCGCATTTTGGTTTGGGCGAAATTGTAACAAATTGGCTGCGGTTACAATACCCAATTTGCAAGATTATCTTCTCTTCAGAGCAACGTGAACATTTTGTTAGATTATTGTGTTTTCCTGATGAATTTAATCGCTTTCGCCGCAACTCATATCGCGGATCCCGTTACGATCCTTGTGCCGCGTCCCGTCAATTCCCCGGAGAGAGTACGATTTGGCACCGCAACGCTTCACCAAACGCTCGCCGATTGCCGCCCCCGCGGAGTTTGCCTTCCGTTGGCACGAGCAGCCCGGAGCGTTTTTCCGACTCGCGCCGCCGTGGGAGCGGATCGAACTCGTCAGACAGTCGGGAGGCATTCGAGACGGCGATGAAATCGAATTTCGGATACACTTCGGTCCCTTTCGGCAACGATGGCTGGCACGGCATCAGAATTACATTGCCGGCCGACAATTTGAAGATGTTCAGGTTCTCGGTCCGTTTCATGCGTGGAAACATATCCATCGCATAATTCCGGATGGTCCCGAGAATTCGTTTCTGATAGATGAGGTTGAATTCGAACTGCCGGGAGGACGGCTCGGAAAATGTTTGGGATCGCGGGCCATTCATGCTAAATTGTCATGCCTGTTCGCAGCCCGGCATCGGGTGGCCGCGCAGGACGTCGCTCAGCACTGGGCCATGCAGAAACGTACCACCGTCGCCATGACGGGACAAGGAGCACGAAATTCGATGCGCATTCTTTTGAGCGGCGCCACGGGTCTGGTCGGATCCGCGTTGCGTCCCTTCCTCACCACGGGCGGACATACCGTCGTTCCCCTGACTCGTTCGCTCCGCGGCGAAACCGGCGAGATCGTCGTCTGGGATCCGTTAGCGAATAGAATCGATCGTTCGCAGCTCGAAGGCTTCGATGCGGTGATTCACCTGGCGGGCGAGAATATCGCCTCTAAACGCTGGAGCCCCGAACAAAAAGAAAAGATCCGCGGCAGCCGGGTCGATGCCACGCGTTTTCTCTCCGAACAGTTGGCTCAACTCGAACGACCGCCGTCGACGCTGATCTGCGCTTCCGCCATCGGTTACTACGGCAATCGCGGCGATGAGATTCTGGATGAGACGAAACCTCCGGCCGACGATTTCCTCGCCAACGTCTGCAGGTTTTGGGAAGCCGCGGCGCAGCCCGCGCGGGAAAAAGGGATTCGCGTCGTCAATCTCCGCATTGGCGTGGTCCTCAGCCCCCAAGGAGGGGCGCTTCACAAAATGCTGACGCCGTTCAAATTCTGCCTCGGCGGCGTCATCGGCAAGGGACGCCAATACATGAGCTGGGTCGCGTTGGATGACCTTGTCGGGATCATCTTTCACTGTTTGCAGAGCGAACAGATATCGGGACCGGTGAACGCGGTCGCACCGCATTCGGTCACCAATCGCGAATTCACCAAGACGTTGGGACGGGTGTTGAACCGCCCCACCGAATTCCCGATGCCCGCCTTCGTCGCCAGGCTCGCATTCGGCGAAATGGGCGAGGCGCTGCTGCTCTCGAGCACGCGCGTAATCCCTCAGCGGCTGCTCGACGACGGTTACCAGTTCCGCTATCCCGAACTGGAACCGGCGCTGCGGCATCTGCTCGGCCGCTGATTTTGAAAATTGGAGTTGATTTTCGACGTTCATTCCGGGTTCAATAATATCTCCTGTCGGCATTAGGGGTCGAGATGTCTGGACGAGGAGACGGCGATGAGCAAAGAGTGGTTTTACCAGCTCATGGGTTCCGAGTTTGGTCCGTTGAACTCCGCGGAACTCCGTCACAAGGTGACGCGGGGAGAAATCTTCCCCGACACGCCGGTCCGCATGGGAAACTCCGCGCGCTGGGTCGATGCCAGTCAGATCAAGGGGCTGTTCGATATCCCGGCCGCGCCGGCGCTTACGGCAGCGTCGCCCACCGTGAAACCGACCGTTCCCGCTCCCCCGGCCGACGCGAGCATCAAATCGACCGGCGCTGTAGAACAATCGTCTTCGCAAAAAATCGAACCACCGGCGACGCCGCAGGATGACCTGTTAGACGCCCACGCCGCCAACGAGGATTTCGAATTTTTCAATTTCGTCGGTTTTCGTCAGGCGCTCTCCGCCCCGCTGTACGACGTCGTCGATGCGTTTCGCCAGAAAAAGGCGTGGACCATGACGCAAATCACCCGCCGGGCGCTCGCGGAGTTCGTCGGACGGCCGGAACTGGCCGAAGATCAACCGCCGGTGACGACGGAGCAAACGCCGACTGAAACAGCCACCTCGATCAGTGCGGCGGCGAACGTCGAACGATAGCTTAAATGATTCCCCGCTCGCGCGGCGTCCGACGTCGATCGACCTTTACCCGAGAATCGGCAGCATCGATGCACCGCCGTGCTGAATCTGTCGCGTGACGATCCGACCGATGAGCGTCGTCGCGGAACAATCGAGAATTTCGACGTCGACCAGCGACCCGGCCAATCGAGGATTCGCGTCAAAGACGACGATGAGATCGCAGGTCGTCCGACCGACGAACTGTCGCGCGAGACTCTTCCTCGCCGCACCGATTGAATCTTCGGAAGCGGTCGCTTCCGCGGCGTGGCGTTCCGACTTGATCGCCGCCTTGCTCGGTCCTTCAACGAGAACCTGCATCCGCCGGCCGATAAACTCGGCGTTGTCCTCTTCGCTGATTTCGTTCTGTATCGCCAACATTTCGTTGTTGCGGCGCCGTTTGACCTCTTCGGGAATATCGTCGGCGAACAAGTCATCGGCCTTCGTCCCCGGCCGGGTGCTGTACTTGAAGATGAAACTGTTCTTGAAACGAAACTCGCGAACGGCGTCGAGGCTGAGCTGATGCGCTTTTTCGCTCTCTCCGCAGAAGCCGACGATGAAATCGCTCGACACGGCACAATCGGGGAGCCGCTCGCGGATCAGATGCATCATGTCGCGATATTCGCTCACCGTGTAGCCGCGCTTCATCTTCTTGAGCATCTCGTCACACCCCGATTGGAGCGGCACGTGCAGATACCGGGCGACCTTCGGCAAGTCGCGGATGGCGTCGAGCAGATCGGGCGTCATGTCTTTTGGATAATTCGTGACGAACTTGATCCGCAGCAGTCCAGGAGTGCCGTGAATGAGCGCCAACAAATCGGACAGCCGATACAGACGGCCGTCGTGCGTGTACTTGTAACTGTTGACGGTCTGGCCGAGCAGCGTGACTTCGCGGACTCCCTGTGAGACCAGCAATTCGACCTCGGCGACGATGTCGAGCGGCGGCCGGCTCTGCTCGGGGCCGCGCGTGGTCGGCACGACGCAATACGAACAGAATTTATCGCAGCCGATCATGATCCGCACGAACGCCTGATACGGACTCGGCCGCATGTCGGGATCGCGCAGCGGATCGTAGAGTTGAAAACTATTGGAGATTTCCAGCCGCGAGCCTTCACTGCGTCCGAGGCCGACTGCGAGCCCGCGGTAGGCTTGCTTTTGCCGTTGCCGATGTTCGCGGGCTTCGGCGACGAGCCGCGGCACTTCGCCGAGCTGTCCGGTGCCGACGATCAAATCGACGTGCGGCGCCCGCTCGAAAATCAGCTCTTGATCCTTCTGCGCCATGCAGCCAAGCACGCCGATGACGCGCTGCGGCCGATGCCGATGCGCGAATTTCAACCGGCCGAGCTGGCTGTAAATCTTGTGTTCGGCGTGTTCGCGGACGCTGCACGTATTGAACAGGATCGTGTCGGCTTCCTGCATCGAACTGGTGATGTCGTACCCGTTGCGGCGGAGCGTCGCCACCACCAGTTCGCTGTCGAGCATATTCATCTGGCAGCCAACGGTTTCGATATAAACTTTGCCGTTGTGACCGTCGTGCAAAGGTTTTTCCGCGACGGGTGAAACCTCTTCCGACGGCGCATCGGCGGCGACGCGATGCAGGAACTCGCTCTCGGGAGCATCGTTCCTGGCAGCGGCGGAGTTCAGCTCAGACGTAAACAGTTGATCGTGCATAAGGTTTCAGAGGGACGACAGTAATTTCGTCCGCCGAGTTCGGCGTGTTATCGTGCTGTCTTCGTCGGAGTACAGGCTTCAGCCTGAATCGGCAGGCTGAAGCCTGTAC
>JBBECD010000130.1:0-25293 GCA_040881995.1 Planctomycetaceae bacterium
ACACACAATTTCCAAGAGTTCGAAAACGTCTCACTCATTGCCGCGTGAGGTATAATATGTCGTTGGCCTTTCAGGCCGTAAGAGTCAGGAAATGAAGCCGAAAGCACAAGAAAACCGGAATCAGCGCAACCCTAAAGAGCGCAGGCGAGTTCGAACGAGGACACCGCGTCAAACCGGCTCCCACTCACGCTTCGGGTTACTAAAAAACTTTTGAAAATTGGTCTTGTGTAACTTTGACAACTTGAGCTACGATCCCGCCGCTTTCCCGCGAAGCGGTGACGCGGACACGAATGTTTGTGCCAATCGGGACTGAAAAACACTGGCGGAGCCAGTGGCATCGCGGTGAAGTCGCTTACATTTTTTAGAAATCCTAACATAACCTCGGTGCCTCACGATTTATCGCCAACGTTCAGGCGTTATCGAGAGGCACAACCGGTTACGTTAGAGTCTCTCATCATCAAAAGGAAAAGGATTTCCTGATGAATCACATGCCGGTGGAATTAGCCGTCGTTGGGCTCGGAGGCTGGGGGAAGAACGTCGTGCGGAGTTTCGCCTCGGCGAAACAAGCTCGGCTCGCGTACATCTGCGAAACGAATCCGCAGCTTCTCGAAAAGCAAAGCCAGCTCTATCCCGGCGCGCAGCCGGTGAATGACTTCCGCCGCATTCTCGACGACGACGGCGTGAACGCGGTCGCGATCGTCACGCCGGCGCCGTTTCACTTCGAGATGGCCAAAGCCGCCTTGCTGGCGGGTAAGCACGTTTACGTCGAAAAGCCGCTCACGCTGACCGTCGACGACGCCGAAGAACTCGTCGCCACCGCCGACCTCGTCGATAAAAAATTGATGGTCGGCCATCTGCTCATGTATCATCCGGCGGTAAAATGGATGAAAGAGCAGATCGACTCCGGTGAGCTGGGGCAGGTCTATTACATGTACTGCCAACGGCTGAATCTGGGCGTCGTCCGTCCAAACGAAAACGCGTTCTGGTCGCTGGCCCCGCACGATATCTCGATCATTCTGCATCTGTTCCAGGCGGAGCCCGAAAAGGTGACCGCCAGCGGTTCGTGTTTCTTACAGGACGGCATCGACGACGTCGTTTTCGCCAACCTGACGTTCCCCGACGGACGGATTGCGCAAATTCACGTCTCGTGGCTCGATCCCCACAAAGAACGAAAAATGACCGTCGTTGGTTCGAAAAAAATGCTCGTCTTCGACGACATGCATCCCACCGAAAAACTTCGCCTGTTCGACAAGGGAGCCCAAGTCCCCGGCGACAACAATTCCCCCGCGCAGATGATTTCCGTCCGGCACGGCGACATACACATTCCGCACATTCCCGATAAGCAGCCGCTCGATCTCGAAACGCAGCATTTCGTCGATTGCATCATCGAAAACCGCATGCCGCTCAGCGACGGCCGCGACGGTTTGCGCGTGGTGAAAGTCCTCGAGCAGGTCGAACACCAGTTACGCGAATTGACGGTTCGTCATTTCCCGATTCACCAGTTTCAGCATTTACGCAAAGTGGCGTGACGCGTCTCCGTTTAGCCGCGACGCGGAGGGTTTCCGTAGCGGAGCGCTTCTTATTAGCCCCCGGCGAGTCGCCGGGGGTATCGAGCGAGAAATCCCCCCGGTCATTGACCGGGGGCTAAAAGACGAAGCGGAGCTTCGAAGACGTGCGTTCCCAAGCAGAGCTTGGGAACGCGATGTAAAAAAATGCACCCTCACCCCGGCCTTCTCCCAGAGGGAGAGGGAGAAAAGCAGACCCATGAGTGACCGCAAATTCTTCGTGCATGAATCGTCGTATATCGACGACGGCGTCACCATCGGTGCCGGAACTTCCATCTGGCATTTCTGCCACGTTCTCACCGGCGTCGACATCGGCGAGCGCTGCAAGATCGGGCAGAACGTCGTCGTCGGGCCGCGCGTGCGGATCGGCAACAACGTCAAAATCCAGAACAACGTCTCGGTCTATCCCGGCGTGACGCTCGAAGACGACGTCTTCTGCGGACCGTCGATGGTCTTCACCAACGTGCACACGCCCCGCTGCGCCATCGTGCGTAACTCCGACGCCGACTTCCTGCCGACGCTCGTCAAACGCGGCGCCAGCATCGGCGCGAATGCCACGATCGTCTGCGGCGTGACGATCGGCGAACACGCCCTTATCGGCGCCGGCGCGGTCGTCACCAAAGATGTGGCCCCGTACGCCGTCGTGTACGGCAACCCCGCCCGTCAACACGGCTGGGCCTGCGAATGCGGCGTGATCTTGAAGTTCAAACATCACGACGCCCCCTGCACCGAATGCGGCACGACCTACCAACTCACCCGATCCAACGCGCTCGTGCGGATCGACAACGATGCCGCGACTCGCGCGGCTTAAGACGAAGGAGACACGTCCATGATTCCCATGTGCGATCTGAAAACTCAGTACGCTTCGCTCAAAACCGAAATCGACGCCGCCATGCAGGCGGTGTGCGCCAACACGAATTACATTCTCGGCCCCGAAGTTCGCAAACTCGAAAAAGAGATCGCCGCCGCGAATCAAAATCAATTCGCCGTCGGCGTGGCGAGCGGCACCGACGCTTTGCATCTCGCCTTGCGCGGTCTCAACGTCGGCCCCGGCGATGAAGTCATCACGACGCCGTTTACGTTCGTCGCCACCACCGAAGCGATCGGCATGGTCGGCGCGAAACCGGTGTTCGTCGACATCGACCCCGACACTTGCAATATCGATGTCGCGCAGATCGAAGCCGCGATCACGCCGCGCACCAAAGTGATTCTCCCCGTGCATCTCTACGGCCAGCCGTGCGTCATGGACGCCGTCATGGCGATCGCCCAAACACACAATCTGCACGTGATTGAAGATTGTGCGCAGTCGATCGGCGCGACATTCCGCGGACATCGCACCGGTGCGATCGGCACGGCGGGGTGCTTGAGCTTCTTCCCCAGCAAAAATCTCGGCGGCTTCGGCGACGGCGGCATGGTCGTCACCAACAACGAAGATCTCTATCAACATGTGGAAATCCTTCGCCGGCACGGCGGCCGCGTGAAGTATTATCACGACGAACTCGGCCTTAACAGCCGGCTCGACGAACTGCAGGCGGCGATTCTGCTCGTGAAGCATCAGCACCTCGCGACGTGGAACGAACGCCGACGAGCCAACGCCTACCGCTACAACGAACTCCTCGCAGGCCGAGCCGATCTGAAGCGTCCTTGCGAATTGACGTCGCAGGGCAAGATCGTGCCCGTCGCGTCGGCGCACACCAAGAACGATTTACTGACGGCGGTCTATCACCAATACACGATTCAAGTCGACAACCGCGACGCGGTGATGCAGCACTTGCAACAAGCCGGCATCGGCCATGCGATTTATTATCCCGTGCCGCTGCATCTGCAGAAAGTGCACGCCGAGTTGGGTTACGGCCCCGGTTCGTTCCCGCACGCCGAGCAGGTCGCGGCGAACTGTCTGAGCCTGCCGATGTTCCCCGAGCTGAACGAGACGCAGATTCAAACGGTGTGCAGCGCGGTGCTCGAAGCGCTCGATCAGTCAGCGCAGCAGACGGTGAAAAGCCGAGCCGCGTGAGGGGAGTCGAGAGACGAGAGCCAGAAAAATGATTCTTGTCGACTTTTAACCCCCGGTCATTGACGGGGGTTTAAAAGTCGAAGAGCGAAGCGGAAGCTTCGAAGACTTGCGTTCCCAAGCTCCGCTTGGGAACGAGGAAAACTGCGGACAGAAGAAATACACCCTCACCCCGGCCCTCCCCCAGACGCCTTTCTGGCGAAAGGCTGAGAGAGGGAAAAAATCAAGAGGCCAGGTCCATGCCGCTCATTAAACAGACGCTGCGACAGATCACCAAAAAACTGATGACCATTCGCGGCGGAAATCGGCTGATCGAACCGGTGCGGCGATATTTTGTGAAGCGTTATGCGGGAACGCCGCATGGGTCGGTGATTATCGACGACTTCGACGGGGATCTCAAACTCCGCGTTGATCGCGCATCGTACATGGGGAGTCTGATTTATTGGCGAGGCTACCATGCACTCAACGAGTTGTATTGTTTAAGGCGGTTGCTTGAGCCCGCAATGGTGTTCGTCGACGTGGGAGCCAATCTGGGCGAATTCACGACGTTTGCGGCAAAATACCTCAGCCAAGGGCGAGTTATAAGTTACGAACCTGTGCACGAAAACTTCGCTGTGCTGAAAGAAAACGTCGCACTCAACGGCTTTCGGAATGTGAGGCTCTTTGAGTGCGGACTTGGCAAAACGCCCGGGGCACGTGAAATCTACACCGCTGATGATGTCGAGCAGTACGGCAGTTGGAACGAGGGACTTCCTTCGTTGTACCGCACGGGCTATCGCAGCAAATTATTGGGCTCGGTGCGCATCGAAGTCTTCGACGAGCAATTTGCCAAATTAGGTTGCAAGCGGCTGGACGGGATGAAAATCGACGTCGAAGGCGCAGAACTGTTTGTGCTTAAGGGGGCAGCGAAGATCATTCAGAAGCATCGTCCATTTCTGATCATGGAACTCAGCAAGGAAACATACAACGCCGCAGGTTATACCAGGCGCGAAGTTGTCGAATTGCTGAACAGTTGGGGTTATTGCATGTACAAAATCGGCCGGCGCGGCCGCTGTGTTGAGATCGACACGTCACAGTTATCCGATTTCTGCTGCACGCTTTGGTTGCCATGCACGTCATAGATTTTTCCCTTTGGCGTGTGTGAGTTCGGTACAACCGAAACACGTCAATTATTTCCGCGAGCAGGCTCTCGCTAAGGTCGTAGTCCGAATTGCTGGTTGTATTGATTGCGCCACGACGGCTCCATGAAAAAAATGGAGCCGGTTCGGCCAAAACGAAACAAAAGAACGAGGAAGCATATATGGAAGCCTGTCCCCCGATTCCGCTCCAACGTCGAGAGAAAGCAATTTCAAACTCACTCATGCCGCTCATTGAACACACTTTGCGACGGATCACGAAAAAACTAATGGCCGTCCGGGGCGGCAATCGGCTGATCGAACCCGTCCGCCGTCATTTTGTGAAGCAGTACACCGGACGTCCAGAGGGGACGGTGATTATAAATGATTTCGATGGCGACCTCAAACTCCGTATCGATCGCGCTTCGTACATGGGGAGTCTCATCTACTGGCGCGGTTATCATTCGCTCAATGAATTGTTCTGCCTCAAGCAGCTCCTCTCTCCCGAAATGGTCTTCGCCGACGTCGGGGCCAATCAAGGAGAATTCACGACGTTCGCCGCGAAATACGTCCGCAACGGCCGCGTGCTCAGCTTCGAACCCTTGCACGAAAACTTCGCCGTGCTGACGGAAAACGTGGAACTCAATCAGTTCCGGAATGTGCAGCTTTTCGATTGCGGCCTCGGTGAAACACAAGGCTCGCTCGAAATCTACACCTCCGAAGATCTCACGGCGCATGGCAGTTGGCATGAAGGACTCGGTTCGTTGTATCGCACCGATTACCGCAGCAAATCGCTCGGCTCGGTTCGCATCGAAATCTTCGACGAACAATTCGCCAAGTCGGGTTGCACGCGGCTCGACGGCATGAAGATCGACGTCGAAGGAGCCGAGCTGTTCGTCCTCAAAGGAGCGGCGGAAACCATTCAGAAGTTTCATCCGTTCCTCATGCTGGAGATCAACGAAGAGACATATCAGGCCGCCGGTTATTCGAAGCGAGACGTCGTCGAACGACTCACCGGTTGGGGCTATCGCATGTTCAAAATCGGCCGACGCGGCCGACGGGTCGAAGTCGATCCGTCACAACTGCCCGATTTCTGTTGCACACTCTGGTTGCCATGCATGTCCTAATACTGCCCTCGTGGTATCCAACACCGGCACAACCGACCCGCGGCGTATTTTTCCGCGAGCAGGCTCAGGCTCTGTCGCAGTCGGGTTTGCAGGTCGGAGTGATCGCACCACAGCGACAGAGTTTGCGACGGCTGATGAAACGCCACACAGAAACGCCGTCGGGATTGGATTTCGTCGACGACAACGGCGTGGCGACGTATCGTCATTACGGCTGGTCGTGGTTTCCGCTCTGGCCCGCATTTCATGCGAAATTGTGGCTTCAATCGGGACGCCGGCTGTTCCAACATTACGTGCACAAGCACGGCATGCCCGATGTGATTCACGTGCACAGCGCGCTGTATGGCGGCGTGCTCGCCGACGATCTCCGCCGCAAACACGACGTCCCATACGTACTGACCGAACACAGCACCGCATTCGCGCGGGGACTTTTGAGCGGCCGGCAAAAGGCGATGGTCCGCCGGGCGTTTCATGGAGCCTCGGCGAGGATCGTCGTCAGCCCGTCGCTGGGGGAACTGCTGAGCGAACAATTTCCTCCCGTCGCGAGCAAACGCCGCTCGACATGGGACTGGGTGCCCAACATGGTCGATCCGCGGTTCCGTCCCGCGGCGACGGACATCGATGCGAACGACTCCTCAAGCCTTCGTCCCTTCCGCTGGTTGAATATTGCGCTGCTCACCGAGAAAAAAGGGCACCGGGACTTACTCACCGCATTCGCACAAGCCTTTCGCGGCAACCGTGCGCACGAGCTGCGCATCGGCGGCGATGGTCCGCTCAAAACAGAATTGACGGCCCGCGCAGCCGAAATCGGCATCGCCGAGCAAGTTCGGTTTCTTGGCGAACTCAGCCGCGATCAGGTGCTGGCCGAGATGCAGCACTGCGACGCCTTCGTGTTGTCGAGTCACGTTGAAACGTTCGGCGTGGTGCTCATCGAAGCGCTGGCGTGCGGCAAACCGGTGATCGCCACACGGTGCGGCGGACCCGAATGCATTGTGAATTCAACGAACGGCATTCTCGTCCCGCCGCGAAATCCTGACTCGCTTGCGTCGGCGATGCGGGAATGTTCCGACGATTATCTGCGTTTTCCGTCGCTGAATATCAGCGACGATTGTCTGCGGCAATTCAGCGGCGAGGCGGTCGCCCGGCAATTGCGCGCGATCTATCGGCAGGTGCTCGCCGCCGATCACGCCGCCGAGGCGTTGCTCGATGAGTTCTTGCCGGCGTTCGATCGCGAAGACGCCGGCGTCCGGGAGCGGGCGGCATGAGCGGGGGGGCGGCAGCAACTGCGATTCCCGCACCCGCCGGTCTGCGGACGATCATCGGCCACGTGCTGACGACGCTGATGTCGAAAGTCTGGGTCTTTGCCCTGGGACTGGCGCTCGCGTCCCTGCGCGGCCGGGTGCTCGGTCCCGAATTATTCGCCGCCGTCATCATGGCTCTCGCGCTGCCGAACTTCTTGCTGTCGCTGTTCAACATGGGGGTCTCGGCGTCAAATGTGTTTTTCATCGGACGAGGCGAAATCACGCCTGCGCTGGCGCTGCGGTCGAGTTTGCGGATGGCCGCGGGACTCGGCCTGCTCGGCTGTCTGCTGGGGGGCACGACGCTTCTGTTGTGGAAAGATGCGTTTTTTCCGGGGATTCAAAGCGAATTGCTCGGCGTGGCGCTCATCATTTATCCCGTGCTGCTGGTCCGATTGTTCGTGATGAGTTTGATTCATGCCGCCGAGAACTTCCGCTGGTTCAACGGCATTCTCTCGTGCGAAGCAGCGTGCGTGCTGATCATCACCGCCGTCGCATTTTCATCGGGCGGTGGTGCGCTGTCGGCGATCGCCGCGTTCGGCATCGCGGCATTCATCGGATTATGTCTGTGCGTGATTCCATTACGCCGGCAATTAGCAGCGGCGTCCCCGGGTGGCACTGGCGGCTCGTCCGCCAGTGGAGTCGCCGACGCAACCCCGAATGAAAGCTACGCCTGGCGGTGCTTGAATTACGGCTGGAAGGCCAATCTGTCGAACCTGCTGGCATTCTTGAATCATCGCAGCGATCTATTTTTGATCAATGCGTTCGTGACGCCGGCGGCGGCGGGAATCTACGCCGGGGCGACGATGGTCACCGAGCGGATGTGGATTCTCTCGCAGTCGGTGAGCACCGTGATCTTGCCGCGGCTGTCGCGGTTGAACACCGACGATCCGTCGCGGCAACGTTTGACGCGACTGGTGAGCAATATCGTGTTCGTATCGACGCTCGGGTTGTCGCTGGTGCTGGCGTTCGCCGGTGAATTCATTCTCGCGATGCTGCTCGGACCGAAGTTCATACCGGCGGGAGGCGTGCTCGTCTGGCTGTTGCCCGGCACCGTGCTGGCGAGTCTGGCCCGCGTGCTGGCGAACGATCTGGCGGCTCGCGGATACGTCGGCTGGAACGTCTGGAACGCCGGCGTGCTGGTGGTCGTCAACGTGGTCTCGAATTTGTGGCTGATCCCGCGGTTCGGCATCGTCGGTGCCGCGTGGTCGTCGTCGCTGGGCTGGACGGTCTATACGATTCTCGCACTCGTCGTCTATTGCCGGTTGAATCCGACGAAGTGGTGGGAACTGATGATTCCCCGCGCGCAGGATGTGGCCTCGCTGGTCCAACTCTGCCGCGACGCCTGGGCCCGGACCTTCAATCGCCTGCGTCGTCACATCAGCGGTCGTCCCGCGATCTCTTGGTCCCGAAGATTGAGTTACGTCTCCCTCTGCTGCATCGGGGGGATGTTTCTGACGTCGATTCTCGAATATCAACAATCCGAAGCGATCGTACCACTGCGGAATCTGTGGTTGTACGGGCAAACGTCGTCGCATGCGGATGGTGATTCGTTTAAGTCGCAGTACCGTCACGGCGAAGCGACGAACCCGGTGCACGTGGCGCAGCTTGTTCGCGACTCGGCGCTGACCGTGCTCGATGACATTGAAAAGAGGCAACCGGTGTCGATTACGGCGGACGAGCACGAGCGAATATTGCAGGTCGCCGATCATTTGATCGAGATGGGAATCGAGCGGATCTCAACCGGAAAGGACGCTCTATCCTTTCGTCTCTGGGCATATGACTTCGATTATCCCACCTACGGCCTGAAAAAACCGTGGTTCTCGGGAATGGCCCAGGGGCATGTCGTTGAAGTCGAGCTGGCGGCGTACCATCTGACGAACGATCGGCGATATCTCGAAACGGCATGCGATGCGGCCCGTGCGCTGGCTGTGCCGATTGAACACGGAGGCGTCGCCGTGGTCTTATCGAAAGGCCACGGCCTGTGGTTTGAAGAGTATGCCTCGCCGGTGATCGACCCACCGGCCGTGCTTAACGGTCACAACTTCGCGCTGAATGGATTATGGCATCTGAAGCGGATCGAACCGGAATTTCGACCGTTATTCGAAGCGGGCGTCCGCGGCGTCCATCATCGCCTTCCCGAGTTCGACATCGGCATCTGGTCGCGGTACGACCTGCGCGGACTGCCGGCGAATCAGAAGTATCAGATGATTCATGTCGCCCAGTTACGCGAATTGTTCGAGCGCACGGGCGAGCCGCGCTTCGCGGAATACGCCTCGATCTTCCAGCGGCAGTTGTATTCACCGTGGCAGGTGCCGTACCGGCTGTGGGTGCATCCGCACCGGATGCTGGTGTTGTTATGCGTACTCAACGGGCTGTGCATCGTGGTGTTGTCGCAAGTCATCCATTACACGGTTGTCCGCTCCGTTAACCGGCGAATGTCGGTGTACCGCAAATCCGTTCGACTCCCATTACCGTCAACATCGCCGGCGGTTTCAATCAGTCGCGCAGCGTGATGAGGTGTGAACGATGTTGCCGATGTTATGGCTGAGTATTGTTTTGGCGCCGCTACTGGACGTGGGAGCGTTTTTGCGCCTCGATCAATACCTGTTTCCCGTGCTATTCGTGATTTCTCTGCTGCACATGCGGCGGCGGCGCGCCGACAGCCGCGGGGCGGCGCTCGTCCTCATGTTCGCCGTGCTGAGCGTGATTGTCGCGGGATACGGCAGCCTGGTGACGAGCGAATGGAACTTGCAGTTCTTGTTCAAGTGGCCGGCGCTCTTTGCGTTCAACACGCTCGCTTGTTTCACCGTCATCTGGTGGTCGAACGAACGCCGCGAAGACTTGCTGCACCGCTCGCTGTGGTGGCTGCAGATCTGTTTGTTCGTCGCGGGCAGCATCGGATTGCTTCAGGCGCTCGAACATCACAACAAGTTGCCCACCCGCGGCGTGACGGGCGTTCTCAATACATTCTATCCGTATTACGGCGAGCTGACCGACAACGCCCATATGAAGGCAGACGGCAATAATATGCGCACCGGCGGTGCGGGGCGCATCACGTCGGTGTTCGACGGGCATCCCATTCTCGCCGGGGACTTTTTCGCGGTGTGTTTGATTCTCACGCTCCCTCTGGCGCGCGGCATGACCGGTTGTCTTCTCGCCGCGGTGCCGACGCTGGCGATGTTTCTGACATTGTCGCGAGGTTCCATTCTCGCGTGGATGATCGGTATTTTCGCTTACATGGGTTTTCTGGCCTTGCGGCCTGGGGCTTCGAAAAAAACGGTGCGAGTCTTCGCACAAGTCGTCGGCGTGACGGTGGGTCTTTTCGCCGTCACGATGTTCACGCCGCTCGGCGAGACGATTCTGTGGCGCATCGAAGGAACGCTGGAAACGTTCGACGGGACCGGCGTAGACGACGGCCGTACCGACAAAGTCTGGCCGATGGTCATTGCGGCGCTCGATCGGAGCACGCTGGCGCAATGGGTTTTCGGTTTTGCGCATCGCTACGACGGCCCCGCCGATAGCCAGTATCTGTTCACGCTGATTAACTCGGGCCTGTCGGGGGTCTTCTTGCTGCTGGTGTTTCACTTTCAACTGATGCGGCTCGGCCTGCGCTACTCGCGACTCTCGAACATCAATGGACGCTACGCCGAGGAAGGGATCGCTTTCGCTGCGGCGATCGTCGCCTTGCTCACGATTTATACCGTGCATCCCGCGCTGCAGAACCGCCGGCTGCTGTCGGCGTTCATCACGATCGCCATGTTGGTGCCGCACGTTCCCAAATACCTTCGCACTCGTTTTTCGGCAGAGAGAACCCATGACCGCCAGAATCGCACACCTCACGACGGTGCATCGGCCAGACGACGTCCGCATTTTCCGCAAAGAGTGCGGCAGCCTGCGGCAGGCCGGGTATGACGTCACGCTGATCGCACCGGGTCAAGCCGATCTCACCGTCGCGCGAACCGGGGTTCGTCACGTCGCAACGGGAACGGTGCAGCACCGCCGACAGCGGATGCTCGCGCTGCAATACCGCACGCTCAAACAGGCCCTCGCGCTGAAAGCCGATCTGTATCACTTTCACGACCCCGAATTGATGCCGACGGCTTTGCTGCTGAAACTCCGCGGCTGCCGGGTGATTTACGACGTACACGAAGATTTGCCGCGGCAGATTTTGACGAAGCATTGGATCCCGCGGCGATTGCGCGGCGTCGTCAGCCGCTGTGCGGAATTCGTCGAGAACATGGCCGTCCGCTGCTTTGACGGCGTGGTCGCCGCGACGCCGAAAATCGCCTCGCGATTTCCGGCGCACAAGACATCGCTGGTGCAGAATTTTCCCATTCTTGGCGAACTGGAAATACCGCAAGCCGTGCCTTATGCGCAGCGTCCGTGGCGGATCGTTTACGTGGGGGGGATGACCGCACCGCGCGGCCTGCGCGAAGTCGTCGCCGCGTTGGGACAACTGCCGGACGAATTGCCGATTCGCGCCGATTTCGTCGGCGGCTTCACCCCCGCTGCGTTCGAGCAGGAACTGCGAGCGCAGCCCGGTTGGAACCGCGTTGACTTCGCCGGTTTTCAACCGCGGATGCGCGTCGCCGAGATCTTGTCAAACGCCCGCGTCGGACTGGTCACGTTTCTCCCGGCGCCGAATCATACGGAAGCGCAGCCGAACAAATTGTTCGAGTACATGTCGGCGGGCATTCCCGTCATCGCGTCGCATTTTCCGTTGTGGCGCGAGATCGTCGAATCGACGGAGTGCGGCCTGGTCGTCGACCCCGCCAACCCCGATGACATCGCCCGCGCGATCACCTGGGTCTTCGACCATCCGCGCGAAGCCGCCGAGATGGGAGCCCGCGGCCGGGTCGCCGTGCAGAACCGTTTTCATTGGGACCGCGAAGCCGTGACGTTGCTCGAAACATACGAACGCATTTTGGGACCGCTGGCGACTCCATCGGTCGAAATGTCGTCACAACCGCGAGATAAAACTGTTCGCCGAGCCGCGTGATGGGAACAAACGCAAATCGAAGACTTGGACAGAGAAAAGAATCGCCACAAAGAAACGCAACAGACGCAAAAAAAGAACTGGTGATTCCGTAACTCTTTCCCTGCGCCTCTGCATTGCAAACTTCTCCAGAATTTCTTCACCCGGTTCCCCGGTTTCGATGACCCGATAAATTGCCGTATTCGGCCGGCGTCCGCGCGGAGAACCTCTCTTTACAAGGAAAACCCGAAAAAAGATGAACGAAAATTCATGGAAATTTCAGGGAAGACCGGATAGGTTTTGAGTTGACGGATCGATGCGGGGAGAGAATACTGGATCAATACTGGTTGATGACTTGCGAAAGAGACGCCGAATTTTCGTCCGCGTCTGCTGAAACCGAGCGAATCAACAACAGGACATCCCTCTGAAGGAGCTGCTGCGATGAATATGGCCTGGCTGAGTTTTTCGGTCGCCTTGATGTGTCTGTGTGGTGTCACTTCCCTCTCCGCCGACGAGTTGAACGTCGGCGACGACGCCCCCGAGTTTCAAGCCCTGGACGACACCGGTAAACTCTGGAAGTCGTCCGAACACGTCGGCAAGAAAATCATCGTCGTCTACTTCTATCCCGCCGACCTGACCGGCGGCTGCACCAAGCAAGCCTGCGGCTTCCGCGACGACCTTAAGACCCTCTCCGACAAGGACGTGATCGTGCTGGGCGTCAGCGGCGATTCGGTCAAGAATCACCAGCTCTTCAAAAAAGTCGAAAAGCTGAATTTCCCATTGCTCGCCGATGAAAAAGGCAAAGTCGCCGAGGCCTTCGGCGTCCCCTTCAAAAAAGAAGAAGCGTCCATCGTCAAACAGATCGACGGAAAAGACGAGACGCTCACGCGCGGCGGAACTGCCAGTCGCTGGACGTTTCTGATCGACAAACAGGGCAAAATCGCGCTCAAGAATACCGAAGTCAACGCCGCCGAAGACAGCAAGGCGATTCTGGAAGCGGTTGAGAATCTGAAATAAAGGGCATCGAGTCGCGACGGCCAATCGTTCTGCGGATTCGGTTTATGTCCCCGACGTGGTCGCAATTCGGGAAAGAATCTGTCACAATGGCCGGTACTGAATGGAACGGAGTTCAACCCCCTGTTGGGTGCCAAATGCGGAGTGCAGGATCTCCGCCTGATCTACAAAGTGATTCTTCTGAAAGGAACAGACATGCGAAAATTGTTTTCCCTCGTTGCCGTCGGCCTCTTGAGCCTCGCCGGTTATGCCGTCGTCGCCGGTGAAGCCGATTCGGGCCTGAAAGTCGGAGATGCTCCGGCTGCGTTCAACGTGCTCGATTGTTCGGGACCGTCCGAAGGGACGAGCCTGTGCTATCGCTGCAAGTACGGCGCCCGTCCGACCGTCGCCATTTTCACCCGTGAGATCAACGACGAAGTCGTCTCGCTCGTCCAGCAGATCGACGAACAGGTCGGCGAAAATACGGACAAGAAAATGTCCGCGTTCGTCGTGTTGTTGACGGACGATCCCGATGCCAATCAGCCCAAGCTGAAGAAACTGGCCGCCGACAAGGGGATCAAGAACGTTCCGCTGACCGTCTTCGACGGCGTTGCCGGACCGCCCGAGTACAAGCTCGCCGAAGGCGCAGCCGTCACCGTGCTGATGTGGAACAAGTCGAACGTGAAGGTCAACAAAGGCTTCGAAGAAGCGACCCTCAGCGACGACGACGTCGCCGCTGTCTCCAAAGAAACCTCGAAGATCCTCAACTAATCTCTCGATCGTTTCCGCGACATTAAGAAAACGCCGGCAACAAAAAAGTTGCCGGCGTTTTTTTCTGCATTCCCAGTCTCCGAATCTTCTTGTCTTCGTCTCCCCCTTCCCCTGTCGTTCCATCGCAGAACCCACGCCTCGTACGCACCCACAAACTGGACCATCTCCGCCGTGCGCAGTATCATCGCAGGCATCGATACAAGGAAATAGCCGATGCCGATGAGTCGTGACGAAATCCGCGAAATCCAGAACCGGAAACTGCGCGCCCTCTGGGACGAAATCTGCGTCCGCAATCCGTTCTGGCAAGGGCGAGCCGCGGGGTGTGATCTCTCGCTCGATTCGCTGACTCAGTTTCCCTTCACGACCAAAGCCGACCTTGTCGCCGATCAGCGGCAACATCCGCTGTATGGCACAAATCTGACATACCCGCGCGGTGCGTATTCCCGGCTGCACCAAACATCGGGCACAACCGGTCAGCCGATTCGCTGGCTCGACACGCCCGAGAGCTGGAACTGGCTGATCGTCTGCTGGTCGCAACTCTTTCCCCTCATCGGCATCACGCCCCAAGACCGTTTTTGTTTTCCCTTCTCCTTCGGGCCGTTTTTGGGCTTCTGGGCCGGATTCGAAGGAGCGCTCCGCGGCGGGAATTTCAGCGTCGCAGCCGGCGGCATGTCGACGGCGGCCCGCTTGCAGTTGATCTTCGAGCACGAGATCACCGTCGTCTGCTGCACGCCGACCTACGCAATGCGAATGGCCGAGGTCGCTCGGGACGAAGGTCACGACCTCGCGGCGGGCGCGGTCCGCATTCTGCTGGTGGCAGGAGAACCCGGCGGGTCGATCCCCGCCATCCGCCGGCAGATCGGCGAGGCGTGGGGAGCCCGCGTCGTCGATCACTGGGGCATGACCGAACTCGGCCCGATGGCGATCGAACCGGTTGAATACCCCGCATCGCTCGCACTGCTCGAAACCGAATGCATCGCCGAGATCCTCGATCCGGTTACGACAGAACCGGTTCCGCCGGGAGAACTCGGCGAACTCGTGATCACCAACCTCGGCCGCCTCGGCTCGCCGCTCCTTCGTTACCGCACCGGCGACCTCGTCCGCGCGGATAAAACGGCGGATGCAACCGCCGGTTTCCTGCGACTCGAGGCCGGCATTCTCGGCCGGGTGGACGACATGATCACCATCCGCGGCAACAACGTCTTCCCCTCGGCGATCGAGGCGGCGATTCGCGAGTTCGACGACGTCGCCGAGTATCGTCTGGAGTTGCGGACGACGCGGGCGATGAATCACCTGCGGATCGAAATCGAACCGCGGCTGGAATCCGCCGATCGCCGGAATTCGTTGTCGACCGACGACTTGGTTGAAGCGATCCGGCAGCATCTCCGCGACCGCTTTCATTTTCAGGCCGAGGTGATTTCCGTCCCCGCGAACAGCCTCCCCCGTTTCGAAATGAAAGGACGGCGGTTCTTCCGCCGCGAGGAATCCGCCGAGTGATGCGCTTTCGGTTAGCCGCGACGCAACGCGGAGCGCTTCAATTGCCATCGACGAAGCGGAGCTTGGGAACGAGGACGAACTCTTCAATTCATGCGCCCTTGTGATCGTCGTTTTTTGCACGGTTGATCTGAAGCAAAAAGTTCAACACCGCCGATTTTTTTTCATCTCACAACGCTCATAACCCGCCGAGTCCCCCGCTGCTTCGCTGACCGGCTCAACGTGCGAAACCGTGCACGCCGCGGAAGGTTGTAGCATGCATTCGGCCCGCAAAGTTTTCGCGAGCGGTTCTTCCCGGACGACGTTCAAGTCCGTCTTATCAGGAGTCGATCAAAGGAAAGGATTCTGCAGACCAGTGTTGCACCAGGGAGCAGGTGTGTATGACGTCGGATGTCGTTCGGGACAAAATCCGTCTCGGCTTTTTAACCACCGTGCAAACTTCCGAGGGAAGTTTTATCGGGGGGTTGCTGGTGACGAACCATCTGGGGCGTCCGCTGGAATTTCAGTGCACGACGCCCATCAAGCCTAACGCCACGCAGCAAATTTTATACGGTCCCACGCTCAAGCCTTTTCTGCTGGGTGAATTGATCAGCAAAACGCTGGTGGAACGAGCCGGCGTGGCCCCGGACATTCTGCTGACCGAGCAGGAAGAAGTCCTGGAACTCCGCCCGCATGTGCGGATTCCGGTTTGCCTCATTTCCCAGGCCGAGCGCGTCAAAAAAACGATTGCCGACGATTCGAAACCCGCCCAGGAGTTATCCGTGACCGCTGATGCATCCTCTTCCGTCAACGCCGCTCACGCGGATCAGCTTTCCTTATCGTCACAATCGTCAGAGCAAGCCGCTCCGGAAAAGCGAGTTCGGCTCGGCAAGCAATGGCTGCGGTTTCACGGCAGCCATAACGATGATCATGCGAAAGTCACCGAGTCGTCGAAGATGATTCCTCACGACGCCGACTTGCTCGAGCCGTTCGAACGGGTTCGCGAGGCGTTATTGGAAGCCTCTCGCAATGGAGCGGGACGTTGATCGAACTTCAGTCGCATTCCGAAAACTCGGCACCGCCCGCGAGTTCGGCTGAGTCGCCGTCATTGCTGATCGAAACGTCGACCTCTCCGCTCGCCGGTTGGGTTCTCGATATTCACTCCTCGGGCATGAACGGAGCGCTCAAACGCTGGCCGAAGCTCGAATGCTGGAAGTTGGCGTTGTACGATCGGCTCCCCCTCGAACCGAATTGGAAACCTTACTGGCCCCGGCCGAAAACGTTCCGCATGACGTTTCCCGAGGGAATGGAATTTCTGCCGCCGCCGAAGGAAAAAACACCTGCACCCGAAGAAACCAGCGAAGAAAAAACAAGCGAACCAGACCGGGGCGATGAACAGTCCGATGCCGCCGCTCCGCGGAAACGGACGCGACTGAAACCGCCGTCCGATGCCTTGTCGCTGGAAGACCGCTTGTTCTATCTGTTGCAGCCGCCGCTCGAAACCTGGCTCGCGGGGCAAGAACTGATCATGCCGTTCGAGCCGTTTCCTTATCAATACGAGGGAATCGCCTGGCTCTTCTCGCAGGGTTCGGCATTACTTGCCGACGAGATGGGGCTCGGCAAGACGATGCAGACGATCACGGCGATTCGCCTGTTGCTCCGCAGCGGACAGGTTCGCAAGATTTTGTTGATCTGTCCGAAACCGCTGATTCCGAACTGGCAGCGCGAATTCAAGATGTGGGCGGAAGAAATCCCCGTGACGCTGCTGGAAGGAGACGCCAACCGCCGCAAGATGCTGTGGACGATGCCGGGGATTCCGGTCCTGCTTGCGAATTATGAACTGCTGGTTCGTGACATGGAGCAACTCGAAGAACACGATTGGCCGAAGTTCGATCTCGTGGTGCTCGACGAAGCCCAACGCATCAAAAATCGCGATTCACGAACGTCCGAAACGGCACGCGCCATCCCTCGCAAACGAAGCTGGGCGCTGACCGGAACGCCGATCGAAAACCGTCCCGAAGAATTGGCGGCACTGTACGAATTCATGGAAGTCATTCCGCCGCGCGGCACGCCCGATCTGCGGCAACTGATGCGTCTCTCGAAAGAATTCATTCTCCGCCGGACCAAAGATCTGGTGATGAAGGATCTCCCGCCGCGGCTCGATCGCGAGGAATATCTCGAACTCAACCCCGCACAAGAATACGCCTACCGCGTCGCCGAGAAGGAAGGAATCGTGCAACTCAACGAACTCGGCGAGTCGATCTCGGTGCAGCACGTGTTCGAACTCGTGCTGCGATTGAAGCAGATCACGAATTTTGACCCGCTCACCGGGGAGAGCGCGAAACTCGACCGCCTGATGGCCGACATGGAAGAAATCTCCGCCAGCGGCGGGAAAGCGATTCTCTTCAGCCAATGGACGAAAACGATCGACTGGCTCGCGGCGAAAATGGAAGGCCGCAACTTCGGCACGCTGATCTATCACGGCGGCATTCCGACGAAGAAGCGGGAGCCGATCCTCAAGCAGTTCAAGGAAGACCCAAACTCGCATCTGCTGATGATGAGTTACGGCACCGGCGCGGTGGGACTCAATTTGCAGTTCGCCGGTTATGTGTTTTTGTTCGACCGCTGGTGGAACCCCGCCGTCGAAGATCAGGCGATCAATCGCGCGCACCGCATCGGCCAGAAGACGAAGGTGATCGTCACCAAGTTCATCTCGAAAAACACGATCGAAGAGCGCATCGACCTCGTCTTGCAGCAAAAGCGAGAACTCTTCGCCGCCGTGTTGGGAGACGGCGATTCGACGAACATTTCGCTGAGTCTGAACGCCTCGGAGATTTTCGGCCTGTTCGACCTCAAGGCGAGGCACGGCAAAGGGACGCGCAAGATTGCCCCGCCGGTAGTCAGCCCCCAAGCGGCGGATTCGGCGGCGTGAACGGCTTCATCTATTCGCACGTACCAGGCCAAGGTATAATTCGTAGGGTGAAATTCCGATAAACGTTCAATGTGCGAGAAGCATTATGGCCGGAGTTGCCGACTTAAAGGTATACGACAAAGACGGGCAGATGGTGGCCGTCGTCGAATATAGCGGCAATAGGTCGAAGTCGCGAGAGTGGGCGATGGAGTTCCGCCGGAACATCCTTGAGCACGAATTGACGCCGAATTGCCCCTATTTTCTAATCGTGCTGCCGGACCGAATTTTCATCTGGAAAGACGCGGGAGTGGAACCCGAATTGGTCGAGCCGGATTTCGAGGTTGATGCGACGCCGTTTTTCAGCCGGTATTTTGACCTTCGCGACATTAAGCCAGGGCAAATGCACAGAGGCATTTTCGAGCTTTACGTCCGGTCGTGGCTACAGGAATTGGTGTATTTCGGGCTGCGCCCGGAGATTCCTGATGAACAACGGCGGGTATTGATCGAGTCGGGACTGATGGATGCGTTCAAAAACGGCGACATATCGCGCATGAGTCTCGTATGAACGTCTATGTGGAAACGAATTTTCTGTTAGAATTGGCGTTCGTTCAGGAGCAGCATGAGAGTTGCGATGCCATCGTCGACCTTTGTGCGGCGGGGACGGCGCATCTCATCGTGCCAACGTTTTGCATCGCAGAAGCTTTCGAAACGCTCCTCCGCCGAAAGGGACGTCGAGGACAGATTAAAGAACAACTAAGCCGCGAACTGGGACAGTTGTCGCGGTCGAAGCCATACGAGCAGGAAGCAGCCGTGTTTCTCGAGTTCACCGATCTGCTGGCCCGAAGCTCGCAGGAGGAAGACCAACGGCTAGGCGAAGTGTTTGATCGAGTTCTCGGCATCGCTGAGATTTTGGCGCTCTCATTGCGCATCATGCAGGAGGCAGCCCGATACCGAATTGCGTATGAATTTGCCCCACAAGACTCGATCGTCTTTGCGTCCGTCGTCGATCACCTCAAAACCGCCGGCGGCAGCGAAAGCTGCTTCCTCAACCGCAATCGCCTCGACTTCGATATTCCGGGAATCAAAGATTTATTCGATCCTCTCGGTTGCAAGATGCTCTTCAGCTTTGTCAAAGCGAGCCATTACATTCGTCATCGCGTCGATGCGTCTTCCGATCAGTGACGTCTCGGAGCCATTCATGAAACTTGTCTTACCCATTTATGCTCTTACGATTCTTATTGCCGCTCGTGGTTTCGCGCTCGATGCGCATGCGCAGAACAAGTCGACACGATCAAATAATGCCGCCGCAGGAAAAACGCTCGTCACCGTTAACGGCACGCCGCTCACTGCGGCGTCGGTCGAACTGTGGATGATCATGCACGCCATCCCGCCGTCGCAGCGGGGCGCTTTGCAGGAACAGGCGGCTCAGAGACTTGTTGAGGAAGAACTCGTCGCTCAGTTTCTCCGCAGCCGAAAAGTCGACGTTCCCGAGACCGAAGTCGACAAAATGATCCGCCGCTGGGAAATGCTGGTCGCCAAGGAAAAACTCGACCCGGCGGAGATGCGAATGCGGCTCGGCATCTCCGACTCGGCGTTTCGAGAAACATTGTCCCTGATGCCTCGCTGGGAAGCGTATCTTCAAGAAATCGTCACTCGCGACAAATTGAACGAATTCTTCGAAGCACACCGCCAGGAATTCGACGGCACGCGCGTGCGCGTCAGCCAGATTCTGAAAAAACTTCCCCCCGATGCCGCCGAAAAAGAGGTCGACGCCGCTAACGCCGAATTGGCAAAACTGAAAGCCGACATCGAATCGGGGAGCATCACCTTCGCCGAGGCGGCGATGCAGCATTCCGACGCTCCCAGCAAATCGAAAGGGGGAGACGTCGGCTCGTTCACGTTTCGCGGCGCGATGGCGAAAGAAATCACGCAGACCGCGTTCCGGTTGCAGCCGGGTGAACTCAGCGAACCGTTTCGCAGTCCGTTCGGCATGCACATCATCGTCGTCAACGATCGGCAGCCTGGGCAGTTGAGCCTCGAAGACGTCCGCGCGCAAGTCCTCGAAGAACTCGGCCAGAACCTCTGGTCCGAAACCGTCGCACGCTTGCAAGAGGATGCCGATATCAAATGGACGGCCAAACCGGGCAAATGACGCCGGGAGATGTTGCGATCACTTTTGCGTCGCCGTCCCATCGATGGGAGCCACGGCGTTCGCCGTCGCTGTGGGCGATTCGGTGGACGTGAATGTGGCTTTGACGGGCGATGCTTCGCGGATCACATCGGAGCGAGCACGTCTCTGCTCGCGGACAGAATTTGTGACCGGGTCGGAGACCGAAAAGTAGGGATCGCCGCTCATCGGCGCCGTCCGGTTCATGCGCCATAAGCGATGCGGTTGCAGCTCATGCTTCATCATGGCGCATCCGCTGATGCCGATCGCGAAAATGGCAAGCAAACAGACATGGAGGGCGATGAATATGTTCTTCGGGCGATTCATGGTAAGTCTCTGTTCTTGTGATCTAACATGGCCAGCGCGTAGAACGATTCCTGCCAAAGTGCGGGAACAACGAACAGGCACGACCGGTTGTTAGAATCTTTTCGAAATGCCAAAAAACGAGCGACTCACCCGAAAAGACGAACTCTCTTCGGGAGAACAGATATTACATTCATGCAGGATCGCGGAAGGCAGGAATGCGCGGTTACCGATTGGTATCGGAACTGGCTGGTGAATAAAATGGTGAGGAATGCGGCTGCGACCGAGACGATTGGCAGATGCTTAGGTGAGAACGGACCGGAAGGGGGGGGGATTCTAGTCGCAAACCGGTTCGTTGACAAGAGAGGTTTTTCGGCGTCATTTTCTATCTTAATGTATAGGCGGTCTTCGTTAAGAGCAGTCTAATTCGCAGGAGGGGAGCATCCGGCCGGTCTCATGAAGTTCTTGCCTTTCGATCACTATACCCTGGAAAGCGAAGCGACGCCGGATGAACTGAACCAGCGGTGGCGTGAGCACACGGCGGCGGAAACCGCATCCGCTGATCGAATCACCGCATTCAGCGGTCAGGTCACCCCCTCAGGATTTCGGCTGCGGCCGACATATCTGTTGCTCAAGCCGTTTGTGCCCGTTCTCTGGGGCCGGTTTGAGCCGCGAGACGGGAAAACGTACATTCACGTGGAAGCCGTCCTGAGCACGAGGTGGTTGCTTTGGCTCGCCGCTCCCTTTATTCTGTTCAACGTGCTGGTCTTTCGGACCGGGCAGAATGCCTTTTTCTGGTCGGTCGGCCTGCTCGCGACAGCTTGGTTTTTCAGCATGTTGGCTTTTTGGGGAGACGCCGGGCGTTCGCGGCAAAAGCTCTCCGATATCTTCCAATGATGCTATAATGCCAAGCGAGCTGCCCCTGCGAATCCCGGTCCGCGTTTCTCTCACCGCTCGCCGTCATCAGCCCTGACAGTCACCACTCCCCGACAAAGGATGAATATCGACGATTATGGCTCTTTCGATGGAAGAGTATATCGCCTGGCTGGAGACCGAGCGTCAGTTGATCTGGCCGCAACCCCCCCCGATCGTTCCGGTCAAGGCCACGCCGTATCTCAAGAAAATACCCGGCATCCGCGCGGTGCTGTGGAATCTGTACGGCACGCTGCTGCATATTTCTGAAGGGGAATTGCTGTTTTCGCATCCCCAGCCGCTGCGAATGCAGATCGCGCTCGATAAAACGATTCACGAATTCAACATGTGGCAAAGCATGACGCGAAAGCCGGGGGCGCCGTGGGAATACCTGCTCCCCAAATATCAGCAACTGCTCGATTCCGCACGAATGACGGCAACCCGCCGGAAAGGAGACGTCCCGGAGATCGATACTGCACAGATCTGGGAAAAGCTGATCAGCCGGCTGGAGCAGAAAGAATATCAATACGACGTTGCGTTTTACGGCGACCGCGAGGAACTCGCCGAAAAGGTCGCCTATTTTTTTCATGCCAGTCTGCAAGGGGTCGATGTTTATCCGCGGGGATTGGAGACGATGCAGGCGGTCCTCGCCGCGGGATACCGTCAAGGACTTCTCGCCGACGTTCAGAGTTTCTCACTCCCACAAATGTTGCGAGTCATGGGTCGAGGCGGTAAACTAAACGATCTGACTGAAATCATTACACCCGGTTGTGTGACTCTTTCCATCGCTCGGGGAGTTCGCAAGCCGTCGATTTCCCTATTTGAAGCCAGCGTCGACGAGCTGGGGGAACTCGGCATTCGCCCGGAAGCGATTCTGTATATCAGCAGTCGTTTACCGGACGACCTGGCCATCGCCAAACGGATGGGCATGCGAACGGCGCTGTTTGCCGGAGACAAGACGAGTTTACGCGCCGGCGGCGATGAACTAAAAAACCCCGAGATGAGGCCCGACCGGCTGCTGACGGAGCTTTATCAGGTAACGCAGCTTTTAGACCTGTGACGCGAGAATTGAATTCCTTCCTCCCCCCAGAAACACTCCCAGTATTAAACCGATTATGAGCACACCGTCAATAAGAATTCGATCGAGCCTGGTTATCCCACGAATCGACGGCGACTATCCCGCCGACGGTCGCAACCACACGAACGCGGTCTTTCGGCCCTTGCTGCGGAGGTAAAACAGAGATGCCTCCCCCCCCGTTATTCGACCTGAAACAGTTCGATTTCGATAACCCGCTCTACGATCTGGAAGAGATCCGCAAGGTCAATCCGCAGCGGTACGAAATGGAACAACTGACCGCGATCGTGCACGTCGATACCGAAAACCACGCCATCGTCGGCTACAAAGACGTCACCGATCACGAGTTCTGGGTCCGCGGACACATGCCCGGTTATCCCTTGATGCCCGGCGTCGTTCTCTGCGAATGCGCCGCCCAGCTCGCCGGGTTTTATTCCCGCAAATACAACCTGCTCGAAGGCGATTTTCTCGGATTCGGCGGCGTCGAAGACGTCCGCTTTCGCTGGCCCGTTTATCCGAACTCGCGGTTGATCCTCTTGGCCCGCCTGACGGAACTCCGCGGCCGCCGCGCGGAATTTCAGTTTCAAGGATACGTGAAAGAGACGATGGTCTTCTGCGGCAAGATGATGGGCGTTCCCATCAACCGGATTCTGATCCCCGTGCCTGGCAAAACGAACGATATTCCCTCTGGACAGTAAG
Organism: Planctomycetaceae bacterium; assembly: GCA_040881995.1. Taxonomy (GTDB): domain Bacteria; phylum Planctomycetota; class Planctomycetia; order Planctomycetales; family Planctomycetaceae; genus JAQCEJ01. The sequence continues at coordinate 23,396 of JBBECD010000130.1, forward strand.
AGACTCTAACACAACCGGTTGTGCCTGTTAAAAATGCCTTAAATTCAGCCGAAAATCGCTACGCACAGAGGTTGTGTTAGGATCATTAAAGAGAATAGCCGCAAAAGAGACAAGACGAAGAATCTGCACGTGACCGCCGTATAACCCGCCATGATTGGTTCTCCCCCCACTCACGATCTAAGCCCGTATTTCCGCGTGCTGGACGACCTCGATGGTCCCATCGACTGGCCGACGCTCTTCGGCAACGATCGTCCCGTCGTGCTCGATATCGGTTGCGGCCGGGGCATGTTTCTCGTCAAGCACGCCGAGGAGCATCCCGGCCTGAACATCCTCGGCATCGAAATCGATTACCGCGAAGGCCGTCACGGCGCCCGCCGGCTGCAGCGGCGAAATCTCGAAAACGCCCGCGTGATCGGCGGCGATGCCAACATCGCGATCGAAAGATACATTCCGGCCGAATCGGTGCAAGAAGCGTACGTGCTGTTTCCCGATCCCTGGTGGAAGCGCCGGCATCGTCGCCGACGGTTATTCACGGATGTTTTCGTCAATCGCATCCGCACGATGCTCCGGCCTGAGGGAGTCCTCAACGCCTGGACCGACGTGGAAGAATACTTCGAGGTGATGGCGGCCCTGATGAACCATCACGAAGGCTTCATCCCCCTCGATCCTCCCGAGGAAAAACCCGCCGCCCACAATCTCGACTACCACACCAGCTTCGAACGCCGACGCCGGCAGGCAGGCGCCAAAATCCACCGCGGCCGCTGGCGGAAGCGAGGGGTGAGGGGTGAGGGGCGAGGGGTGAGGGGCGAGCGGGGAGCGTAAGCTCCCTGAGTTTACCCGCGACGCAACGCGGAACGCTTCGCCTCACGCGAACCAAGCCCCATCCTCCACAACCGACCCCCGTTTCACGGGAAACAAGCAGTCTGAAAATCGCACGGCGAGAATCGAGCAAAAATGCAGCGAAATGCGCACTCCAGCGCACTTTCAGCGTACTACGCGCGCGTCGTAACTCCTTCTCCCGCCGGGAGAAGGTGGCCGAAGGCCGGATGAGGGTGCATTTTGGCGCGCATTTGGGGCGCAAAAGTGACAAAAAACCACCAAAAACGACAAAAATCGACGCTTTGCGCGCATTTCAGCGCAAAAAATCACGCCGCGAATGACGTAGCGTCTGAAATCGAACTCATTACAGCGTCGGCCTTTACGATCCACTCGCCGACGACGCAAAAAGTGCGGCGGGTGGCACTGTCGCGCGAGACGTAATCGCCTCTTTCGATCGTCGCGCGACGGCTGTCGCTCTCAACCCCACACCATGCTGACAGACTCTTCGGGTGCCACTGGTTTTACCAGTGTGTCTTTGGTATTTTCATCAGAGTGACCTGCCAACAGCACATCGAGGAGAGTTCGTCGGCTCACCGGAAGTTCATCAAGCACGTCCACGAACCGGGGCACGCCCACGCATTCACGTTCTCATGTTACCACTGTCGGCCGCTGCTGACGAGCGACGATTGGCGAACGCGGTTCAGCGGCCCTATCGACAAAGCGTGCAAGCAATATCGGTTCGATCTGATCGCGTTCGTCGACTCACGAGAGGTGCTGCTCGCCGCGATCGATGACATTCACGAAAACCCCGTGCGGTAGAGCCGGCGAGACAGCAGTTCGCCGGCCTGCCGTTTGTGCACGGGATGCCGAATGGCTTCTGGGTCTGAAATAAAAAGCCAAAGACACACTGGTAAAACCAGTGGCACCCGAAGAGTGTGATAGCATGTTGGGTGGTTAAGAGCGACAATTTCCCTGCTTGCAATCCAAAAGGCCATCCGTGCGACAGTGCCACCCGCCGCTTTCGATCTCGTTCCCAAGCTCCAACGAAAATCACATGGCAAACGAGTTGTTATGCTGCG